>JAMQPI010000207.1 GCA_023717565.1 Pyrinomonadaceae bacterium | reverse complement strand
TGCACGCGCACGGTCTTGTCCGCCAACTCGGTAAGCTCACGAATAGACCTGTCGGCAGTGAGGGCTATCGTTACTACCGGCGTACTGTCGTTATCGAACTTCTGGACTACCGGTGGCGTGGCATCCTCCGGCAAATTTCGACCGAGAGTACTAACGCGGTCACGAACGTCCTGAGCCGCTGTGTCTAGGTTGCGATCAAGCTTGAAGGTAGCAATGACAAAGGAAGTACCCTGACCCGAAATCGAGCGTAGCTCGTCAATCCCGTCGACTGTGTTAACAACTTCTTCGATCTGCTGTGTAACCAGTGATTCAACTTCTTCGGGTGCGGCGCCGGGCAGAGCGGTGCGCACACTGACGGTGGGAAGATCTACTGAGGGAAAGCGATCGACGCCCAGACGGAAAAAGCTGGCCGCACCAACAACGACCAGCGAAAGCACGATCATTGTGGCGAAGACCGGACGGCGAATACAGATTTCAGCGAGTTTTTGCACTATGTGATTTTAGATTTTTGATTTTTGATTGTTGATTTTGATTTTTGCACTCGCGTTGTGTTTTTCTTATCCGCGAGTTGCTTCTTATGTATGGTGATCCGAGAACTAGTCATAATGGCCACGAGTTCATTCGCCTCGGTCAATAAAGGTTCCACAAGCCTAGCCTTCATCAGTTTTCCTTCGATGATCATTTCCAACCAATAACCGCTCTCGTCCGCCTCTTCCTCAACTACACCAAGTCGGGCAGTAAACTCTGCCTTTGAACGCGAGCGGCACGCTGCTCTGTAATTGGCGCCCACTGAGATTCCCGCGCGAACAAGCTGGCCTCCCACTGTCCTACCCTGAGGAGTGTTTGGCAACGCAGCAACTAGTTTCATAATCCGTAACCCAAATTGTTTCGTCCGCTTCTTTAACTCTTCTTCATCCATCTAATGTGCTCCAAGGTGAGGTTGGTCACAATCTAAAATCACCAATCAAAAATCAAAAATTACTCGACCACTTCGACTGCCTGTCCCGATTGCAGGTTGCCCGGATCAACGACAACCTCTTCGCCGACGTTCACACCGGCAACGATTTCCGTCAACTCACCATTACGACGGCCGGTCGTAACAGGCTTTTCCAAAGCCTTGCCGTTTTGTACGAGAATTACTTTCTCGATTCCGGCGAAGGTGACGATAGCCTTGTTGGGCACAGTAACCGCCATCTTCGAATCGTCCGTCACAATCTCCGCGCGGGCAAAGGCTCCGGGTCGTAAGTTACCATTGTTGCGAACGTCAGCTTCTACCATCAGCATCCGAGTCTGCTGGGCGATCACCGGACTCAAGCGCATGATCTGTCCAACATACACGTTCGTGTCGCCGTCAATTGTAACCCTGACGTTCTGACCTGAACGAACGTTGCGCGCGTCACGCTCCGGTACCTCGGCCCGCAAACGCAACGGATCCATACGCACGATGTTAACAATCGGGGCGCCTGCCGCCAGGTACTCACCGACACTGGCGCGTTTCTCTTGTACGACCCCATCCAGCGGAGCATAGACTGCGGTGTCGGCAAGTTGCTGACGGGCCAGCGACAATTCTGAACGACGCTGGGCCAGAAGCGCCTGACGATTGCGAATCTCCTCGATAGAGTCCTGGTACCGGCTGACGGCCACCTTGTAAGCGGCATCGGCGGTTTCAAATTCTGAGCGGGCCACCACTCCCTGTTCGACGAGCTTCAACGAACGATCGCGAGTCGCTCGCGCCTCGTCGAGTACGGCCCGAGCCTGTCGCACAGTTCCCGTTTGTTCGGGATCAACTTTGTCGTCTCTGCCGTCAGGAGACAGCCCCAGACGGGCGCGCGCCTGAGCGAGCGCAGCTTCAGCCTGCTCCACGCGAAGCTTGTAATCCCCCTGCTCGAGCTGCGCGATCACCTGCCCACGGCGCACCACACTGCCCAGGTCGACGGTGATGCTGCGCAAACGTCCAGGGACCTTAACGCTGGCAGTTGTTTGATCGAAGGCGGCCAGAGTGCCGTTGACGGTAACTGCCTCTCCAAATGGTGTTTCCGCGACGCGCGCAGTCTTGACTTGTCTGGCGGACTGGGCTTCGCCGGGACGATTCTGGCGCGCGGAGACTGGGTAATCGCTCTTGCAGGCAGTCGAGAGGAGCGCGAAAGTAACCGAAAAAAGCACCCCGAGAATCATCAAAGGCCAATTTCTCAAATGGTTTTCATCAGACACAGTTTGAAATATATCCCTTTTCCTAAACAATTATGACCTTAGTTGGAGAGGGACAGTTTAACACGCACTGAAAGGATTCATTCAAAGGCCGCCGATAGTAAGTGCCATCGAACCAATGGAACCTAAGTTCAAGCAGTCCCAGCACGGCTCAACCACAGAACCATTTGCCGTAAGAGACTGTGCAAAAACGCAACCGAGTGTCATGAAGTCAGTACCGTAGCGCGGTAGCGTCGGGTCAACGGTTCCGATCACAAATCTACGGGTCAATGGGTTTCCACGGTTGGTGACTTTAAGCACTGGATTCGAGTTGCGATGGCCGGACCCGACGCTACGGCGTGACGGTACTGACTCCGTGACACTCTGTTGAGTCTTCACCGCCCGGACCCGACGCTACTG
>JAMQPI010000166.1 GCA_023717565.1 Pyrinomonadaceae bacterium | reverse complement strand
CTGGCATCGCCTATCAGGAAAACGCGAGCACCGCTAACGTCACCTACAACGGAAGCATCGACAAGACCAACAACGCCGCCAGCGCGGTGGACATCGGCAGCAAGACGGGTGGCACGACGACATTCAGTGGCGCAATCAATGCCAGCACCACGACGGCCAACGCCATTAACCTGGCAAGCAACACCGGTGGCACGGTTACGTTCCGCGGTGGTCTGGTTGTCAGCACAACCTCGGGAATTGGGTTCAACGCGACCGGCTCTGGCGCCACTGTCAACGTTTGCGATGAGAACCCGTGCGTTCCAGCTGCGACAGGGGCATTAGTCAACACGCTGACGTCAACAACCGGCACGGCTCTCAACGTAGCCAACACAACTATCGGCGCAAACAAATTGGAATTCCGCAGCATCTCGTCAAACGGCGGCTCAGACAACGGCATCATTTTGAATAATACCGGGACCACCGCTGGCTTGACTGTCTCTGGCAACGGCGGTAGCTGCACTTCAGCTGCGACATGCACGGGCGGAGCCATCCAGAACAAGACCGGCGTCGACGGCAGCACGACCCAGGGCTCGGGCATCTTCCTGAACAACACTTCGGGAGTCTCGCTCGATCGCATGCAATTGAACAACTTTGATAATTTCGCTATTCGAGGCACGGCTGTCATCGGCTTCTCGCTGAGCAACTCGAACATCAACGGTGTGAACGGCAACAACGGCGCTTTTGATGAAGGCAGTGTTTCTTTCGATGGTTTGACCGGTTCAGCGGCAATCAATTCATGCAATATCAGCGGCGCGTGGGAAGACAACGTCCGGGTCTTGAACGCGAGCGGCACGCTGAACCGGCTGAACGTCACCAACACTACTATCGGACTCAACAGCCTCAACGATGGCAATAACGGCATCGGGCTCGAGGCTACCGGCGCCAGTACGATTTTGAACGCAACTATTAGCGGCGGCACGTTCACGGGCACTCGGGCCGATTGGATCAACGCCACGACGCAGACCAATTCCACAATGGATATTGACGTGCTCAATAACACTTTTTCAAATAATCACACCAACAGCGGGAGCGCAGGTGTCCGCGTCATTGTCGCATCCAATGGGAACACGACGTACAACATCTCAGGCAACACGTTGAGGGATTCCAAAGGCAGCGCCATCTTTGCCAACGCCGCTAACACGGCTGCCATCCTCGCTGGCCGGATCGAGAACAACACAATCGGCGTGGTAGCGGTACCCAATTCCGGCTCGTCCGAAGCATCGGGCATTGCTCTTGAATCGAACGGTGGCGGCGACCACACAAGCCTCGTTAACAACAATACAATTCGCCAGTACAACAACCACGCCATTGCCATGACGCTCGGAACCACATTGGGGAATCCCACCAACATTAACTTTACGATTACAGGCAACACGGCTACGAATCCGGGCACCGTCAATAACGATTTCAATGCCATCCACCTGAACAACGGTACGGCTCCGGGAGAGAATTTCACCTCCTGCGTTGATGTCGGGGGAGCTGGCGTGCTTGCCAATGACGTTGATCAGGGTGCCGATGGCGCCACGGCGCAATTGCCTAACACCGCTGACATTCGCTTGAGACAGCGCCAGAGCACCACGGTCAGACTGCCCGGCTACAGTGGCGCGAATAACAACGACGCTGCAGTGCAGGCCTACCTGCGCGGGCGAAACATCACCCGAGTCGACCCGGACGGAGCAGCTGCCTCCAACACAGTTCCCACCGGCGGCGGGTTCATCGGCGGCGCGGTCTGCACGCAACCTCCCGCTGCGCCGGAGACCAAGATCACTTTCGGGTCGGATGCTTTAGTCGAGAGGATCAACAGTGCGTCCGCGCAAGAGACGGCCACGCTGGCAAACACGGACAGCGTCACCAGCCGTCCATTCATCTCATCGCCGCAACCACAGACTGTTGCCGCTACCACGAAATCTGCGGGCCAGGCACCAGTCGCTAGCGCCGTCGTAGTAGAATCCGGATTGAGCTACGCACCGAAAGCGAAACCGAAACCAGGCGGACCGCCGACGGGTGATGGCCTTCCGACTCAACCTGTCATAGTTGGTGACAATCTAACCTGGAATGTCGGCACCTTGCCGGCTGGCCAATCAGTCACGATCACTTTCCAGGTGACGGTTGACAATCCCTTCACCGGAGGCATGCCGCAGGTTTCTAACCAGGGCACGGTCACAGCCGACGGCGGTATCAACCTTCTGACTGACGATCCATCTGTTGGCGGCATGAATGATCCGACGGTGACGTTGGTCACCGTTCCGCCCGATCTCTTCGTCAGAGATGCCCGAGTGGCCGAACCTGTTGCGGGTTCTACCTCAATGCTCTTCACTCTGGCGCTCTCAACACCGGCGCCGACTGGCGGCATCGTTGTGAACCTGAGCACGGCTAACGGGTCGGCTACCGGCGGTACTTGTGTAGGAGGTGCAGACTACGAGTCGGTTACTGGTGGTACCGCCACCTTCGCTGTCGGGGAGCAGATCAAGACCTTCCCGGTCACGGTCTGTTCGGACGCTACTGTTGAAGGAGACGAAACCCTCTTCCTCAACGTCAACACTGCACCTGGAGCCGTGATCGTAGACGGCCAGGGCCTCGGTACAATTACGGCTAACGTGGCGGGTACGACATTGATTTCCGAGCTGCGCACCAGTGGCCCAGGCGGCGCAGGTGATGACTTCGTGGAGATCTACAACAACACCGACACACCATTCACCGTTCCCGCAGGTGATTATGGTCTCTTCAAGCGGGGCGCGAGCTGCGATGCCTTGCCGGTGCTGATCGGGACCATTCCGGCGGCGACTGTAATTCCACAGCGCGGTCATTACCTGTTCGTTGGTAGCACTTACAGCCTGGCCAACTACGGCGGTATAGGAGCCGCTGCCGGCAATGCCACGCTGACGACCGACATTGAGAGCGACTTCAACGTCGGACTCTTCGCGACCGTCGACCCACTCCAGGTCTCCACCGCTAACAGACTCGACGCAGTCGGGTTTGGGTTTAGCACGAGTGGGATCTGCGCTTTGTTGCTCGAGGGAACGACTTTGACGCCGGCTGAAGGCAGCACCTCGCAGTACAGTTTCGTACGTGAGTTCAAACTGTTCAATAACGACGTACCGACGCCGACGGACGGCAACGACAATGCGGCTGACTTCACGTTGGTCTCGACCACACCGTTGACGGCGGTCGGGCAGAACGCTCCCACGTTGGGAGCGCCTGGTCCGGAGAATCTGGCTGGTCCGAATCTGAAAAAATACTCGCAGGTTGGGGCGCAACTGATCGACCCGCTGGTTTCGCAGACGGTAGCTCCAAACCGAGTGCGCGACACCACGCCGGACATCCCGAACAACTCGACTCTGGGCACTCTGGCCAGCCGGCGTACGTTCACCAACAACACCGGTGCGCCAATCACGCGGCTGCGGTTCCGCATCTACGACATCACGACGTTCCCGTCACCGGTGGGTACAGCCGATCTGCGGGTGCGGACCTCAACTAACGCAACCGTTACGGTAACTGGCGGTGGTATGTTGACTGCCCTGGCGACCACGCTGGAAACACCGCCGTTGCAGCCATCCAGCGGTGGTCTTAACTCGAGTCTGGCAGCCGGAACCGTGACGCTGGGAACACCGCTGGCCAACGGCGCGTCGATCCACCTGAACTTCCTGTTCGGAGTACAACAAAGCGGCAGCTTCCGCGTCTTCGTGTTCGTCGAGGCAGTCCCATAACACGCGGTTCACAGAGCCGCCTTAAACAAAACTGGCCGCCTGTCAGATGGTGACAAGGCGGCCAGTTATTTATGTGGATGTGAGGATCGGCTCACTCAAGCCGCGGTGTCATGAGGTTTCACCCCGGAGGGGCGAGATGGTGATAGCAGTCGATCCTCAACTCCATCCCAGGCGCGGTTCGGGGCAGAACTCAACTTGGCAGGTACTCATCCAGCATCATTCCGCCCCGAACCGCGTCGTGACGATCATTGCGTCCTAGTCTATAAACATCGGACTCCTCCGGAGTGCAACACCATGGCCTAGCCCGAGTGAGTTTCTCACCCCAACAGTCGGGCCAGAGCATCCGGATCGATGTTGCCGCCGGACAGGATCACACCCACGCGTTTACCATCGGAAGGCAACCGCCCATGTAACACTGCTGCCGCGGCGGCCGCGCCTGATGGTTCAACCAGTGTCTTCATGCGGAAGAGCATGAACTTCATTGTGGCCACAATTTCCGCATCTGACACTGTCA
This sequence comes from Pyrinomonadaceae bacterium, assembly GCA_023717565.1. Lineage (GTDB taxonomy): Bacteria > Acidobacteriota > Blastocatellia > Pyrinomonadales > Pyrinomonadaceae > PSRF01. Next base: position 3,368 of record JAMQPI010000166.1, on the reverse strand, counting down.
AAATATCGTCGGCGTTTTGTTGGACGATCGGGAAGGTCAAAGCACCGGGACTTTGGACCCGCAGTCCATCGGCGATTGTGGGCGGCGGCGGAATAGAGACTCGCTCTCCTTTAATAAACGACTGCCGCGTGTCGTCACCGGTTTCCGGCTCGACCGCGAAGCATTGAATCTCGGCTTTGATCCCTTTCGCTGCCGTGCTCACTCCTGCAAAGAGGCCGCCTCCGCTGCAGGGAGCCAGTATGCAATCGAGGTCGGGAACGTCTTCCAAAAGCTCCAGCGCGCTGGTGCCCTGGCCGGCCATGACCAGATAATCGTCGTAAGGCGGAACCATCACCAGGTGTTCTCGCTCGGCGATCGCGTGCGCTACAGCTTCACGGTCCTCACCCTGACGGTCGTAGAACACGATCTCGGCGCCGTACGCTTGAGTGGCCTGGACCTTTGATTTCGGAGCGTCGTCAGGCATGGCTACAATCGCGCGCACACCCGCTTCGGCTGCGGCCAGCGCCACTGCTTGCGCATGATTTCCGGAGGAGAAAGCTACTACACCGCGCCGTTTCTCTTCGTCAGTTAACGACAGAATCTTGTTGGTGGCCCCGCGGATCTTGAATGCCCCGGCGCGTTGGAGGTTCTCGCATTTGAAGAAGACCTGGCTACGCGACGCTTCATCGAATGAGCGCGAAGTGATCACCGGCGTGCGGTGGATTCGGGAACGGAGCCGTTCGTGAGCTTCTTTGATTAATCCAATTGATAGCATGCGTGCAGTGTAACCGCCCCGGCGGCAGAAGCGCCAAGATGGGTGCTAGACATTTCGCGCCAGCGGTGCAAAAATCCGCGCACCGATTCAAGGGCTAGATTCTCTCAACATGGAGGGCGCTTCGCGCTGAAGACTCAATGACCAAAAATCCGCTTCGCTTCGGTTACGTCGTAGTCGTGGTTCTTTTTTCATTTGTGGTCGTGCTGATCGGCTGTAAGAGACCGCCAGAAACAGCCGAGTTCCAGCCTGAGATTCTGCCCCTGCCGCAGCAGTTGACCACTTATGAAGCAATGCCCATCCCCGCCGACAATCCCATGTCGCCCGAAAAGGTGGCGCTCGGTCGCCAGTTGTTTTTTGACGAACGACTGAGCGGCGACGGCTCGCGCTCGTGTTACTCCTGCCACGTCTGCGAAAAAGGATTGACTGATGGATTAGCGAAAGCCGTCGGGGCCTTTAATAAACAGTTGCCGCGCAGCAGTCCCACTCTCTGGAATATTGGTTACCACAAGGAGTTTTACTGGGACGGTCGCAGTCCTTCACTTGAGAAGCAAGCAATGGCAGCGTGGACCGGGGCAAACATGGGCGCCAAGGCCGACGAGATAGCCATCAAGCTCAATGCGATCGAAGGTTACCACTCTCAGTTTCACAAAGTCTTTAACGGCGATGTGACCCCGGACAATATCGTTAAAGCCATCGCCGCTTTTGAAAGAACGATCATCAGCGGAGACACCGCCTGGGATCGCTACCGGGCCGGAGACCAATCAGCCTTGAGCGAAAGCGCGGTGCGCGGTTGGAATGTCTTTCAGGCAATCAAGTGCACGAATTGTCACGATGGGGTGTTGCTCACCGACCAGCAGTATCACAATGTTGGCATCGGCATGGACCAGAAAGAGCCGGACGTTGGCCGGTTCAAAGTTACCAACAAACCTGAGGATACGGGAGCATTCAAAACGCCTACGCTGCGCGACATCTCCAAATCAGCGCCTTACTTCCACGACGGCAGCGCCAAGACACTCGAAGAGGCGTTGGACATCATGCTGGGCGGCGGCAAGCCTAATCAGTATCTGGACAAAAAGAACCTCGAGAAACATGACGTTCTGCCAGATCAGCGCCAGGCGTTGCTGGATTTCCTCAAGTCGCTGGACGTCGACTGCAAGCTAACGAAGCCCAAGCTACCGGACAAATGAAAATTTCGCCGTCCTGTTTTCGGCTTTGCCGCCTCCAGTGCGGTAAGGCTCCGCCTTACCGGAAACCACTCTAGGTTACTGAGGCTGCGCCTCAATAGTACTCGCAGAGGCATAGCCTCGACACGATTGAATGCTTTACGGTAAGGCATAGCCTTTACCGCACTGGAGGTGGCAAAGCCGAAAATAGGCTGGGCACTCGACGTCCTGTTGGCAGCAAATTATCCAGGAGTGTCAACTCAGAGTCCTTTTGATCAAAGCTACAAAATCGTTGATGTCTTCTGCTGTGGTGTCAAAGGAGGTCATGAACCTGACCTCGGATATCTGCTCATTCCAGGTGTAGAAGAAAGACAGCTTCTGCAGTTTGGCAATGTATTTTTTGGGAATGATCGCAAACACCCCGTTCGATTCCACCTGCTGCGAAATCTCCACCAGAGGGATCTTCGCCAGCTCTTGAGCCAGCAGTTTGGCCATGCTGTTGGCGTGGGCTGCATTCACCCGCCAGAGATCATTCGACAAGAGCGCTGAAAATTGAGCTGAGACAAAGCGCATCTTGGAAGGCAAGTGCGTGCCCTGTTTTCGCGTGTACTTGAAGTCTTTTGCCAGGCTGCGGTCGAAGAAGATGACGGCTTCACCGTACATCATTCCGTTCTTGGCGCCGCCGAAGGAGAGCACATCGACACCCACCTCTCTCGTAATGGCGCTAAGTGTGGCCTTCAAACTTACTGCCGCATTTGCTATGCGGGCGCCGTCCATGTGCAACAGCATTCCGTTCTTGTGAGCGAAGGCCGACAGTTGTTTCAGTTCCCGGGGCTGGTAGACAGTTCCCATCTCGGTGGCTTGAGAAATGGAAATCACGCGCGGCTGAACGTGATGTTCGAAACCGACAGCGTCCAGGAACGGAAGAATCTGGTCGACAGTGATCTTTCCGGCTTTTGTGGGAAGGGAGAGTAGCTTGCAGCCGGTGAATCGTTCCGGAGCGCCACACTCGTCTACGTTGATGTGTGCGGTGTCGGCGCAGATGATTGCATGATGGGGCTCGGTGGCAGCCTTTAATCCCAATACATTCGCGCCCGTGCCGCCGAAAACAAAGTAGACCTCGACATCTTTGCCGAAGTGTTGGCGAAAGAGTTTGACTGCCGCCTCGGTGTAGGGATCGTCGCCATAGGCAATTACATGCCCTGCGTTAGCGTCCGCAATCGCTTCCAACACCTTCGGATGAATCCCGGCGTTGTTATCGCTGGCAAAGCCTCGTCTGGGTTTGCTCGACATAAGTCACGCAAGAAAGACGCGTAGAGAGCCTTCGGGTTTCACCCCAGTCGGGGTGAGATGTTTATAGCACAGCACTTCCCATCCCACCTCGGTCGCCGTTCGGAGGGCGGAACGAGATTAGATGAGTACCTTTCAAGTTGAGTTCCGCCCTCCGAACG
>JAMQPI010000140.1 GCA_023717565.1 Pyrinomonadaceae bacterium | reverse complement strand
ATGTACGCCCATGAGCACTGTAACGACAGATAGCCTTAAAGAAGAGCTGATGACTCGTGACCCTGAGTTTCGTGAATTAGCCAGGGAACACACTCGATACGAACAGCGACTCAGTGAACTGTCAGCTCTGACCTATCCCAGCGACGAAGAACAGTTGGAAGAGATTACTCTGAAGAAGAAAAAGCTGGCCCTCAAAGACCAGATGTACTCGATTATTCTGCAATACCAGAAGACTAACAGCGTAGGCCATTAAATCACCTCGAGAAGTGACCTTCTCCTGGTTCGAGATGATTGGGGACGTGAGATGTACAATACGCGTCCCCTTTTGTGTAGCAGTAGGGTTCAATCAGAAATGTGGAAGATATGGACCGGGGTTTCCAAGCGGTCGGATCGTTTGGTCGTAGTGGAGGATCGAAGAGAAGTTTGAGAATTGCTCGCGAAGGATTTCCTTATATTCTGGCGCCCTCACTGTTGTCGATAATCCTGTTGGCTCTAGGTTATTGGTATGTTGGCATTCCTCTTGTGCTGCTGGCCGGCTTCATGGCTTACTTCTTTCGCGATCCCAAACGTGATCCGCCGCACGACCCCAATGTCATAGTTGCTCCAGCCGACGGAAAGGTTACCCGAGTGAGCCAGTTGGCGCCGGGCCGCGACGACTCGTCGACGCTGATAAGTATTTTCCTCTCGCCATTGGATGTGCACATTAATCGATCGCCCATTGCCGGCAAGATAACTGACGTCTCTTACACCAAGGGAAAGTTCCTAATGGCGACGGATGAGAACGCCAGTCTGGTGAATGAGCAAAACGCCCTCACCATTGAGGGAAGCAGCATTACCATCGTGTGCAAACAGATTGCAGGCATCCTGGCGCGGCGCATCATCTGCTGGAAACACGAGGGAGAGTTGGTCGCGCTGGGAGAACGCTTTGGTTTGATCAAGTTCAGCTCGCGCACTGATGTCATTCTGCCGGAATCCGTTGAGATCTTAGTTACACCGGGAATGCGAGTACAGGGCGGCACCACAATCATTGGCCGGCTAAAAGGATAGGAGCGGGTGGATTTGCTTCCTGAGCATCAAGTACAAAACCCCGAACGCCGCGGCTTAAGAAAGGGAGTCTATCTCATCCCTTCGGTCTTCACGGCCGCCAATATTGGTATGGGTTTCTACGCGGTGATGGCAGCGTGTCGAGGATTCCAGTTTATCGGCGGGGGAGATCAGGACCTCGTTCATGCCTCTACCTATTTAGACAACGCGGCGAAAGCAATTGGATGGGCGGTACTTTTTGACATGCTAGATGGCCGCCTTGCTCGCATGACTAAAACCACAACGGAGATCGGAGTTCAACTCGATTCAATTGCTGATGTGGTCACCTTTGGTCTCGCTCCTGCGGTCCTGGCGTATGTGTGGGGTTTTGGCGCCAGTTTGAAAGAGGGAAGCGACCTGCACCAGTTAGCCTGGTTTCTGTCATTCATGTATTTGATGTGTGGCGCCTTTCGTTTGGCCCGTTTTAACGTACAGGCGTCCCGTCCCCGCCTACTTGCCGAAGGCACAATGAAGGTCGATAAGAAGAGCTTTGTGGGCCTGCCCATTCCGGTCGCCGGCGGACTCATCGCAGCAATAATTCACTTCAATCCGCTTCCGCTACTGCACTATGGATCAGAGAGGGCGAGAATCTACTCGGTGCTGCTTATGACCCTGGTAGGAGTGCTAAGCCTGCTGATGGTCAGCACGCTTCGTTTCTCGAGTTTCAAGACGGTGGGGACACGCAGCCGTAGCATGCGAACGATAATCCTGCTCGTGGCTCTGGGTATGCTCATCTTTTTGTACTCCCGCCACGTCCTGCTCCTGCTGATAATTTTTTATATCTTGCATGGATTGCTTTCGCGTGTGGTTGGCATTTTTCGCAAGCGTCCGGAGCTCAGCGAAACCAAAATTGAAGCGGAGCAGATGTAGTCGTCTTGGGGCTTTCCTTTGGCTGTGCGAATGCAAGAAAGCCGTGCTCGGTAGTTAAAAGCACCGCATCGCCAACCGCTATCGGCGACGCAGACGTCGTTATCTCCTCACCCGTAGGAAGTGAATTTACCTGCCGTCCATCTCGCAACCCGAGCACAACCCCCGCTGGACTCGAAAGCGGTGTAAACAACGCACCATCTTCAGCAGTTAGGGGTTGAGCAGATATCCGTCCAGGAAGCTGGCGCTTCCAGGTCCGCCGGCCATTCAGGGCAAATCGATAAACGAAGTTATCCAACGACGCCACCAGGAGTGCATTGTCAACCAGGGCAACTGCTTCCACTCCGGCTCCGGTGCGTTTGCGCCAGAGCAAACGACCATCTACAGAACTGACTGCGTAGAGGTATCCATCGCCAGATCCGAAATAGACCGTATCATCCCGAACCGCCACCGGCCCATGAACCGATCCCTTAGTGCGATAGCGCCACAACATCTTCCCGCTAGACTCTGCGATCGCCAATAGACTTCCGTCGTCATTACCGGCGTAGACTTTTCCATCTGCGGCCACCGGATGGCAATTGAAACTCCCGCCGTATGGCAGAGTCCACAAGATCTCACCGTTACCCTTGTCAAAAGCGTGAAATCGACCATCGCTTCCACCAGCGAACAATTTGTTCCCACTCATCGACAGACTGCCGCGAAGTGGTATAGCCAGCGTCCGCATCCATTGCGTGACTCCGCCTTCGCGACCAAGGGCGCGCAGGGTGCCGCTGGCGCGGCGAACCCCGACCTCTGACGTTCCGCCTTCTGGTCCTATCTCCGAGGCGACATAAACCGCTCCGTCGTCAGCCACAGGCGATGCCGAAAGTTCCCCGCCTATTTCTGAACGCCAGTTGAGTTGCCCATCCCGTGCCCTGAGCGAAACGATCGTTCCCCCCGCAAGCGGAAGGTAGATCCGCTCCTTATCAAATGCCGGCGTGAGGTTCAGCGTCAGATTCGAGTCGTAACGCCACCTAATTGTCAGAGGTTGAGAGAGGGCAACCTGGGTGATGGAGCGTGCGGAATCGGTGGGTGCGGCTGAAGCTGCGCCGAGCGCAATGATGAACAGAAGAACGATTCCCTTTGGCAAAGTAAGTGTCGGCATCTTCAAGCTACTTTAACCACTCCGCGGCAAATAGCAACTCGCGGTTTTGAGTTAGGCTGATGCAAAAGTATAATCCACGATTTCTTGTAGCAATCCTATTCGCTTAGACGCACGAAAACGATCCGAGGTTATCTTTCTTGACCACCAATCACCACGAAACCGTCATCATACTCGACTTTGGATCGCAATATACCCAACTCATAGCCCGGCGCGTTCGCGAGGCCGGGGTTTACTGCGAGATCCTGCCCTTCAGTACTCCATCCGAGACAATCGCGGCCAGGAACCCGCGCGGCGTGATTCTCTCGGGTAGTCCAGCTTCCGTTTATCAGGAAGGAGCGCCCAAGCCGCCACCAAATTTAGTGGAAACCGTCGATTGCCCGGTACTCGGCATCTGCTACGGGCTGCAAGTCCTGGCTTTTGACATGGGTGGCGAAGTGAAACCCTCCCCCAGCCGGGAGTTTGGCTATGCCCGGCTAAAGGTAACCGACCCCAACAGTCGTTTGTTCACCGGGCTTCCTGTGGAAATGGATGTGTGGATGAGTCATGGAGATCACATGACCAGTGTGCCACCGGGATTTCAAGTTACTGCGGTTACGGATGACGCGCTGAATGCCTTTGAGGATGCCAGCCGCGGAATATTCGGCGTGCAGTTCCATCCGGAGGTGGCTCACACACCACTCGGCGCACAAGTGCTGCGTAACTTTCTCTACTCGATTTGCGAGTGTCGCGGAGATTGGTCACCCGCCGCAGTAATTGAAGAGCAAACAGCTCGCATTCGCGAGGAGCTTGGCGGAGTTGGGAACGTAGTCTCCGGTCTTTCAGGCGGAGTTGATTCGACCGTTGCGTCGGCACTAGTTCATCGGGCAATCGGCGAACGACAAACCTGCATTTTCGTCGACAACGGACTTTTGCGCGAAGGAGAGTTTGAATCAACCCTGACTTTGCTAAAGCAGTCAATGAACTTGAACGTTACGGGAGTTCGAGCCGGGCACCTGTTTCTGAACGAACTCAAAGGGGTGACCGATCCCGAAGACAAGCGCAAACGGATTGGCAAAGTCTTCATCGATGTCTTTGAGCGCGAAGCAAATAGGTTGGGCGACGTGGCCTTCCTGGTGCAAGGAACCCTCTATCCCGACGTGATCGAGTCCGTTTCCGTGCGTGGACCTTCATCCGTAATCAAGAGTCATCACAACGTAGGTGGCTTGCCTGAGAAGATGCAGTTGCGCCTGATTGAACCGCTGCGGGAGCTCTTTAAAGATGAAGTACGCTTGATCGGCAGGGAACTGGGCGTCCCGCCAGAGATTCTGTCACGCCATCCGTTTCCTGGACCTGGGCTCGCAGTACGAATCATTGGCGAGGTAACTGAAGAGCGGATCACGCTGCTGCAGGCGGCTGACAGAATTCTGGACGAAGAGTTGCGGCTGGCGGAACTCTATCACTCGGTTTGGCAGGCTTTCCCAGTGCTCCTCCCAATTTCAACAGTAGGAGTGATGGGTGACGAGCGCACTTACGAACGGGTGGTTGCGATCCGCGCGGTGACGAGCGTCGACGGAATGACTGCTGACTGGGCGAGGCTGCCACAGGAGGTGCTGGCTCGTGTCTCCTCCAGATTGATATCGGAAATCAGGGGAATCAATCGCGTTGTTTACGACATCAGTTCTAAGCCGCCTAGCACGATTGAGTGGGAGTAAGCGCGTGATATAGTGTCGTAGTCATACTGAATTCATAACCCATTCCTGTTTGGCCAGGCGACTGCCAATATTTGGTTTCCTCTAATCATGCCGGATCAAAGATTCGTTCACCTACATCTGCACACTGACTATAGTCTCCTCGACGGCGCCATACAGATCAAACCACTTGCAAAACGTACCGAAGAACTCGGTATGTCAGCGTGTGCCATGACTGACCACGGGAACATGTTTGGCGCTATCTCGTTCTACAACGCCATGAAAGGGCGCGGGGTGAAGCCTATAATTGGCTGCGAGACCTATATCACCCGGGGGAATCGCAGCGATCGTTCAGCCGGTGCGCCGGGCGAGAAGGCCAACTTTCATCTGATCCTGCTGGCCCAGAATCTCGAAGGCTACCAAAATCTTGTCCGCCTGACTTCGAAGGCTTACACCGAAGGCTTCTATTACAAGCCACGCATCGATAAGGAGCTCCTGGCTGAACACAGCAAGGGAATAATTGCGCTCTCGGCTTGTATGTCTGGGGTTCCTTCGGCAATGCTCGCGAGAGAGAGGTTCGACGAAGCCGCAGCTGCGGCAATCGAATTTGAAGACATATTGGGGAAGGGCAACTACTTCCTCGAAATCCAGGAACACGGACTGGAAGCTCAGGATCGTATCCGGAAGCCTCTGGTTGAACTGTCCAAACGAACGGGCGTTCCCCTCGTGGCCACTAACGATGCGCACTACCTGAGGCCCGAAGATGCGCGAGCTCACGATATCCTGCTGTGCATCGGCTCCGGCAAGACAGTCAATGATACGAATCGCCTCCGTTACCCCAGCCCGAACTTTTACGTTCGATCGCCAGAAGAGATGTGGCGAATCTTTGGTGACGAGTTACCTGATGCACTGACCCGCACCGTGGAGATAGCGGAGAGATGCGACTTACACCTACCGGAGAACGTCAACTATCTCCCAAATTATCCAATTCCCGAGTCGGATGCGGGACTCTCTATCGATGAATACTTCGAGAAGGTAATCAGGGACGGTTTCGAACGCCGTCGTCAGACGGTATGGGATCGACAGATATTGCGGAACGAGCTGGAACATTCGCTCACCGATTATCAGACGCGCCTATCCAGCGAGATCGCCATGATTAAGCAGATGGGCTTCGCGGGATATTTCCTGGTGGTCTGGGACTTCGTTCGATATGCGCGGGAGCACTCGATTCCCGTCGGACCTGGGCGCGGGTCAGCTGCCGGTTCTCTGGTCGCTTACTGCCTCGAGATCACGGATATCGATCCCCTAAAGTACAACCTTATCTTCGAGCGTTTCTTGAACCCTGGCCGGATATCTTTGCCCGACATTGACATTGACTTCTGTGTGCGTGGGCGAGGCGAGGTTATTAATCACGTCGCCGACCTCTACGGCCGCGACTCTGTTTGCCAGATCATTACCTTCGGGACCCTTGCCTCAAGGGCTGCGATCAAGGATGTAGGCAGAGCTCTCGACATGCCCTACGCTGACGTCGATCGCATAGCCAAACTCATCCCTCCGCCTGTCAGGGGCAGAAATGTGAGCCTGGCTCAGGCGCTCGAACAAGTTCCGGAGCTGAAGAAGCAGGTTGAGACTAACCCTCAGGTTAAGGAACTAATGGAGATAGCCCAGCGCCTCGAAGGCTGCGCTCGTCACTCTTCGGTTCACGCTGCAGGAGTTGTTATCTCGCCCTTGCCGCTCCAGGAGCTCATTCCTATCGCCGTCTCAGGGAAGGATGAAGTCACTACCCAATACGTGATGTCCGATCTCGAAAAGACGGGCATGCTTAAGATGGACTTTTTAGCGCTTACCGCGCTTACCGTAATAAATGATTGCTTAATAACGGTTAAGCAGCTGCTTGGGCAGGAGATTAACTGGGCGGATTTAGCGCTTAACGACGAAAAGACGATGGCGGTTTTCGCTGAGGGACGGACTGACGCCGTGTTCCAGTTTGAATCTTCTGGAATGCAGGAGATTTGTCGGAAGCTCAAACCGAAAGGGGTCGAAGACCTTGCTGCGCTGAATGCGCTATACCGTCCAGGCCCTTTGGACGGCGGCATGGTTGATGAGTTTATTCAGCGCCACCACGGGAAAAAGACAGTCCGGTATCTAGTTCCTGAGATGAAGGAGATCCTAAGCAATACCTACGGGATCATGGTTTATCAAGAGCAGATTATGCAGTTGGCCCAGAAGCTCGCCGGTTACAGCTTAATCGAAGCCGACTTAATGCGGCGGGCCATGGGTAAGAAAAAGCGAGAGGAGATGGCCGTCCATGAAGTGAAGTTCATCAACGGGGCCGTGGAGCGAGGTATTAAGCGGGAAAAAGCCGAGAAGATCTTCTCACTGATGGCCCAGTTTTCGGATTATGGGTTTAACCGTAGTCACAGCGTTGCCTACGCCTACCTGGCCTTTCAGACTGCATATCTGAAAGCGCATTTTCCCGAGCATTTTTACTCGGCGGTCCTGTCGAGTGAGTCTCAAGACGTCGCCAAGGTTTTCAAGTATTCCAAAGAACTCCGAGCCCAGGGCATCGATCTCCTTCCGCCTGATGTCAACGAAAGTTTTTCTGGATTTACGCCACTCACCGGCGCCATCAGATACGGCTTGGCGGCCATCAAGGGATTGGGGCAATCAACGATTAGAGCGATTATTGAGGCACGTGAGTCCGGTCCTTTCCGGTCGTTTTTTGATTTCGCAGAACGAATCGAACAGGGCACCATCAACAAGAGAGCCCTCGAGAGCCTGGTGGGCGCCGGCGCGTTTGATTCGCTTAGACCTGAAGTCCGGGATTTGCGCGAATGGAGGGCGGCGCTTCACTCGTCTATAGATCCTGCGCTGGCACGCTCACAGCGAGCGAAACGTGAGCGACTCCAGGGCCAGACCGGCTTGTTTGCTGTCGTCGCAGAAGAAGCCGGAATGGTCGAGGAGTTGCCGCTCAGTCAGAAGCCATGGACCCATACTGAGTTGCTGGCGAACGAGAAAGCGACCCTGGGCTTTTATATTACCGGTCATCCGTTGGGAGATTACGTTGCGCTCCTACAAAGTCTAAAGGCGGCGAAGTCAATTGAGCTTGCCGGGCTGGTTAGTGGCAGCCGAATTTGCATCGGCGGGATCATTAGCGATTTGCAACCGCGCACGACCAAAAAAGGGGATAGGTTTGCACTGCTTCGCCTTGAAGACGAAGCTGGAGGAACCAAGTGTGTATTGTGGCCGGAGACTTACCGGAAGTACTCAGCGATGCTGCAGAATGAATCGCCCGTCGTGATTACGGGTCGCCTCGAACTCAGCGAAGACAACCCTCCAAGCGTGATTGCTGACCAGGTACAGAGCCTTGACGACATTCTCAAGAATCGCGAGCTGATTGTTTTCGGAGTGCCGATTACCGACGATCAAGAGGGGTTGTTCGATTCAATTCTGCATTTGATAAACACGCACCCGGGCAGCTGTGATGTAACCCTGGAGACAATAATTGATGCCGATACCCTGGTTCGGGTTAAAGTTAACTCTGCGTTGCGCGTGACCCGTTCGGCGAAGCTGGAGACGGCTCTGAAGCAACTGGGATGCACGGTTAGGGTCGAGACAGTTGCCGAAACGCAAAAGCGCGTCTGATAATGGCAAAAGCGAAAATGGCTAAATCGAACAAAAAGCCTTCGAGCGAGAAAGGGCCTGAACCAGTGCCAGTGGAAAAGACGGCATTTGAACGGGTGCAGTTGGCCCGGCATCCGGATCGTCCCTATACGATGGACTTTATCGAGCGTCTGTTCGAGGAATTTGTCGAATTGCATGGGGATCGAAGATTTGCCGACGACCCGGCGATAATCTGCGGTCTGGCACGTTTTCATGGTCTGCCGGTGGTGGTAATAGGCCATCAAAAAGGGCGCGACACCAAGCAACGCAGTTACCGCAACTTTGGAATGCCAAAACCCGAGGGTTACCGCAAGGCCTTGAGGACCATGAAACTCGCGGAAAAGTTTCGACGACCGATTCTGACGTTGATCGATACGCCGGGCGCCTATCCAGGTATTGATGCCGAAGAGCGCGGTCAAGCCGAAGCGATCGCTTACAATCTCCGCGAGATGGCTAAACTGAAAGTACCGGTTATCGTAACTGTCATCGGGGAAGGGGGATCAGGCGGGGCGTTGGCTATTGGCGTTGGGGATCAAGTGATGATGCTGGAGAACGCCGTGTATTCGGTCATTTCCCCGGAAGGGTGCGCAGCGATCCTCTGGAAAGACTCCAATCAGGCAGAGCGCGCCGCTGCTGGTCTCAGACTAACTGCGCAGAACCTTTTCCAGGAGAAGATTGTGGATCAGATCATTAGCGAACCGCCGGGCGGCGCTCATACGGATTATGATCAAGCTGCTCGCTTTCTTGATTCAGCATTGAGCGAGCGACTTGCAGAAGCCGTCAGCTGCAGCCAGGAAGTGAGGTTGGCAAAGCGGTACGCTAAACTGCGGCAGTTTGGTCGGTGGGGTACAGCATAGCTGCCGCAATCGAGTTGCTCAGTTTCGCCAAGTCCTAATTGAAGCTAGAACGGAACATCCTCGTCAGACGGATCCGCATGCTCCTGGACTGGTTCACCGGCAGGTGGTCGGGAATCAGGAGCTTCTTCTCCTCGTCCACCGCCAATAAACTGCATGTCAGTTGCGTTAACTTCTAGAGTGTGCCTGGGCTTTCCGTCACGGTCAGTCCATTCCTCCACCCTTAGCCTGCCTTCGATATAAACCGGCCGACCCTTGGTGAGGTATTGTGAGGCAGTTTCTGCTTGCCGTCCCCAGAGAGTTACACGAAACCAGGTGGTCTGATCTAGCATCTCGCCGGTCTTGTCCTTGCGACGTTCGTTTGTAGCCATTGTGAAGTTACAAACGGGCGTGCCCTGGGGCGTGTAACGCAGTTCTGGATCGCGACCCAGGTTGCCGACGAGAATCACTTTGTTGAATGACATGATGAGGAACCTCTCTCAGTGTCTACGGGTTACGGAAAATCGTGGGGATACTACTAGCCACAGAATGTGTGGTCAAGGACAGTCACTATACGCACGGTAATAGGAAGTGTGGTATCGCGTCGGGCGAGTGATTTCTGATAGACTAATCAGCGATCAGTCACATAGTGAATCCTTAAATGAAGAGCACGGTTTACATAGAAACCATGGGATGCCAGATGAACGTTGCCGACAGTGAGCGGGCAGCGACGAATCTGCGACGTGCCGGTTACGATCTGGCGACATCAGCTGAAGCAGCGGACGTTGTGCTGGTCAACACTTGCTCCATACGCGAGCGCGCAGAACAGAAGGTATATAAACGCATTAGACAACTACGGGGTCTTTCAAGCAGGAAACCACTGATCGGCGTGATGGGCTGCGTCGCGCAGCTTGAAGGGGAGGCAATTCTCGCCAAAGCTCCGGACGTGGACATGATCATCGGCACGCGCGCGACAGATCGCATTTCCACCTTGATCGAGCGCTTAAGAGACGGAGAACGAGCGGTCATTGATCTCGATGAACGCGGGCCCGGCGAATCATGGGACGTCTCGCCAGTTGAGAGACATTCTCCTTTCGTTGCTTTTGTGCCGATTATCGAGGGCTGCAACAAGTTTTGTTCTTTCTGCATCGTTCCTTATTCAAGAGGACGAGAAAGGAGTCGCACGGCTACTGAAATCGTCAATGAAGTAAAACGGTTGCGCGAGCTGGGCTTCAGAGAAGTGCACCTGATCGGCCAAAACGTTAACAGCTACAGACCCAGATCGGAAGAAGGCCTCGAAAAGAGCACCGGAGCGACACCGTTCTGCCGGCTGCTCAGGGCCGTCGCTGCAACCGGAATGGCACGAATCAAATTCACAACGTCGTTCCCCAGAGACTTTCATCCTGATATAGTGGCGGCGATCGAAGAGTGGCCGAATCTTTGCGACTGGGTTCACCTGCCGGTCCAATCAGGCAGCAATCGTATTTTGAAGGGCATGCGTCGTGGTCATCTGGTTGCAGACTATTTTCGGAGCGTAGATGCTATCAAGAACTCCAAGCGGCGAATGTCGCTGACCAGCGACATTATTGTGGGCTTTCCGGGGGAGACCGACGCAGACTTTCGGGAGACTATGAATCTGGTGGAAAGATGCCAGTACGATGGTCTTTTTATTTTTAAGTACTCCAGTCGACCAGGCACCCCGGCGTCCAGGTTTATGGACGACGTTCCAGAAAGTCTAAAGAAGACTCGTTTCCTGGAGCTTGAGGCTCGGCAGTTCGAACTGCAGAATACAATCTATCGGAGTTATATTGGGCGAGCCGTGAGTGTTTTAGTTGAGGGTCAGAGCGCTCGATCAGAAAAGGATCTGACTGGACATTCAACGTGCCACAAGGTTGTTAACTTCCAGAGTGACTCAACTCAGCTGGGCGAGATTCTGAACGTGCGGATAACAGAAGCCAAGTCCTACAGTCTCTACGGTCAGCAAGTTAACTGAGACGGCAGGGGGATTTAGAGCAAGAGAAGGATGGAGCTAATGGAAATCGAGGTCAAGATCAGAGCTCTGATGATGGATCCCAACAGTGGCACTCCCATAATTATTTTGAAGGATATCGAAAGCGACACCATGCTGCCAATTTGGGTAGGAGCCTATGAAGCCAATGCCATCGCGCTGGAGATCGAAAAAATCGCTCCCCCTCGGCCTATGACTCATGACTTGCTGCGCAATCTAATCATAGAATTGGGAATTCAGGTGGAGCGAGTAGTGGTGACGAGTTTGCGGGACAACACTTTCTTCGCAGTTATCGAAATGCGCACCAGCGAAGGCAATCCAATGATTCTTGACTCGCGGCCATCCGACGCAATTGCGCTTGCCTTACGCGCTGATTGCCCAATCTACGTAGACATGGAAGTAATTAAAGCGTCTCGCAACTCTGTGCCAACAGAGGAAGGCGAGGAGTCTGCAATCAGCGAAGAAGAATGGCCGGACGTTATCGGCGAAGCCGGCGATCTCCCAATGTGATTTACTGGAGAGCTTGTACCTTGTCCGTAATAAACTAATGCTTCATTTGAACTGGCCACGGAACAATGTCCTTATGACGTCGTGCCGCGAATGCTAATCGCGATCACAAATCAAAAAGGTGGTGTAGGAAAGACCACTACTGCCATCAATTTAGCCGCCGCATTCGCCAGGCTCGGAAAGCGCACCCTGCTTCTTGATCTTGACCCTCAAGCCAACAGCTCTATCTCGTTCTTAGATCCACTTACCATCGAGCGTTCAGCGTACGAGCTGATGATGGACGGCGAAGCACCTATAGAGCAGTCTATTTACAAAACTCCGGTAGAGAACCTCGATCTCGTGCCGGCGCGGATCAGTCTGGCCAAGCTGGAGTCGAAGTTGGTTGGGGATTTTGACGCTCCTTTTCGACTCAAGGATCGGCTGCAGCCATTTAAGAAGCAGTATTCAGTCATAATCATCGATACGCCACCGACATTGGGTCTCATTACTGTCAATGCGCTGGTAGCCGCCTCGCACGTTCTGGTTCCAATTCAGTCGTCCTACTTTGCTCTGGAGGGAACTGACGATCTGCTCGAGACAATCGAGAAGGTGAAAGCTCGCCCCAATCCAAAACTCGAGTTGTTGGGAGTTCTGGTGACGTTACACGATAAGAGAACTACACTTGCACGCGAGGTGCACGAACAGATTCGACGCGTCTTTGGGCCCAAGTTGTTTGAGACTGTGATCACCAAGAGTGTGAGACTGGAAGAATCGCCCGCATACAAAGAATCTATTTTTAGCTTCGCGCCCAACTCCTCAGGGGCATTGGAATACGCAAAACTTTGTGAAGAGGTACTGAGCCGTGTCTAAAAGGGGACTGCCGACTGGCCTTCAGATGCGCCACGACGCGCACTACGTCGAAGAGCTGTCACAACAACAGCCTGCTGCAGTGGGTCGAATGATCGCTGTCGATAAAATCGATCCCAACCCAGAGCAGCCGCGCACCGAGTTTGGTGACTTGACCGAACTCACAGCTTCAATCGCTGAGAAAGGCGTGTTGGAGCCACTCCTGGTCAAGCCCACGCGCGCAACGGGCCGATGGATGATTATCGCCGGCGAACGCCGCTGGCGGGCAGCGCGTCAAGCTGGACTACTGGAAGTGCCATGCGTGGAAATGGAAGTTGATGAAGGCACAGTTGCTGAAATCGCGCTCATTGAGAACATGCAGCGCAAAGACCTCACGGTTTGGGAAGAAGCCGACGGGTTGCTGGCTCTGTGCGATCGATTCGGTTATACCCACGAAGAAGTTGCTCGCAAAGTGGGGAAGAGTCGCAGCACGGTCACCGAAGCGCTCTCCATCGCTCTGATTCCTCCGGACGTTCGCGACATCTGTCGTCAGGCAGACGTGTCAGCAAAGTCAATGCTGCTGCAAATCGTGCGACAGCCTGATGATGATGGAATGAGGAGGCTGGCAAGCGAGATCGCTTCCCGGGGATTAACGCGCGATGATGCGAGGGAAGTCAGACGGCAGGAAATGGGACCACGGGTCACTGCCGACAACAAGCCGTTCACCTTCAAATATGTTTCACCTGGAAAAGAGTTTAGCCTGGAAGTTCGCTTTCGGCGTGCGAATGTTAATCCCGGGGAGGTCGCTGCGGCGCTGATTTCAGCCGCGGAGAGTATCGAGAGCGATGACTTCGGATCAGACTGATAAGGTATAGGCCTTCCTAAAAGCCTACGATCTACTTCGAAGCAGCGGTCTTTTTCTTTTCTGCTGCCGCTCGTTTCTGTAGACCTTTAGCCCAACGTTCAAGAGTAGGTTGCAAGGGCTTGAAGAGACGTGCACGAAAGGTGTGCTTCTTTTCATTCCAGACTTTGAGCTGCTTTTCTGTGTAGGCCCGAACTGCAGGTTCAAGCTGAGTTTTCTTAAGCGAGTGCCTGAGAGTCAGGTGATAATGCTGGCCAACCAGCGAAAAAAGAATTGCGGTCAGGTTTCCTTTGAAGGACATGCGGGGCACTATCCGCTTATGGAAGGGCCTCTTCTCCGGAAGCAGGACGCCAACTGCCACTTCGAGCCAGGGACCTTTCGGCCCTTGCCGTGGATGGTAGAGTCCCGGCAATTCTGATGCTTGGGGCGTATTCTTAAGCCTTGGGTCAGATATGAACTCCACGATTCGAATTCGTTCAAGGCCACGAGTATGCTCTCGAGGGAGGCTATCAAAAGCACTTTCCAGATGCGACACGGTATCTTTAGGCAGTTTTCTCTCGGACTGAGTCTCAATTTTTATCGGCACTATTACGGAATATCCTTTTAAAAGAAGTGAGCCCGTAATGTAGGGCAAGCAAAGAACATCGTCAAGCTACGGTTAGAGCAACGCTGTACCCCGGGGCGGGACGCGTCATCCACAAGCGCCTCTTGTGGCGACAGGGAACTTCTATCCCATTAGTCCTTTCCATTAGCTGGTGCCGCTTTAGCTTTATAGTCCGCGTCCGATAATACATATTATGTCCACTCTAACTGCGTTGGCTCAAACTGCCAATGGCGTTCCCGTCCGACTTTGCGAACCGGGTTCGGGGCCGTTCTTGACACTCATTAGGCTGACTGTTACCCTACGCGGTCTTTTCCTACACCGTTTTGCAAGCTTTTGTTTAATAAAGGAGTCCATTTGAGTAACGAATCAGGTTACCTATTTACCTCAGAGTCTGTCACCGAAGGTCATCCCGACAAAATCTCCGATCAAATCTCCGACGCAGTATTGGACGCGGCACTTGCCGAAGATCCGACGTCGCGCGTCGCTTGTGAGACCTTGGTAACAACGGGACTGGTCGTCATCGCCGGTGAAATCACCACCAACGCTCGCATCGACTACACCAGGGTAGCTCGTGACACAATTCGGGACATTGGCTACACGAGGGCCAAGTTTGGCTTCGACTCGGAGACTTGCAGTGTGTTGTCGGCCCTTGATCGACAGTCACCGGATATAGCCCTGGGTGTGGACACAGGCGGCGCCGGTGACCAGGGATTGATGTTCGGCTTCGCTTGCAACGAGACTCCGGAACTGATGCCGCTACCGATCCAACTGGCTCACCTCCTGGCTCGACGTCTCTCCGAAACGCGTAAATCAGGCGACTTGCCTTACCTCAGACCAGATGGGAAATCCCAGGTAACCATCGAGTATCGCGATGGTCGGCCATTCAGGGTGGAGGCGGTAGTCGTTTCATCCCAACACGACCCGAATGTCACGAACGAACAGCTGCGCGCTGAAATCCACGAAAAGGTCATTCAACATACCGTGCCATCGGAATTGCTCGACAAAGACACAAAGTTCCATATCAATCCGACTGGCAGGTTTGTCACCGGCGGACCACAGGGAGACGCAGGTCTCACCGGCCGTAAGATCATCGTGGACACCTATGGCGGTTATGCGCCGCACGGCGGCGGCGCGTTCTCGGGTAAAGATCCGACGAAAGTTGATCGTTCAGCAGCTTATATGGCTCGTTACGTGGCGAAGAACATCGTCGCCGCCGGTCTCGCGGAACGATGCCTGGTTCAACTTGCATACGCCATTGGCGTCGCCGATCCTGTTTCCGTGTTAGTCGATACCAGCGGTACCGGACGCATCAGTGAGAAAGCATTGGCAAAGATCGTGCGTGAGAGTTTTGTGTTAACGCCGCACGGAATCATTGAGGAGCTTAATCTGCGCCGGCCCATCTACAAAGCCACCGCGGCATACGGGCATTTCGGGCGTGAAGAAGACGGCTTTAATTGGGAAAAGACCGACAAAGCGGAATCACTTCGAGCGGCCGCGGGCATCTGAAGTGTGGCGTCTGAATTATAACTTCATTTCAAAAGAGGAATCGATTAAATGAGTGCAACACGTTCGCTTGAATACGATGTGAAAGACTTGGGACTGGCCAGCAAGGGTAAACAGCGGATTGAATGGTCTGAAAGAGAGATGCCCGTACTGCGTTTGATCCGGGAACGCTTTGGTGCTGAAAAGCCGTTGAATGGGGTGAGGCTTCTTGCTTGCGCTCACATAACGACTGAAACGGCAAATCTGGCCAGGGCCCTGCAAGCTGGCGGCGCAGAGGCCGTCCTGATCGCCTCCAATCCCCTCTCAACTCAGGATGACGTGGCCGCGTCTCTGGTTCAGGACTGGGGCATTCCAGTTTATGCGATCAAGGGTGAGTCAACAGAGACATATAACCGCCACGTGCGAACCGCTCTCGACTACCATCCCGACGTCATAATTGACGATGGTTCTGATGTGGTGGCAACTCTGATTAAAGAGCGACCAGAGCAGGTCAAGGAAATAGTCGGTTCTACTGAAGAGACAACAACAGGAATCCAGCGTCTCGAGGCAATGCGGAAAGCCGGCGTCCTGACGTTCCCGTCGATTGCCGTCAACGACGCCCAGACTAAGCACTTTTTTGATAACCGCTACGGCACTGGCCAGTCGACCCTGGACGGAATTATTCGCGCTACCAATATTCTATTGGCAGGTAGGAACATCGTTGTGGTCGGTTACGGCTGGTGTGGGAAGGGCGTCGCCCTTCGGGCCAGAGGTATGGGCGCAAATGTGATCGTCACTGAGATCGATCCGATTAAGGCCGTGGAAGCTGTTATGGACGGTTTCCGCGTAATGCCAATCGCCGAGGCCTCGGCAATTGGCGACATTTTTATTACCGTCACCGGAAATCGGCACGTGATCGATGGCGCCCACTTCCAACGCATGAAGGACGGAGCGATCGTCTGCAACAGTGGTCACTTCGATCTCGAACTGAATCTAAGGGCACTTGCAGAATTGTCCGAAGACCCGGTGAACATGCGCCCCTTCGTCGAAGAGTTCAAGATCAAGACCAGCGGCAGGCGAATTATCGTCCTGGGTGAGGGTCGCCTGATTAACTTGGCGGCGGCCGAAGGACATCCCGCTAGTGTGATGGATATGAGTTTTGCCAATCAGGCTCTTTCGGTCGAATACCTGGTGAAGGAAAAGGGTAAGCTTGAGCCCGGGGTACATCTTCTTCCGAAGGAAGTTGACAATGAGATCGCCAGCCTGAAACTCCGCGCGCTGGGGATGAGTATAGACACTCTCACTGCAGAGCAGGTCGAGTACATTGCCAGCTGGGAAACCGGCACGTAGACAGTCAAGTTCGGACTCTAGAGAGCACGTAGGTCCCTGCAGCAGCAAATATGATCGGCGGGGACCAGCCTGCTACTGCCGGTGGAAGTAAACCAAGATTACCTACCTGCTGTAACCCCCCTCCCACGCCCCAGTAGGCAATGCTAAGACCCACTGCAGCGCACAGCGCCACTATCGTCCCCTTCCTGCCGAATGAGAGAGCCAGGGGGATCCCGATGAAAGCCATCACGACAACCCCAAAGGGCGCCGCATACTTTCGTTGCAGAGCAACGGCAAGGGCTGAAACCTCCATTCCGCTGCGCTTAGCCGTCTTTAAATAACTGCTTAAGCCCGCAGAGCTTAACTGAGACGGTTTGTCGATCGTTGGCTTAAACACTTGTAAAGGCTCGGACGGTAACTCTCTCGAATCAGCAACTTGTCGCTCCACTTCGAGCCCTCGAAAGTTGAAAGTCTCAACCTTGGTTATAGCCAATCGATTTACGGAAGGCCAAGTACCCAAGGTTCCAGTGGTAACACTGGCCAGGTGGACACCCCCCGAATCAAACTCATAAATCGTCGGCTCGTTAAGCGAGTTGCTCTGTTCCTCGAACTCATATGAATAAAGACGATTGCTTTCGGCAGAAGCAAGCCACTGACGACCGGTTCCCGTGATCGCCCTGGGTTCACCTCCTCGAATTTGCGCGCGCAACTTATCTTGAGTGAGGTTCGCGTTTGGCATTAGGTGCTCCTGCACGACCCACGTAAAGACCCCAGCCGCAAGTGCGAAAAACAGGCCCGGAAGCATTAACCGGTAAACGCTTTGCCCGGAAGCCCACCAGGCGATTGTCTCGCTCCGCCGCGCGAGCAGCGCGTAAGTCATGAGCACTGCAATGAGCATCGTAGCCGGGAAGAGCTCGACCGTAATCAAGGGCATCAGGAAAAGAATGTAACGAGCAACCAGCCGAGCACCTACACCATTTCGGGCTATGAAGCGCCACATTTCAAAGAGTGTGAAAATGATGAAGACTGAAACAAGAGAGGCGTACGCTAGCAGGAAACTCAAACCCAGTGTGCGGAAAAGGCCTATGTCGAGAAGACTGGGAAAGCCGAATCTACCGACCCCTTGCGTGTGTAAGACTGGTGAAGGAGTCCTTTCCGAGTTGCTTGGGGTTGCAGGTTTCCCAGACCGCAAGATCGACCAGGAAGACACCGGAACTCGATTTAGGGCGAGTAAGACGACGCTAAGAAGTAGCATTAAGCCCGTGGCCGCCCACAAGCCGATCACGTTTGAAACTGTTCCGACCCGAGCGAGAGATTCTCCAAGCAAGGAAACCAGGTAGTAGACAATCACAATCAGGAGCGCGAGTAGAACACCTATGCCCCGCCCGCCTCTCCGAACCTTCATCCCGAGCGCACCACCAATCAAAGCGAATAGGAATGGAGATACAGCGAGTGCAAGTCGTCTATGAAGAGTTCTCTGCCCTGCCCTCCTTTCCTCGGGCTGACCGGAAGAAGCCTGATTTCTAAGCTCCCGCCAATCCAATTCCTCTGGCCCCATCTCATCCTCGTTCAGACGCTTGAGTATTTCCGCGCGCCCGGTGTTAATCGAGATACGCAGTTGATCCAGGCGCTCAACAACGTACGACCTCTGATCGACGTTGGCCGGAGCCGGGATCTTGGTCGCGACGGCATCGCTTAGGACCAACTCCGATTTCTCCCCTGACGAATCGATTCGTCCGGAACGCGCCGTGACCACCCGGTTCGACCCGTCGGGTTGCTGCGCATAAATAAACACCCTCCCCCACGTTCCCTGAGCCTTGTCGCCATCTCGAACGTAAATCACATACCCAGGTATTTCAGTGTTGAAGTTTCGAGGCTCAACCGGAGAATCCAGCTTTCGCAGTGCTCCCTGCAACGCAGCTTTCTTAAGATCTCGAGCTGCCTCCGGTGCCTCCTTCATTTGAATGTAAGTTGTAGCGACGGTTACGAGCAGCCCAATTAGGAGGACCGGCCATAACAAACTCCAAGTCCCGACGCCTGCAGCCCGCATGGCTACAATTTCACTGTCGCTTCCCATCCGCGCCAGACCAATCATTACACCGGCGAGAACAGCCACCGGAAGGGTGAACACCAGAACGTTTGGCAACAACGCCAGGGATAGATCAGCAAGCAAGAAGACCGGGACCTGGGTAAAGAGGGCCAGTTCGGCAAATCGCCCTGCTTGCTGTGCGAATAGGACCGCTGTCAAAAGGAAGAGTGAAAGGAACACATAAGGAAGGACCGCTCTAATAGTGTAGCCTGTAATTAGTCGTCTACCGGGTATCATCATCGAGAAGAAAGTTAACGTAATACTTTATGGAAAGGTCGACCGCATCCGCGGCTGTCGCTCGAGCACGCGCCCGAGTAAACTATGTGTTAGTTCAGCCAACTCTCGAAGTGTCTCCGCTGAAACCTCACGCGATTGCTCAACAAACACATAAGGAGCTAGTTTTTGACTAGCACGAAGTTGCTGGTGCAATTTCTGCGGCAACGCTGTTCCGATTCCCCCACATGACCTGCACCGAAGTACCAGGTCTGATCCCACGAAGGCTATTCGTTCTTGTTCGAACGTAAGCTGGCACTCCGCACAGCGTTTGATGTCGGGGAGAAACCCTTCCAGCTTCAGCAGCCAGATCTCGAAGTATCTTAGGACAGTTTGCAAGTCACTTGGGGATTTGGCCACTGCTTCGAGGCAGGCTTTGACCATTCTGAAGAGCTTCTCATTAGCCTGATAAGGAGGCGAAAACTCGATCACCAGATCGGCCATGTATGCCAATCCAGCTAGCGTTTCGGCATCGGATGAGAGATAGAAGTGCGACTTTATGATCTCAGCCTGGCGCAACGAAACGAGATCCTGGTTCTCTTTCTGGTAGTAGGTGATCTGAAGAAGGGTAAAAGGTTCAAGTGCGGCACCAAATCTGTTCTTGAGTCGTCGGCACCCCTGCGCAACGGCCCGCACCAAGCCATTGGCATGGGTCAAGGAGACGACAATCTTGTCTGCCTCAGCAAGATTGTAGGTACGGAGTACCAGCGCCTCAGTCTCACAAAGACCCATTCAATCAACCCTTCGAATCAAAACCACTCTTAGAAAGGAAGAAAGTAAAGAATCCAGCCCAGAGCCAAACCGATTATCATGAATTCAGCAAATACTTTAAGTCCGTAGAGAAATCGATCTTTGTTCGTGTCTTTGGCGACTGTGCCGAAAACCACAGCAGCGAAGACCGCAAACACGGTCATGACCAGAAAATGTCTCAAGACTTCCTCCCCACGGAGATATCAAAGGCGTCGAGCATAGCTAGATAGTTAAGCAAACCGGCGATTAGCAGAAACGTGTTGCCATATTCGTAAGTTGCGCGGGCTGCCAGCTGCGGATCGTCTGAAAAGCCTAATCCGAGCAGCCAGCAACCGACATACAACAGTCCCGTGCCCAGGTTCGCTATCATCGGTGGAATCTGCAGCAGTGCAGAAAGGCCTTGTTCCGCCCCCGAGTATTTAAACAGATGTCCGCCCATCATCAGTCCGCCGATGAAGCACATCCAAATTGTCCCGCCGAGAAGTAAGGCCCGTCCCCAATGTCCCTGAAGCAGGTGCCCGGCTCCAGGAAAAAACCACCCAGCCGTCCCCATTAACCAGGCTTTCACGGGTGCTCTTGCCCCAGTTTGCTCTTTGCCCAATGCAACCCCTCCAATCGTCAGTAGAACTCTCTACTCTAATACGCACACAATATACTTTAAGGTTTACTTTAACCACACCCCGCATCCGCGAGCTTCACATCAACCCCGTCCAGATCCTGAGGTCGACCGACTGGGGGCTGGGGATCCCGTAAGCCTCATCTTCCTCTTTAGAAGTCGGCATGGCGACTCTTAAACACTCACGTTAACAAGCCGCCTCGGGAAATCAGTAGAGAAGATATCGTTCCCTGACCTTCATGAACTCCATGAGCGACTCCCGCCAGCTAGATATTATTGCTTCCACCGGAGTGCCCTGCTCGATCGCTTCCCTGACCTTTGTCGTCCCGGCAATCACATCGAATGGATTGCGATCATAGACGTACTCGTAAGGCGGGTCCTTCCAGCGAAACTCTTTCTTGTATAGGTCATGCGCCACTTTCACCATCGCTATTCCGACTGTAACTGGCTCAAACTCGTTCCGATCCAGCACGTGGATTTGAACGCCTCCGCAACTCATTCCGGCGTGCTTTTGAAAGGTTGGTCGGAAAATGCAGCTTCGGAAAGAAACGCCAGGGAGTTTCATGTAATTAAGCTCAGCCTCATATGCGGCTGGGACTATATAGGGAGCGCCGATAAATTCGAAAGGACGGGTAGTTCCGCGCCCCTCAGAGATTTGCGTGCCTTCGAAATGAACCGTCCCCGGGAAGACCGTCGCTGACTCGATCGTAGGCATGTTTGGCGACGGCATTACCCATGGTGCGTCTGTTTCATCGTGCCAGCATTCTCGATCCCACCCTTTCATCGTCACCACTTCCAGGTCGCAGCCAATGCCAAAATGGTCATTGAACATCAACGCAAGCTCACCCAGGGTCATGCCGTGTCGAGTCGGAATCGGAAACTGGCCAACGAACGACGCCTGTTCGGGTTCCAGGAGATTTCCGGCAACATCCTTCCCATTTATTGGATTTGGACGATCGCACACCAAAATCCTCTTCTTGAACGCCTTCGCCGCCCGCATGCAATTCGCCATCGTGTAGGCAAAGGTATAGATGCGGCAGCCCACGTCCTGCATGTCAAAGACCACGACATCTACGTCAGCTAACATCTCCTGCGTGGGCTCTCGGGTTTCACTGTACAGAGAGTGAATAGGAATGCCGGTCATCTGGTCAACCGAGTGTTCCGTCTCAACCATGTTGTCCTGCACGTCGCCGCGAATACCATGCTGTGGTCCAAATAAAGCAGTCAGGTTAATGTCAGGATGTTCATGTAAAAGATCAGCAGCATGGCGGAAGTGATGATCAACGGATGCTTGATTACATACCAAACCAACCTTCGCGCCCCGCACAAGATCGGCCCGCCCTTCAAGTAATCTCTCAAGTCCGAGCCGGGTCTTCAGCCCGCTTGGACCAGTTGTGTGCTGCCCTTGCGCTCCCATGTCTCCTCGAAGCGTTTCAAGTTCCAGGCCATGTTCAAGTAATACCTGAGCGGCAAGCGTTCCCTTCTCTCTCAGCAGTCCCAACAGCAGATGCTCGGTTCCAATGTGTCGATGACTCAGCGAATCGCTCTCTTCGTGGGCATATGCCAAAACACGTTTTGTTTCTGGTGCCAGAGGAAGTTCTACCGAAGTAGAGATCAATTCCTTCGGAGCAGGGGTCCGGGCTGCAATCGCTTCGCGAATTGACTTGTCACTTCTTCCATTAGTAGACCCACGACTCATCAACTCGGGAGCTTCTCGTAATAGCCCCAGTAGGAGATGCGAGAGATCAATCGTGTGAGATCCTGCTTGAGAAGCCTCGTAACGAGCGAAGAAAATTACCCGACGAGCTTTTTCAGTATACCTTTCAAACATACCCTTTTATCCACAGAGCACCGAACCGCCATTCACATTCAGAATTTCGCCGGTGATATGACGGGCCCAATCGCTACATAAGAAGACAATGGGACAGGCGATGTCATCGGCGCTAGCCACCCTGCCGATCGGAATGGTGCGGTTTACCGCGTCAAACTGATCCTGATCGGCGAAAAGCGCTTTGTTCATTTCCGTATCGACCCAACCCGGCGCCACCGCGTTGACGTTGATGCCGAAGGGTGCCAGTTCGGGCGCCAGCGACTTGGTAAACGATATCTGGCCTCCCTTTGACGCCGCATAGTTCGAAACATTTGCTTCGCCTCGTTGGCCGGCCGTCGAACTAACTATTACGATACGCCCAGAGCGCTGTTGTTTCATGACGGGAATTGCGGCGCGGCAAACGGTCCAGGTTCCCTTCAGATTGATATCTATGGTTCTATCCCACAGTTCTTCCGATATTTTTTCAACGGGGGCGCCTTCCCAGATTCCCGCATTGCAAACGAGAAAATCTATGCGCTTGAACTGCTGAACCGTCTCGTTAATCAAACGCTCAGCGTCCGCTAGCCGCGAGACATCAGCCTGAACTGCCAGACCTTCCACGCCCAGGCTACGTGCAGACGCTACTGCCGCGTCAGCAGCACCGCTATCGCGCAGGTAGTTGACCACGATGTGGGCGCCCATCTGGGCCAGTCGATCAACGACGGCTCGACCAATGCCCCGAGAGCCGCCAGTGACAATGGCCACGCGGTCACGTAACTGTAGTGTATCGTTTGCCACCAAGTTCCTTTCCTGTCCGGTGAATTCAATCAGCCCATTCGCCCGCTCGTTACGGGCACGGTTGGGTCTTAACAAACTGCGGATGCGCCGATCGCGCGTACTGTCCGGCTTCGTCGACGAAGCGGGTGAACAAACTCCGAGAAAGTGGATCTCGTTCCCAACCAAGTTCAGGGTGCCATTGCACTGCCATAACGAAGCGATCTGATCGCGGATCCTCCAGCGCCTCGACCAAACCGTCGGCCGCCCAGGCACTGGCCACGAGATCGCGTCCTACTGTCTCAATTGCCTGATGATGGTGACTATTTACGACGACTCCGTCTCGTTCCGCGAGCGCTGCCAGCCGGCTTTCCTCGAGCAATCTAACACGATGTGAGGGACGGTCTCGCGGAACGCCCTGCTCATGCTTAATCGCACTCTGAACCTGTGACGCGATGTCCTGGATGAGCGTACCACCACGCGATACGTTTAATACCTGCATCCCAAAACATATTCCAAACAACGGCAGCCGCCTTCGTTCGACCTCCTCGAGCACCAACAAATCGGTGTCGTCTTTGATCGAGTGGACGTGACCCAGCGCTTGATGAGGCTCATGTCCGTATCTCAGTGGATCGACATCCGAGTCGCTCCCCGGCAGCAGGATGCCATCGAGACCATCCGTGACAGCAGCTATATAGTCGCTAGCAGGAATCAGGCTGAGGTGTACTGGAGCACCCCCAGCTGCTGCAACTGCCTCGCTATAGTGCCGAGAGAGATAAAAGCGGTCGGTTTCCAACTCAATCCGCATCGTGATGCCGATGCGAGGCCGGTAGGGCATTTTTAAACGTTAACCTCCAACAAGCTGGTAACAATTTATCAGCAAGGTATCATAGCTCAAAGTTTGCATTCGTGCTTTTTCTCGACTAGATACCAAGCCCTCAATAGCCTCGCCTTGACTTACATTCAGGCGACTTTCTATAGTGCTCATTAATAATAATGGGAAAAGAATCTCTCATCATTCGCAGCACAACCGTCTTACTTGTGCGCAAAGACGGTCGTGTAGCGCTGGCTGGTGACGGTCAGGTGACCCTGGGTGAGACCATCATGAAGGGGACCGCAAAGAAGGTGCGTCGCCTCTATAACGACCGCATTCTTGCCGGTTTCGCTGGAGCTACAGCCGACGCCTTTTCATTGCTGACGCGGTTCGAAAGCAAACTCGAGCAATACCACGGCAATCTCGAGCGGGCAGCTATCGAGCTAAGCAAAGAGTGGCGTACGGACAAAATTCTCCGTCATCTTGAAGCTCTACTGGTGGTGGCCGATAACAAGAGTTCCTTCCTGCTTTCCGGTAATGGCGACGTAATCGCCCCGGATGACGGGGTGCTCGCCATCGGTTCGGGGGGTTCCTACGCATTGGCCGCCGCCCGGGCCCTCATGAAGCACACCGATCTCTCGGCCCGCGAGGTCGCAGTTGAGGCTCTGAACATCGCAGCGGAGATTTGTATCTATTCGAATCAAAATATTGTTGTGGAAGAGATCTGATAAGTTGTCGAGAATCAACTGATGGTTATTTATTTGGCAGGAGAAGTTGACGAAGAAGTTCGGTTAGAC
>JAMQPI010000106.1 GCA_023717565.1 Pyrinomonadaceae bacterium | reverse complement strand
TGCCTTCCGAATGGCTTTAGTAATCCAGCCCAGACAAATATCCACGTACTGGCAAGCCTCAATGGTCTTGTCGAGTTTACCCGTGTGGCCAACCATATCGGGATTTGCAAAGTTAATGACGAAAACATCAGTCTGGTCATCTTCGATGCCGCGTAGCACTTGATCGGTGACCTTGAATGCCGACATCTTGGGTTCCAGGTCATAGGTGGCAATCTTTGGAGAAGGCACCAGCAGCCGGCGCTCTGAAGGGTATTCCTTTTCGACGCCGCCGTTGAAGAAGTAGGTAACGTGCGCGTACTTCTCAGTCTCGGCAAGTCGATAGTTGCGCACCCTGTTGTTGCCCCAGACTTCGGCCAGTACGTTTTTGTGCTCGTGGGGGCCAAACGCTATGGCGAGCGGAAAGGTTCGATCGTAGAGCGTGAAACAGACGAAGTGAATCTCCGGTCTGCCGGGCACGGGAAACTCGTTGAAACCTGCTACCGCCAGCGCACGGGTAAGTTGGCGAGCGCGGTCGGGTCTGAAGTTGAAAAAAATGACCGCGTCTTCGTCCTTGATTGTGGCCAACGGTTCCCCACTGTCATCCACGATCACAATCGGTTCGATGAACTCGTCCGTAAGGTTTCGCTCGTAGGCTCGTTTGATTGCGCTTACCGGATCAGTAGCCTGCTCACCCTGGCCTTGGACCAACAGCTCATAAGCACGTTGAGTTCTTTCCCAGCGTTTATCGCGATCCATCGCGTAGTAGCGACCCACCAGAGTAGCGATCCTGCCGACCCCAATCTCCTCCATCTTCTTTTGCAGCATCGTCACATACTCGATAGCTGAGGACGGCGGGGTATCGCGGCCGTCGAGGAAACAATGGACATAAACGCGTTCGAGTTCCAGGGATTTGGCCAGGCGCAGTAGTGCGTAAAGATGTTCGAGTGATGAATGAACCTGGCCATCGGAAATCAAGCCCATCAAATGAAGGGCCGTGTTCCGTTTCTTAGCCCCTGCCAGCGCGGCGACCAGAACCTCGTTCTTGAAAAAACCGCCGGTGGCGATTTCATAGTCGACTCGCGAGACGTCCATCCGGATCACGCGGCCGGAACCAAGATTGAGATGGCCTACCTCGGAGTTGCCCATCACACCGGCAGGGAGTCCCACTCGTGCACCGGAAGCCTCAAGCAGCGTGTGCGGATACGACTCCGTCAGTTCGTCGTAGTAAGGTGTGGCGGCGAGGGCAATCGCGTTTCCTTCACGGATAGGTGAATAGCCCCAGCCATCAATGATTATGAGCGCGACGGGTGTGTTGTTTTTCAAGTCTGCCTTGCGGTGATTTGGAATGTGATTTACTGGGCGGCGTCCTGCCAGTAGTCTGGTGTTTCCTGCATTTGTGGATCAGGTCGCTCCATCCAGCGTTCCGGCCGCTTGAGCTCGATGAAGCCAAACTGACGATAGATCTCGTGCGCATCTTTGGTGGCCAGCACCCATCGCCGGAACTTCTGTAACTCCGGATGCGAGAGGATGACTTCAACCAGCCACTTACCCAGGCCTTGCCCACGGTATGCATCGAGTACAAAGACGTCCGCCAGCCAGGCGAAAGTCGCGTAGTCAGTGACGACTCGAGCAAAACCGATCTGCTGTTCGCCTTGATAAAGACCGAAGTTGAGCGAGTTTTCGATGGAACGTTGTACTGTCTCAACGGCCCGACCCTTGGCCCAGTATGAGTCCGTCGAGAGGAAACCATGAATCACCGGAACGTCGAGGCGACCTCGATCAGTGCTGATGGAAAACCCTCCTCGCTGCCACTCACGACTCATTTGCGTCACAGAACTTCGGCTAACCCCGAGCTTTCTACCAAAGCCGCGGCCGTCAACGCCTGGCCGCGCGCGCTTTCTTAGGGCGCTGGTTTGTTGGCGACGCCGGCGCGATCTGGTAAAACGCCGAGCGACCTGGGTAACGTGCTGCTCCGCGTAAGTCTTCCTCGATCCGCAGGAGTTGATTGTATTTAGCGATCCGATCTGTGCGCGATAAGGAACCCGTTTTGATTTGGCCGGCATTGGTTGCGACGGCGAGATCGGCGATGAAGGGATCCTCGGTCTCTCCGGACCGGTGTGAAATGACTGCCGTTCGGTTAGATGTCTTGGCCAGCTCAATGCAATCAAGTGTCTCGGTGAGCGTGCCGATCTGGTTCACCTTTATCAGGATTGAGTTGGCCACCCCACGTTCGATTCCTTTTCGCAGGAAAGCGGTATTCGTGACAAAAAGATCATCCCCGACCAGTTGCACCCGCTTGCCGAGTTCATCCGTCAAAGTCTTCCAACCATCCCAATCGTTCTCGCCCATGCCATCCTCAATGGAGATAATTGGATACTGCTCGGCCCAACTCTTCCAGTAGGCAACCATGCCATCGCTCGACAGCTTTCGCTTGTCGCTCTTCTTAAACACATAGGACTTGCCATCGAAAAACTCGCTGGCCGCCGGATCGAGCGCCAGCAACAGGTCGGAGCCTGCAGTGTAACCGGCCTGAGTTATGGCCTCGAGTATCGTTTCGATCGCCTCTTCGTTCGATCGCAAGTTGGGGGCGAATCCGCCTTCGTCTCCGACGCTGGTAGCGTAACCCTTCTTCTTTAGGACGGACTTGAGTGTGTGGAAGACTTCCGCCCCGATTCTCAGAGCCTCGCGAAAAGAGCGTGCGCCGACAGGCACGATCATGAACTCCTGAAAGTCCACATTATTGTCTGCATGAGCTCCGCCATTGATGATATTCATCATGGGCACAGGAAGAGTTCGCGCGTTGGGGCCGCCCAGATACTTGTAGAGCGGGATCTCGAGATAGTTGGCAGCCGCGCGCGCTGTGGCAAGTGAAACAGCTAAGAGTGCATTCGCTCCAAGTTTCGACTTGGTCGGAGTGCCATCGAGTTCAATCAAAGTCTGATCAATCTCGGTTTGGTCGAGTGCGTCCATCCCATCCAGCTGGGACGCAATCATCTCATTTACGTGGCGTACAGCCTTCAACACACCCTTGCCGCCGTAGCGTTTTTTATCACCATCGCGCAGTTCGACGGCCTCGTGCTCTCCGGTTGACGCACCTGAGGGTACCGCGGCTCGGCCCACTTCTCCTCCCACCAGTGTAACTTCCGCTTCCACTGTGGGATTGCCACGTGAATCAAGGATCTCTCTCGCTTGGACCTGATCAATCCAACTCATTTTTGATTTGGCTCCTATAAAGTTTGACGTTATCTGGCTGCGCGAGCTCCGGCGGCAGTGGTCGCAGATCCGGATTCCTCAGTCTCCTCCGCTAATTCCAGACGCACGCGCATCACTCGGCGACGCTCAATTCGTTCGACTCGAAACGTCAGGCCGTTATGTTTCACTACTTCACCCGGTTTGAGTACATGGCCCGCGGCTGTCATCAGAAACCCGGCGATGGTCGTGTAACCTTCAGACTCCGGGACCGACAGCTTCAGCCTGCGATTCAAGTCCCGGACGGCCAGCCCACCATCCAGCAGGAATTGCCGTTCGCTCACCGGGTTAATCTGCTCGTTAACTTCTTCGTCGTGTTCGTCGGATATTTCGCCGACAATTTCTTCCAGCAAGTCTTCCAGCGTAATAATTCCCTCGAGCCCACCGTGCTCGTCCACGACGAAACCGAAATGGGTCTTGCCTTTTTGCATCTGCCTTAAAACATGTTCGAGCCTTGCCGTGTCCACCACAAACAAGGGAGCCTGCATGACGTCTTCCAACCGAAAGGTTTCGGGATGGAGCAGATATGGCATCACGTCCTTGCTGTGGACGAACCCAATCACGTCATCTATGGATTCTCGATAAACCGGAAGGCGGGAATATCGATTCTGTTCAAAGGCCTTGGTAATGGCTTCCAACGAGCAGTCGCTGGAGATCGCCGCGATGGCGGTGCGGGGCACCATCGCTTCACGCACTAGCGTATCCGAGAACTCAAATACGCGATGAATCAGGCGGCGTTCTTCCGCGCGCAGATGACCGCTGTCCCGGGAAATGTCCACCAATTGCCGCAACTCAGCTTCGGTATAGCTAGACGCATGTTCCGAGGTTGCCTGCAGGCCCAGGAGTCGAACCGTTCGCGCGCTGGCCCAGTCGAGGGCGCGGATGGGCCATTGAAACACTCGATAAAAAAGTTCCATCGGCAGCGAGACTGCTAACGCAACCCTCTCTGCCCGGGCCAGTCCAAATAGTTTTGGCGCTTGCTCACCCAGTACGATATGCAATGAAGTGATTATCGAAAAGGCTATTCCAAATGCCAGGCCATGTCTGACTGGATCTGAAAGCCTGGATAAGGGTTGTTCCAACATCCGGGCGATAACGGGTTCGCCCACCCAGCCCAGACCGAGCGAGGCCAGGGTAATCCCCAGTTGTGACGCCGAAAGGTAAGCGTTCAGATTGTCGAGCAGTCGTAATAGGCGTAGCGCGGAGGCTTTTCCAGCCGTAGCCAACGTCTCAATGCGAGAACGCCGGACACCGACAAACGCAAACTCGGCAGCCACAAAAAACCCGTTGGCAGCCACGAGCAGCAGTACGGCAGATAGCTTCAGAAGCATCAGGGCCACACTGTTGGGGGCAGTTACGTCACCGTCGGCGAGTATCAAACTGAAAAGGTAACTTGGCGGTTCGGACATTCTAAAAAGATGGTGGGGTGGCGGACGACTCCTACATCAAGCGTTAGCGTGGGGGATTATAGCATGCGGGACGTGGCCCGAGTCATATCCAGCCCGGGCCAGCAGAGGATTGTGGTTCGGAGATGAGCGCGAGGATTACCCGGATTCCAGGGGATTTTCCTTAATGACCGGCGGCAGCCCCAGCGGCATGGGCCCTAACCGGGCGTCGATCATGCTTGCTGCAAGCCCGTGCGAGAGCCTGTTCGACCCGGGGATCCAGGTTGCATTCAGGTTGGCGGCAAACCGCGGCCAACTCGGAAACGACAAGGTATCGCGCACGTTCGAGCATGCGTTGTTCCCGAAATGAAAGCGGCTTGAGGTGGCTCAAGTAGGTCAAATGCTTAAGCACATCAGCGACTTCGAAGATATCTCCGGTCCGCATCTTCTCCGAGAAATCCTTGAAACGATCTTTCCAATCGTTGGCCGGGGAGGAGAAATCATCGGCCAGGGCCTTAAGCAGCATTTCACATTCACCCGATGTGATTGGGGATCGGAGGCCAACCTCCGATGCGTTGGAAACCGGAACTAAAACCAGGGAGTTATTGGCAGCAAGACGGAGCGTATAGAAAGGAAGTAAGGCTGCGCCTATTTGCTTCTGTTCTATGCGCTCGATGGTTCCGATTCCGTGATTTGGATAAACCACTTTCTGGCCGACTTTAAAGCCCATACGCACCTCCACTTGATTGCAAAAATCAGACTTGCGCCGCACGCGCGGGGGTCTGGGGGAAACCCTTGAGCGACGCAGCATGCGTCGGGCCCCTGATTAGGTAAGTGTTCGAAGTCTAGCAAGCGCTATTGGAAAGCGTCAAGTTTTTCAACGGACAGTCCGGGTTAACATCGGATTCAGAACCAGAGGGGCACCAATCCAGCTTGACAAGTACCCCTTTCTACCTGCCTGAAAGCGAACTGGCCGGTTCCGGAT
>JAMQPI010000102.1 GCA_023717565.1 Pyrinomonadaceae bacterium | reverse complement strand
TGCACGGGTTCCTCAGCAACAACAAGGTATGGACCACGAACGGTTATCAGGGGATGAGTCTCCAGCCGTTGATGGATGAGATGATCAAGAGCGGCAAGACTCGCGAGATGATCGTGGTTGCTCCCAACGGATGGAATGCATACCGAGGAGCCTTCTACACAAACTCAAGCGTTACCGGCAACTGGGAAGACTACATCTATCGCGACCTGGTCGAGAACATCGATGCCAACTATCGCACCATCGCGCGACCAGAGAGTCGTGGTATTGCCGGACATTCGATGGGAGGCTACGGCGCCGTTACTCTCGCAATGAAACACCCGGACGTGTTTAGCGCCGTCTATGCATTAAGCGCGTGTTGTCTGGGGATGGAGGGGGATTTTACTTCCGACAATCCGTCTTGGTTAAAAACAGTCCGGCTCACATCGCGGGAGCAGTTGAAGAGCAGGCCCGAATCGATCGATGACTTTTTTCCCATTGCCTTCGTGGCAATATCTGCTGCTTTCTCACCCAATCCCGAGCACGCTCCGTTCTATTTGGACTTTCCGTACCAGGAGCGTGAGGGACGGCTGGAAAAAAACGAGACGGCTTACGCCAGATGGCGCTCGAAGATGCCGCTCTACATGGTTGAAGAGAACAAGCAGAACCTTCTGAAGCTTCGCGGGATATTTATCGACTACGGTCAGAAGGAGGAGTTTTCGAGCGTCCGGATTACGAGCCAGCTATTCTCGAAAGCCTTAGCCGAAAAAGGTATTCCGCACATTTTTGAGGTCTACGACGGAGACCACGGCAACAGAATCAGACAGAGGGTGGAGACACGCGTTCTGCAGTTCTTCTCCGAGAAGTTGGAGTTCGGCGCCAAGTGACCGGGCGATCCACGAAATCACACGAAACAACACGAAATAAGGCAATCCGTTTCGTGCGGTTTCGTGTGTTTTCGTGGATCGTTTTTGGTTTTCAGTAGCCTGCTAGCTGCCTGCTCACTTCTGATACTCGAATCTCGCGACGTCGGATTCGCCCAGGATTACGGTGTCGCCCAGGCTGAGCGGAGTCTCAGTCACGCGTTGCGATTTCGGATCGTTGACGAACGTCCCATTACGAGAGTTCTGATCGGTAATCACCACACGGCCCTCTTTCACTCCGATCCAAACGTGGCGTTTGGAGATGCGAGGATCCGTGATCACGATTTCAGAAACTGTCGAGTCACGACCAATACAGGAGCCGTCGGGCGTGATGTCAAACTTTTGTCCAGCCAATAGTCCCGAGACAAACTTGATCGTGCCCCAATTGATGGGTGCAGTATCGCCATCCGGAATGATGGCCACGGTCCGTGAAAGATCAATAGTGGCTGATCTGTCGACACCTCCTCCCGCCGGTAGATTAGGCGTAAATGGCGGAGGACTTGGCGACCTCGGAGCCTGAGGCGCGGAGAAGGAAGGAGATGGCGTGGGCCGCTGCGGTTCCGGCTTGGGCGCGCTCCCACGCGCGCTTCCTCCCAATGGAGTCGCTGACACGTCCGCACCCGCAGTCGATTTGGACTTGCCTCTTCTCCGCATGAGTAAGAACCCGACCACCGCGATCACGATGACGGCAATGACTATGACAATAAATACGAGAACTCCGCCGATTATCCAGCTTGTTGGCACGGTAGAAGACTTGTCCTTTCCTTCCGAGATTTTTTGCTGACTATCCTGGGCCAGCCGACTAACTTCCGAGTGTTCCGGAAAAAGCCGTTTGACCTCTTCAAATTTCGGAATAGCCTGTGAGTAGTTCTCAGCCCAGTAGAGCTCCAGCCCTTCACGATAGGCTTTGTCGGCAGTTCCTAATTCATTTGTCGCGCCGGCTGCTTTAACAAACTCCAACACGGTGCTGGACGGCACCACGAAAGCAAAGCCCGAGACTTCTTGATCGTTGACCCGATCGCCGCCGAACGTTAATAAGCCCGCTACCTCATGCTTGTCCGTCATCACCGGCCCACCCGAGTTGCCGTGGGTCGCGGGTGCACTGACCTGAAGCACCGGAGCGCCACTGGCGGATCTCTTTTGGGCGGAGATCTTGCCGTCGGTGATCGAAGCCTCAAGCGAAGACTTCGAATCCAGGATTCCTGAGTTGAATGTATCAGCAGCTCCCGGATAGCCCAGGACGGTGACGTGATCCTGCAGTTTGACGTCAGAGCTGCCCAGTATTAGCACGGGTGCGTTTTTAACTTCAATTTTGATGACGGCTACGTCTTTACCCTGACCAACTGGCGCACCGAATTGCTTCTCTTCAAATTCATAGACGCTGCCGTCGGGAATAATGACGTGGTGGTACTGCTTCATTTCCGTGAGCCGCGAGTAGTTCCTGATGAAGACCACATTCTCGCGCGTAAGAGCATTGGGGCTGACGTTGTAATCGCGAGCGATCTGTTGCAGTAGCTGGTAGAACAGGAGTTCGTGTCCCGCTTCCTCCCCTTTTTGCTTGATGTCATGCGAGGTGTTCACCACGTGGGCATTGGTTACGATGTAGCCGGCCGCGTTAATAAAAAAGCCTGAGCCCAGGCCAATATAGGAAACGGTGTAATTCTTTGGCTGCTGTTTGGGGGGCGCAAAGAGGAAGGTCCCGGCGACTCCGTCAATAATACGGACGACGGATGGCTTGCTGAACATGGCCAGGCGCTCACCGTCAGAGACCGCACTGACCACGAAGCTTCTCTGTGTGGGCAGCAAAGCAGCTAAGAGGAAAAGCATGGCTACCGCCATGAAGAAAAGTCTGCGCATGAACAAAGCTCCTTGGGGATTTCTAAAATTAGTTGTCAATTGACTCGATTTCCGGCCGGGAGCCAGGAAGGCAACCAAGTATCGATCGTGAATGTATTAATGAAGGCTGCAGCGAGTTGAACCGTCTCGACTAGTTTCGCGACTTCAGGCCGCCGGGCACAAGTACAACTGAGTACAGTGCTTCTAGTCGAATTTCAGGCGAAAGTCAATAGACCCAGCCTCTGAGGGGCGCTGCCCGGTTTGCCGGAAGCCGAGCAGAAAGGCGCGCGGTCCTCGTTGCAGCAGGCGCGTTTTCGGTTTGCGTACTATTAACGACCGCAGTCGGGGCTTTGGCGTATGCTTTTGTCCGATGGCTTGTCAGGTTCCAACCGGATTTGCCCATGCAACAGCTTGTTATCGTTAGACCCTTGCTGGCACGTCTATTGCGGGATTACACTTCAAAATCGGCTATCTTTTGTGATCTTAGGAGGAGACGACAGTGAGCAAGAACCTTCTTACGGTAATCGCGGTTGCTGTGCTGGCGATGTCCGGCGCGGGGTGCACAGCGACAGACCAGGCGGCCAACGCGAATGGGCAGGCCATGACAACGACTCGCACGGCAGCAGACGGATCCGAAATCACCACCACCACTGATGCCAACGGCGTGAAAACTGAGACCAGAGTCTTTCGTGACAATCCGAGAGTTTCAAGAGTGGTAGTCACGACCACGCGCGACGGGCGCCGAACGGTGCGTGCCTACTCGCCGAGCGGAGAGGACAAAGAAGTTAACGATGTAGGCGACGCGCTCGAGGTTTCCGGCGAAAAGATTGCTGACGCTGCCCGTTGGACGGCGGACAAGGCGGTAGACGTCGGCGACAAGACGGTTGAAGTCGGCAAGACCGTGGGAGAGAAGACAGCCGAAGGGGCAAAGACTGTCGGCGAGAAAACAGCGGAGGGTGCCAAGACGGTAGGAGAAGCGACCGCGTCGGGCGCTAAGACAGTTGGAAAGAAAACTGCCGAGGGCGCCAAGAAGACCGGCAAAGCAGTCAAGGACGCCTTAACTCCATAGGTATTTGGTGAGGCGGGCAAGTGAAAGGGGCAGTCAGTGATGGCTGCCCCTTATCTGTGTTAATTGCAGCATTTTCCATTCGAGTAGCAACTCATTCAAGCTGCGGGTCATGAGGTCACCGCACTCACTCCAACATGCGTGTCACGAGGTCAGTACCACAATGCGGTAGCGGTGGGTCATGGGTTGCGATTCCACTCAGCGTAAGTGATCGGGAGCCCCTGACCCACTGCTACCGCATTGTGGTACTGACCTCATGACACGAAGCTTGAGTGAGTCGCTTTTCAGATGACGAATGGGTTGCGATTCCACTCAGCGTAAGTGATCGGAGCCCATGACCCACTGCTACCGCATTGTGGTACTGACCTCATGACACGCGGCTTGAGTGAGTTGCTACTCGAATGGAAAATGACGCTTCGGAGTTCAAAATGAACCAATAGCGCTGGTCCTCCTCAGGCTCAACCGCGCTAAGGTGTTATACTTGCACCGCTCATAAGCCTGACCCGCTGGGAGGCTCTAACAAGGAGTTATTCATGGTAGATACGTCACGATTCACAATCATCTGCCCCTGCTGCGAGTCTAAGTTGATGGTCGACGCCCAGACCGGATCATTGATTTCGCACGAGGAGAAGATCCGGCCCCTGGCATCGTTTGACGAGATGGTCAAAGGACTGGATAAGCAAAAGCAGGTACGTGAACAGATCTTTGCCCAGGAGCTTAACTCAATGAAGGACCGTGACCGGATTCTCGAGGAGAAGTTTCAAGAGGCCATCAAGAGGGCCGAAAAAGAGAAGGACACTAAACCGTATCTCAACCCGCTTGACCTCGACTGATGAGACGTAAGCAACACCCTCACCGTGATTGATCATCGAAAAGCCGGCAAGTATCTCTTGTCCACAAGTTCATATCATTGGAGCAAATAACGATGCAGCGGAAATTCAGTGTGCTCGTAACGCTATCTATTATCTTACTGGTGGGCGTCATTACGGCGACTGTCTCTCCTGCTCAGGTAACGATGCCGCGAATCAACTATCGGGACCGTACGTTGCCCAACGGGTTGAGGGTTCTGACCGCTGCAGAACATTCGAGTCCGACGGTGGCAATCCAGGTTTGGTACAAGGTGGGCTCGAAGGACGATCCCGAAGGCCGCAGTGGCTTTGCCCATCTGTTCGAACACATGCTCTTTAAGGGCACTCGTAACATGAAGGACGAGATGATGGATCGCCTGACGGAAGACGTGGGCGGTTTCAACAACGCTTCTACGTTTGACGACTTCACCAACTACTACGAGGTGGTGCCGTCAAATTACCTGGAGACTCTGATCTGGGCGGAAGCTGACCGCATGGGATCGTTGAATGTCGATGAGAAGAACTTCAAATCAGAGCGCGATGTAGTCAAAGAGGAGTTTCGCTCGAGAGTTCTGGCCCCACCCTACGGTCGTTTCTTTTATCTCATTGAAAAAAACTCCTTTGCAAAGCATCCCTATCGCCGCCCTGGCATCGGCAGCATCGAGGAGCTTGATGCGGCCACGCTGGAGGACGTGCGTTCATTCCATGCCACGTTCTATCGCCCGGATAACGCCACTCTCGTAGTAGTGGGAGACTTCGATCAGAAAGAACTGGACACCTGGGTGGATAAATATTTCGGGCGCGTCGCCAAACCGGATCGCCCGCTCCCTCGAGTCACCGTCAAGGAGCCTGAGCGGGTCACCGAAAAGCGGATCAAGGAATATGCTCCAAACGTGCCATTACCGGCGATCGCTCTGACCTATCTCATGCCAACGGTAAAATCCGACGATGCATACGCGTTGCGTGTCGCGGAATCAATCTTAAGCGGCGGGGAATCCTCGCGACTGTACCAGTCGCTTGTTTACCAGCAGCAGATTGCCGCGGAAGCATTCGCACAGGCCGACTTGCGCGAAGATCTTGGACTCTTTGTCTTGGGCGCAATTCTGGCCAGCGAGAAAAAACCGGAGGAGGCCGAGCGATCGCTGCTTGCCGAACTGAAACGGATACAAGATTCGCCTGTGACGTCCGCCGAACTCGATAAGGCGAAGAATCAACTCATCACCAACGAGTTTCAGGAACGAGAAACCAGCGAAGGCAAATCGTTTGCCCTGGGGCAGGCCGCGGTGTTGTTTGGTGATGCGACTCGCGTAAACACCGGCATTGAGAAGCTTCAAGCCGTGACTGCGGCGGACGTTCAGCGGGTGATGAAAAAATACTTTCACGATAATAACCGGGTGGTAATTACGTACGAGGCGGAGCCGACAACCCCCCAGACCAGGAATACGAATGTCGGAAAAGGGGAAGGCTGATGAGAAAGTCACTTGACCCTTGCCAACGAGCTGCGTGGCTGCCGTTAATTGCGTTAGTCGCTCTTTCGTCGGTGGCTGTTCGAGCCCAACAGATGGGAGCGCCGGTTCCACTGGAGACGCCGCCGCCGCCGGCCGCACCGCGTTCTGTCAGCATTCCGAAGTCGGACGAAACAACGCTTAAGAATGGCCTCCGCATCGTCGTTATTGAACACCATGATGTGCCGCTCGTTTCGGCTCAGTTGCTGGTCAAGAACGGTGGCGAGATCGATCCAACACGGTTGAGTGGGCTGGCGGATATGACGGCAGCGCTTTTGACGAAAGGCACGAAGACTCGCAGCGCGCCCGAAATCGCGCAACAGATGGAAGCCCTGGGTGGAGAGATCGAATCGGAGGCCGGCTGGGATGCATCGCGAGCCTCAATCAGCGTTATGTCGCCAAGGATTGAACCTGCGCTGGTCATTCTCGCTGACATTGCCAGGAATCCGGTTTTCCAGGACGAAGAAATCGAACGACTCCGCCAACAGTATCTGGACAGTCTAAGTGTAACGCTGAGGCAACCAGGTTCGCTCGCCAGTCTCGTTGCCGGTCGCGTGGTGTTTGGTGATACAGCTTACGGACATCCGCTCAACGGCACGCCGGAATCGCTGGCCCGGATCAAGCGCGCGGACATAGTGGGATTGCATTCGCAGTTTTACCGTCCTGACAACGCCGTACTCGTCATTGGCGGGGACATTAAGGCCGCGGATGCATTCAAACTTGCCGAGCGGATCTTTGGCGAATGGGTAAAGCCAACTACTCCGCTCTCTGCAAGGAGGATGGTGGGAAAGATTATCAACCCGGCTGAAAAGCCGCGGGTGGTGGTCGTGGACATGCCAGACGCCGGACAGGCTGCGGTAGTTCTCGCCCGGGCAGGAATCAGCCGTACGGACCCCGATTATTTCCGAGGCATCGTGACCAACGCAGTGCTAACGGGTTATTCGGGCCGTTTGAATCAGGAGATTCGTATCAAGCGCGGTCTCAGCTACGGCGCCAGTAGCCGGCTCGACACGCGCCGGGATGCCGGACCGTTTGTAGCTTCGGCCCAAACCAGGAACACTTCCGGTGCCGAGGTTGCCTCTCTGCTGGTGGGCGAACTAGGACGACTGTCACTTGAACAGGTAGCAGCGGCGGAACTGGTGCCGCGCAAAGCTGTGCTCACTGGCGGTTTTGCCCGCGCGCTGGAAACCACTGAAGGGTTGGTTGGCCAGATAGCTTCGCTCTCGCTCTATGGGTTGAGCCTCGGCGAGATTAACAATTTCATTAGCAACGTTCAGGCGGTGACCCCTGATGACATTCAGAAATTCGCCAGCGGGCGAATCAGTGTGAAGAATGCGAACATCATAATCGTCGGCAGCGCCAAAGATTTTCTGGAGCCGCTGCGGAAGCAATTCCCCAACGTGGAGGTCATTCCTGTAGCGGATCTCGACCTGAACAGTGCCAGTCTGCGCAAGAATGCCGCCGCCGCAATGAATAGATGAAGGTTGTCTTATGAGAACTCTTTCTTTAGCCAGTGGGATCCTTTTGCTTGGTGTAGTCTCTTTAACCGCAATGGGCCAATCCGGGACTCAACCTCTGGACGGCGTGGATGCGCGGAAAGATTCCGCCGAATTCGCCGGGCAACTCGGTCACGTTGATCCGTTGGTTCGCCAGCGATCTGCCGAGGCACTGGCCCGGCTCGCAGCCAGCGACCAAAGGAAAGTGGTGGAGGGCTATCAGCTTCAGGAGAAGAACAAGGAGGTTCGCCTTGCTCTCGACTGGGCGCTCTACCGCATGGGTAAATCTGAAACTCTATTTCGGATTGTGCGTGAACTGAATTCCTCTCGCCATGATCAGGCGGTGGGCTATCTCAAACAACTCGATAGCCCGGATCTCCTGTATCCATTTCTAAAAGAGAATGACACTCCCGCGAAGGTCACGGCGGGCGTGGTGGAAGCACTGGGACAGATCGGCGATAAAGAGACGTTGGCGCTGCTAGACCCGCTCCGTGATTCGTTTACCGCCGGAGTGGCGACAGCAGCCGAAGTTGCGATCGAACAGATCGAAGCGCGAATCGGGCAAGCCGAAACAAACCTACCCTCACGGCCTCGCACAGTGGGTGGCACAGAAAAGCCATCTCCGTAACCCTGTTGACCAGTAGCCCGCGAGTTAAGGCAAGGTCATATCTGTTTGTCCGCACTCAAGCCGAGGTTCATGAGGTCCGCTCCGGGGTCGTTACTCCGTGAGGAGTGAGATGTTTATAGAATGGGATCCACTGAATATCCCTGCGCCATTCGGAGGGGCGGAATGATAGCCGAGGAGTACCCGCCAAGTTGAGCTCCGCCCCTCCGAATGGCGTGGGAGGTGGATCCGGTTCAGTGCTATAAACATCTCACCCCTACAGGGTGAAACTGGTGGTGCTCTGCGAGGTGAATAGCTACCTCGAACAAGTCGCGGATTTCCTAAAAGAAGTTTTGACAGAGATCGCGCGTAGGCAGTGTCGATGTTCAATCATTGATGACCTGATGAAGTTGCACACTCAGCGATGATGAGAGATGACGCACGACCTGAGTTATACTCGCTCGTCGCATGCATCGAAACCTCCGCACATTCCTCGACCTGCTCCGGAAAGAAAACGAGATCATATCAATCGAAGCGGAAGTGGACCCGTATCTTGAAACTGCGGAGATCCACCGGCGGGTTATTGCCCAAGGTGGGCCAGCACTCCTATTTAAACGAGTGAAGGGAAGTACTTACCCCGTTGTAACGAACCTCTTTGGTACAGCTCGTCGAATCGAACTCGCTTTTGGTCCGAAGCCGGAAGCGCTGGTACGCGAGTTTGCGCATCTGGCTGAATCGTTGCTGCCGCCTCGACGATCTGAGTTGTGGCGACACCGGTCACTCGGATTTGAGGCCTTAAGGCTCGGAACGCGAAACCTTCGTAATGCACCGGTAACCGAAGTCCGCGATCAACCGGCTAATTTGAATGAGTTGCCGGTGCTGACTACCTGGCAAGAAGACGGCGGTCCCTTTATTACGCTCCCGCTGGTCTACACTGAGAATCCGCGCACGAAAAAACACAACCTCGGAATTTACCGTTTGCAGGTTTATGACGCGCAATCGACTGGCCTGCACTGGCAGATTCAAAAGGGCGGCGGGTTTCACTATCACGAGGCTGAGGCCCACGGAAAGCTGCTGCCGGTGACGGTTTTTCTGGGTGGCCCACCGGCTTTGATTTTGGCGGCCATCGCACCGCTTCCCGAAGATGTTCCAGAGTTGATTCTCGCTTCACTCCTGGCTGGCGAAAAA
>JAMQPI010000035.1 GCA_023717565.1 Pyrinomonadaceae bacterium | reverse complement strand
CAATCCACGAAAACACACGAAGCCCCACGAAACGGATTGGCCTCAGTTCCTGTTGTTTCGCTGATTTCGTGGATCGTTCTTGCAGCAATGCACACCGAACACGTCACGCGAGCACTCCAGCTAGTTCACTCTTGTTAGGTTTATCGGTGGCCATTCCAAACTCCCTCTGCTTGCTTCCCCCTGGATGGCGTCGTATAATCCCCGGCTTGCTCGAAGCACGGCGGTTCCGTCCGGTGGGTTCGCGCCCACTTTTTATTTTGGGCGAGTGTTTTTTGGGGGTGACGGTGGGCGCCAGGTCGATTGAAAAGCGGGTTCAGGAAATCGCTGAAAAGGTAGCAATCGACAACGGCCTGGAGCTAGTCCACGCAGAAGTTGCCGGCCCGGAAAACAAGCCTATTGTCCGCGTTTTTATTGATAAGCCGGAAGGCGTCACTCATCAGGACTGCGCCGAAGTGAGTCATCACCTGGGCACCATCC
This sequence comes from Pyrinomonadaceae bacterium, assembly GCA_023717565.1. Taxonomy (GTDB): domain Bacteria; phylum Acidobacteriota; class Blastocatellia; order Pyrinomonadales; family Pyrinomonadaceae; genus PSRF01. The sequence continues at coordinate 5,024 of JAMQPI010000035.1, read as the reverse complement.
TGGATGTGGAAGATTTCATTCATTCCAGCTACACCCTGGAAGTATCGTCGCCGGGTCTGGATCGTGGCCTTTACAAGCGCGCGGACTATGAACGCTTCGCCGGCAGCCACGCAAAGATGAAGACGCACCGTCCGATCGGCGGACAGCGCAACTTTCGCGGACGTTTGATTGGAATCGACGGCGAGGAAGTGCTCTTTGAGGACAAAACCAGCGGTCGCATTAGGGTGCCGCTCGACTCGATTGTGAAGGCAAATATTGAAATTGACGCCGAGGCAGAGCTTCGAGCAAGGAAGGCCCACGAAATCGGCGTAGCGGATACGCCGCCGGCCACTTACAACTGAATAACAACCGAATAGGCTCAACGACACCGAAGCTCTTGGGTGTCGAGCCACAAGATAGCGAGACTTAAATGAGTTCATCCATTGCACAAAACATCGAGGCACTTTGCCAGGAACAAGGCATCGAGCGGGAACTGGTCATCGACGCCATGAAAGAGGCCGTCCGCGCCGCCGCCAAGAAACAGTTCCGATCCGGTGAAGACATTCAGGTCGACTGGAACCCGGAAACCGGCATTGAATTGTCTGCCTCGAAGGTCGTCGTTGATGAAGTGGCCGACGCGGCCACGGAGCTTTCCATCGACGAGGCCCGTGAACTCGCGGGTGATGAAGTAGAGCTGGGCGACGCCCTGCTGCTCCCGTTGCCAATGGAAGAACTGGGCCGCATCGCGGCACAAACTGCAAAACAGATCCTGTTTCAGAAAGTAAGAGACGCAGTTCGCAGCAACGTCTACGAACAGTACATCGACAAGATCGGCGATTTGGTTAATGGTTACGTGAAACGTTTCGAGCGCGGCAACATCATTGTGGACCTGGGAAACCTGGAAGCCATCCTGCCCCGTTCACAGCAATCTCGAGGCGAGCAATGGAACCAGGGCGAGCGCATCAGGGTTGTTATCAACAACGTTTCGAAGGAATCCAAAGGGCCTCAAGTGGAAGTCTCGCGCACCTCTCCCGAGCTGCTGCTGCGCTTATTCGAAATGGAAGTTCCGGAGATCTACGACGGCACCGTCGTGATCAAATCGGCTGTCCGCGAACCGGGTGAGCGCGCCAAGATCGCTGTGATGTCCAACGAACGCGATGTCGATCCCGTGGGCGCTTGCGTCGGTATGAAGGGCTCGCGCGTGCAGGCCATCATTCGCGAACTTCGCGGAGAGAAGATTGATATTATCGAATGGTCAGATGAACCTTCAGTATTTGCCGCGAACGCGCTCTCACCCGCCAAGGTCAATCAGGTCCGCATCACCGATATCGAGAATCGCCAAATGGAAGTCATCGTAAATGAAGATCAGCTTTCACTGGCAATTGGTAAGCGGGGGCAGAACGTTCGACTCGCCACGAAACTGGTGGGTTGGAATATCGACATCCGCAGCGAGGAAGAGATCAAACGTGAAGTGACCGAGCAAATGGGTGCTCTGATTGCTTCCGGCGAGTCTGTGCCGCTTTCGGCCATCGAAGGTGTTACAGCACAGCAGGCTGATGCTCTCGCGGAACATAATATTAACGACATTGATTCGCTGGCTAATACGTCAGTCGACGATCTGGTCGAGTTTCTGGATCTGAGTTTGGATGAGGCTGAGACGATATTGAACGCGGCTAAGGCGGTAGTTGCTATACGCGACCGCAGCATGCAGGGTGCAACGGACGAATCTGACGAATCAGAGTCGGGATCCGCTGTGTCCGCTGAGTTGGAAGCTGCAGAAGATCCGACTGCGGAAGGCTACGACGAAGCCGTCGAGACTCGCCCGCCCTTCTCCGCCGAGCCGGAAATCCTGGCGGAGTTCTCCGCCGACCCGGTGGCCCTTACTGAGATAGAACCGTTATCCGAGGCAGAACTGATGTTGCAGGAGTCCGGCCGAGATCTTCGTCCTGACACCATAACTCCCGCTCCAGACATTACGTCCACCGGAGCGGCTGCTGTCGAATACGCGAATGAGATTAGCGAGAATGGGCTCTCGCTTGAGGATATTGCCTCGATCGAAGAAGGTGATGATGAGGCCGCAGCCGCGGAACTCGCCCTATCCGCAAATACACCTGCTCCCGAAGATGCTGCATCGGGCGGGGGCAATTACGAAGAGAAGCCAGATGCTTCCCCAGATGCAGACCAGTAAGCTTAGCGCACACGCTGGCTTGTCCAGTGTGTGGCGCTGCCCGCTCGACCACCCCGCGTCGCACTTCTAAGCGCCGCTTCAAGTGGTTGAGAACAGGGTTCTTGATCACTTTTGAAGCAGGTGAGACCTCAATCTAGTGAGTGTCCGAGAAGGAGTGCATGACAGTTTCTTCCAAGATTCGTATTTATGACCTCGCCAAGGAACTGAAGCTCGACACCAAGCGACTGATTGAAGAAGTTCGTCGCGAAGGTGTCGATGTCAGCGTTCCGTCCAACTCTGTCTCCAAAGAGTTGGCGGAGAAGATCCGCAACAAATACTTCCCCAAGAAGGAAGCAGCAGTAAAACGAACCGTCAAGGTCGTCAAAAAAGCTGCGCGTCCCGTGGAAGAGGCGCCAGCGGTTGAGGTTGAAGAGCCTGTCAAAGCTGCCGAACCTGAACCCATCGAAGTCGAAGAGGCGCCGGCTCCCCAGGAAATACCCGCGGCCGTCCCTGGCGCAGTAAAGCCGCGCCCCGCAGCGAAGTTAATGAAAAAGCTGCCTCCGGCCACGCGGGCTGAACAACCCGCCGCCACCGTTGAGACTGCTCCGCTGCCGGAACTCGAGCCTGAGGTCGAAGAACCCGAGGAATTCGTCTTACCAACTGGCCCGCTCAGCGCAGATGCCCCGGGCGTGGCTGTGGAATCCGCAAAGACGTTGCCGGCGATATCACATCAAATCAGGGTCATGCGCCCCACCGCCGCCGCTCTTAACGCCGGCATTCGCCCCGGTGAGCGCGCGCCCAGTCCCATTGCACCCCCAGTCACTCCCAAGGAGCGGGCCGAACGAAGTGGACGCGTTAGAGATCGCAATGCACTCTCACGAACTGAACGTCTGGGCACTCCAGGCGAGACTGCCACCCCTCAGACCACTTACATTCCGCCCCCGGATTCGGGCCGGCGACGCTCGCGTCGTACGCCTGCGCGTGGCGGAAGGAAAGTGGAAGGCAAAGCGAGCCGGTTTGATAAAGGCGACTTCATTCCGCCGCCCAAAGCCCTATCGCTCGAGGACAGAATTGCCGGAAGAATGGAGCCGTCAACCGGGGAACTGAAGTCTGCTCGCCTGATTGAGGGTTCCACCGTAAAAGAGTTCGCCGAGAAGCTCGGGATCAAGCCCAAGGACGTGGTGACGCTCCTATTGCAGCGCGGAGTTTTCGCGACCATCAATCAGCCTTTGAACGATGATGTGGCAGCAGACCTCGGTAAGCGCTTTGGGTATGACGTTACTTTCGTGCCGTTTGAGGAGATGGTTGCCGAGGAAGAGTTTGAGGAATTAATAGCTACCGACGCAGATGATGTCGAACTGCCTCGCGCTCCGGTGGTCACGGTAATGGGCCACGTCGATCACGGCAAGACTTCCCTTCTAGATGGCATTCGCGCCACGGACGTGGCCGGCGGCGAAGCTGGTGGTATTACTCAGCACATCGGCGCCTACAGCGTGCAAGTCCCGAGTCCGGATGCTCCGGGACAAACGCGCCGCGTGGTCTTTCTGGATACGCCGGGCCACGAGGCCTTCACCTTGATGCGTGCGCGCGGCGCCAAAGCCACTGACATCGTTGTGCTGGTAGTGGCAGCTGACGACGGCGTCATGCCTCAGACCATTGAAGCCATCGAACACTCGCGCGCGGCCAAAGTACCGATCGTCGTGGCGATCAACAAGATCGACAAGCCGGACGCTAATCCGGATCGAGTGAAACAGGAACTAACTCAGCATGGTCTCTCGCCGGTTGAGTGGGGCGGAGATACCGAAATGGTGCTGGTGTCTGCCAAGAAGCGCCAGAACCTGGACGGGCTGCTGGAAACCATTCTGTTGAGCTCCGATATTCTCAATCTGCGCGCTAGCCCGACCCGTCTGGCTTCAGGCGTCGTGCTCGAAGCAAAACTCGATCGAGGTCGTGGTCCGGTTGCCACCGTGCTGTTGCAACAAGGAACGTTGCGCAATCACGATCCCTTTATCGTCGGTCAGATCTCGGGCAAGGTTCGGGCGATGTTCAATGATCGTGGTGAGGCAATAACCGAAGCTGGTCCGGCGACTCCGATAGAGGTGCTCGGGCTGCAAGGTGTGCCGCAGGCCGGCGACACTCTGCAGGTGGTGGCCGACATGAGTCGGGCGCAGACAATTTCGCAGCACCGGCAAATGGTCAGTCGCCAGGCCACCCTGCTGCAAACAACTAAACGTGGTATCGAGGCTTTGGGTGAGAGTGAAGTCAAAGAACTGTTGGTGCTAATCAAGGCCGATGTGCAGGGTTCGGTGGAAGTTCTGAAGTCGACCTTGCAGAAACTCTCCACCGAACGGGTGAAGGTAAAAGTGATTCGTTCCGGCGTCGGCGCGATTACTGAGTCGGACGTCTTGCTCGCATCGGCCACCCAGGCCGGCTCGTCCTCATCGGCAGTGGTGATCATTGGCTTCAATGTCAGGCCGGAATCTCGCGCGGGCGATCTGGCCAAACAGGAGTCCGTCGACATTCGGCTGCATTCCATTATTTACAAGGTTGAGGAAGAGATTCGCGCCGCGATGATCGGGATGCTCGAAGCGATCGAGAAGGAAAAGATCATTGGCAAAGCCGATGTGCGGGAAGTGTTCCGCGTCCCTCGCGCCGGTGTGGTGGCTGGCTCGATGGTTGTCGATGGAAGTATCCGCCGCAATGCCAGGGCCCGATTGATTCGCGATGGTGTGGTCAGTTGGGAAGGCAACATACTCTCCCTGCGGCGTTTCAAGGATGATGTTTCGGAAGTGCGTGAGGGCTTTGAGTGCGGCATTGGTCTCGAAAACTTCAACGACCTTAAGGTTGGCGATCAGATTGAGGCTTATATCGTGGAGAA
>JAMQPI010000032.1 GCA_023717565.1 Pyrinomonadaceae bacterium | reverse complement strand
GGCAAAGACGCAAAGAAGATCCCGAAATGAAAATGATGGCCTCCAACTTTGCTATCTACCGCCTTCTTCTTTGCGTCTTTGCCCCCTTTGCGTCTTTGCGTGAAATGTGTGGTAAGAATCTACGATGAACCTAATTCGATGGGCTTAGAACACGCGGCTGCAATGCAAACAGAAATCACGGATCAACGCATTGAGGGGACACGAGTGTTTCGTGCGCCCGGGCGGGTTAATCTGGTTGGTGAGCACACCGATTACAACGAAGGCTTTGTGATGCCGGCGGCGATCAATTTCGCCACCACCGTAACCGTGGCCCCTCGCGCGGACCGGCGGCTATCGGTGTTCTCCGAAAATTGTGAAGAGGCGATTGAGTTTGATCTCGATGATCCGAAACTTCGAGCGGCGAGTCACTGGAGTGACTATGTGAAAGGAGTGGCGGTAGTGCTGGAGCAGTCTGATCATCGATTGCGGGGCGCCAACTTGAGGATTCACGGAGAAGTACCGATCGGATCCGGGTTGAGTTCATCGGCCGCGCTCGAGGTCTCAACTGCGTTTGCATTGCTCGCAAACTCCGGACACTGCGTGGCGCCAGTCGATGTGGCCAAGCTGTGTCAGCGGGCGGAGAATGAGTTTGTGGGAATGCGCTGCGGGATTATGGACCAGTTCATATCGTGCTGTGGCCAGGCTGACAGAGCCTTGATGCTTGATTGTCGCTCACTTGATTACCGGGTTCTGCCGGTCCCCACTGACGTACGTTTGGTTATCAGTAACACCATGGTGAAGCATGAATTGGCGAGCAGTCAGTACAACGTGCGCCGAGCTGAATGCGAAGCTGGTGTTCACCATTTTGCGCAAAGCCGTCCCGGTGTGCGCGCCCTTCGCGATGTTACCGAGACAGAGTTGGAACGAGCCCGGGTGGATTTGTCAGAGGTGATCTATCGGCGCTGCCGTCACATAGTCAGCGAAAACGCGCGCGTGCTGGAGGCGGCGGAGGCGCTCGAGTCCGGGGATCTTGATTCTTTTGGTCAACGAATGAACGAATCACATCGCAGCCTGCGCGATGACTACGAAGTCAGTTGTAAAGAACTTGATTTGATGGTTGAACTCGCAGGTCACGTGGATGGGGTTTATGGCTCACGCATGACGGGCGGTGGTTTCGGGGGATGCACAATCAGCATCGTCGAGGCGGAACGGGTTAAGGATTTTGAGCGCACGGTGGCTCGCGGTTATGAGGAAGAGACAGGGCTCAAGCCTGAGATTTATGTCTGTAGAGCTGCGGCGGGTGCGGGTGAGGTGACATGAGCAAATATCAAGAGCAGCTAGTTAGGAGCAAACATAGGAAGGTCTTACGAAGATTCTTTGGCGGACGCGGGCTGTTCGGAGTTTCCTCACCCCGTAGGTGTGAGATGTTTATAGAGGACACTAATATAGATCCCTGCGCCGTTCGGAGGGGCGGAATGATCTAGATGAGTACCTGCCAAGTTGAGTCCGCCCCTCCGAACGGCGCAGAAGATGGGGTGGTCGTTCGAGTGCTATAGACATCTCAGCCCTACGGGGTGAAACCGGGGAGTTAAGGTCGATCAGATTCGACAAGGCGCAAGAATAGGTCGATCAACTTTGGGAATGTAGTGATCTGAGACCTGGCGACGCCAAACGCAGGCAACACCTTTATTGCAACCGATGACTGAATTTCAATTAACCAGGCATCCACATCGACGCTTCAATCCGCTCACAGGCGAGTGGGTACTCGTTTCGCCACATCGCACCGATCGACCCTGGCAAGGTCAGGTGGAAGAGACTCAGCGCGTGGAACAGCTCACCTATGATCCCGACTGTTACTTATGTCCGGGTAATCCTCGCGTTGGCGGTGTAGGCAATCCTAAGTACGCAGGGACTCTTGTTTTTGAGAACGATTTCGCTGCCTTGCGACCTGATACGCCAGACGGACGATTGCAGGAAGGCCAACTGATTGTGGCGGAATCCGAACGCGGCATTTGTCGAGTGGTCTGTTTCTCGCCTCGACATGATCTGACTATCGCGCGCATGAGCGTCGCTGAGATTCGGCAGGTAGTGGATACCTGGGTCGATCAATATCAGGAACTCGGTGCGCTGCCCTTTATTAATTGGGTGCAGATCTTTGAAAACCGCGGTGCGCTGATGGGAGCCAGCAATCCGCACCCACACTGTCAGGTATGGGCCAATGAGGAGTTGCCGAACGAACCACAGAAAGAAGCTCATTCCCAAAGTGCGTACCAGGTCGAACACCAGAGTTGTTTGCTTTGTGATTACCTTGAGCTGGAGTTGCGGTCTCGGGAGCGGTTCGTCTGTGAGAACGATGGCTTTGTCGCGCTGGTTCCGTTCTGGGCCGTCTGGCCGTTCGAGATCATGGTGATGAGCAAGCGTCATGTAACGGCGCTGGACGATTCAAGTGATGCCGAAAGAACCGGCCTGGCCAGCATTCTCAAACAAGTTACCAGTCGTTACGACAATCTGTTTCAGGTTTCGTTCCCTTACACAATGGGCTTTCATCAACGTCCGACGGATGGACAACCCCATAACGAATGGCATTTGCACGCGCACTTCTATCCACCTTTGCTCCGCTCAGCTACGGTGCGCAAGTTCATGGTGGGTTACGAAATGTTGGCTACCCCACAACGCGACATAACGGCGGAGATGGCTGCGCAACGACTTCGGGATGGTGGTCAGTAGTCAGTAGTCAGTTGTCAGTTGTCAGTTGTCCCTTTGGTCTTGGATCTTCGGATCTGTCTCGAAGGAGACCGAAGACTCCCTCACCAATCATCACAGGCGCTAGACCCAAAGACCGTCAACCGACCACTGACCACTGACAACGGACCAATGACCACTGACAACGGACCACTGACAACGGACCAATTCCAGAGAGGATCAATGACAAAATGAACAGACGCGATTACTTATTGAGCATGGGCGCGACAGCTGGAGCGCTGGCCGTGGCCCCTACCCGTGATCTCTTCGCCCAGGAGCAGAAACCACCCGATGAATCTGCCCCAACGACGTCGACCATCGAAGATCGAAAGCGCCGGATGAAGTGGTGGCATGAAGCGAAGTTTGGCATGTTCATTCACTGGGGACTCTACAGCGTGGTTGGCCGGCACGAGTGGGTCATGGAGATGGAGGGTATTCCCGTCAAAGACTATGAGCTACTGGCCCAGCAGTTTAGGCCGAAGCCAAATGTGGCACACGACTGGGCCCGCCTCGCGAAACGCGCCGGCATGAAGTATATGGTGATGACTACCAAGCACCATGAAGGATTTTGTCTTTTCAATTCGAAGCTCACCGACTATTGTGCACCCAAGCAAGCAGCCGGGCGCGACCTGGTGCAGGAATACGTCGACGGGGCCCGCGCCGAAGGGTTGCGGTTTGGTTTCTACTACTCGCTGATGGATTGGCACCATCCGGATGGCGCCCGCTGCATGACGGATGAAGGCGCCCGCCGTCGTTTTGTCGACTATATTCATGGGCAGGTGAATGAGTTGATGTCGAATTACGGTAAGGTAGACGTTCTCTGGTACGACGTGCCCTGGCCGCTCGATGCTAACGGCTGGGAGTCCGAAAAGATGAATCGGATGGTGAGAAAACTCCAGCCCGACATTATCATTAATAATCGCTCGAAAATTCCCGAGGACTTTGACACGCCTGAGCAGCGCATCGTGGCTTCGGCCGAACGTCCCTGGGAGTCGTGCATGACTCTGAATGATAGTTGGGGTTATCACATCGCGGATAATGGCTGGAAGACCCCCACGACTGTCATCCGCAACGTGATTACTTGCGCGCACGATGGCGGAAACTATCTCTTGAATATTGGTCCCACCGGCGACGGCTCAGTTCCTCCGGAGTCGGTGCGGATACTCTCGACGGTCGGGGACTGGACGCAAGCCAACGGAGAATCGTTTCATGGGGCAGATCGTTGCCAGCCGACGCGCTCTCGTTTCGCCAGTTTTTCGCGCAAGGGCAATACGCTCTTCATGCACGTGTATTATTGGCCCGGAGAAACTGTGGTGCTGGCCAACTTGCTGAATAAGGTCAACTCAGTGAAACTTCTTGCGTCAGGTCAACCCGTAAAATTTGAACAGAATGAATGGCGAGTGCGCATGACAGGTCTACCGAGGGTAGCGCCCGCCCTGGTCACGACTATTGCGCTCGAATGCGATGGCGAGCCTCGTCAGGATCAAGAAAAGAAGCGGGCGGAGAAACCGCGGGAAGGGAAATTCTGAAATAAGTGCTGAGTGCTGAGTTCTGAGTGCTGAGTACTCCACTATCAACTCGAAACTTGAAACTTGAAACTCAGTACTCAGTACTCAGAACTTATGATCATCGACAGCCATCAACACTTCTGGCAGGTGGGACACTTCGACTATCCCTGGATGAGCTCGGAAGTCGAGGTGCTCTATCAGGATTATTTGCCGTCGCAACTCGAGCCGATACTAAAGGAGTGTGGTGTTAGGGCGACCATTCTGGTGCAGGCCAGCAATAGTCTTGCCGAGAGTTATTGGTTATTGAATTTGGCCGAACGGCATCCATTCATCGCCGGCGTTGTCGGATGGGTTGATCTCAAGCACCCGGAGATGGAACAGGAGCTTGAGGTCCTGACAGCGAATCCGAAGTTCAAGGGCGTACGGCACCTGGTTGAAAGCGAGCCGGCCGACGATTGGCTCGTCCAACCGAGCGTCTTGCAAGGTTTGCAGGTACTGGAGAAACATCGGGTCCCGTACGACTTGCTGGTCCATACTCGTCATTTGAACCATGTGAAGACAGTTGCGGAAGCCTGTCCGAATCTGCGTTTGGTAGTTGACCATATGGCCAAGCCTCCGATTGCCAGTGAGGAAATCGCAAACTGGGCCAGCGCGCTCAAGGAAGTGGCGACTTATCCGAACATTTCGTGCAAACTGTCAGGACTGGTAACGGAAGCAAACTGGACGTCGTGGACCGCCGAAGACTTAAGACCTTATATTGAGCGTGCGCTGGAGCTCTTCGGATCGAATCGACTGATGTTTGGCAGCGACTGGCCAGTGTGTTTGCTGGCATCTTCGTACCCCAAAGTGTTGGAGTCTTTCCAGTCGGTGCTGGCGGACCTGGCGGAGGAAGATCGCAACCGCATATTCGGCGAGAATGCGACGGAGTTTTATAGACTTCGCGGTGAAGCGGACAAGGCCTGGGCGTCGTCCTCATGATTCAATCACGGGTGAGAGTTCGCGATAAGTCGGTTTCATGCAAAGACGCAAAGGCGGCAAAGACGCAAAGAAGATCCCGAAATGAAAATGATGGTCCTCAACTTTGCTATCTACCGCCTTCTTCTTTGCGTCTTTGCCCCCTTTGCGTCTTTGTGTGACACCGCCGCTGGACGCTAAGACAAGATGGCTGAAACTTATTTCATCACTGGAGCGCAAGGCTGCATAGGATCCTGGATCGTCAAGGCCCTCGCTGAGCGAGGCGACACTCCATTGGTCTTTGACCGCAGCGATGACGACCGCCGCTTGAGTGCGATCATGGAGCCGGAGGATCTTGACCGTGTGCGCTTTGTTGTCGGCGATATAACTGACGCGGGATCCGTGCTGGCAGCTCTCAAAGAGTCATCGGCCAGGCGAGTTATTCACCTCGCGGGGTTACAGGTGCCGGCGTGTCAGGCCGACCCGGTCGGCGGCGCGCTCGTAAACGTTGTGGGGACCCTTAACGTTTTCGAGGCTGCGCGTACAATCGCCGCTGAGAAGGTCGTCTATGCCAGCTCTGCGGCCGTCTTTGGCCTGAGCGAAGATGATAGTGCGGTTGATGAAACCGCAGCTTGCGAGCCGGCTAGTCATTACGGTGTGTTCAAACGAACTAACGAAGGCAATGCTCGCGTCTATTTCTTGACCCATGGCCTCAACAGCATTGGCCTCAGACCCTTGACGGTCTACGGAGTGAACCGTGACACCGGCGTGACCAGCGATCCTACGAAAGCGATGAAGGCCGCGATATTTGACGTGCCATTCCATATACGTTTTAGCGGCTCCACGGATTTTCAGTATGTTGCCGATACGGCCGCGGCTTTCATAGCCTGCGCCGATGCGCCGCTACCAGGTGCTCACTTATTCAACCTTCACGGCGAGACTGTTGAGGTGAGACAGATTGCGGAGATCATTAACCGGGAAGCAGATCGCGAGTTGATTACTTTCGGCGGAGATCCGATTCCTGTGGCAACGGAACTCAACGATGCCGCGATCAGGCGGGCGATCGGTAACCTTCCCGCAACACCCCTCGAAGTCGGTGTGCACGAAACGATGAAGCGATTTGCTGAATTGCGTGATGATGTGCGACTGGACACCAGTGATATCGAAGTGGAACTAAGACTGCACGGGCGGTGACGAGGCAATCGGGTGAGCGCTGCGACCACAACTTCCGAACATCTTGCACCCAAAGCCGTGACGATGAAGGCATGTGTGCTCATCGACGTCGGCCGGCTTGAAGTCCGTGAAGTGCCCCGACCGCGAGTTTCCTCGCGTGACGTGTTGGTGCGCGTGGCGGCAGTGGGTATCTGTGGCACCGATGCACACATTTTCTCCGGACACGCGAACTACCACACGGATGAGCACGGACGATCGATTCCGCTTACGATCGCGCCGCAGATTCTCGGCCATGAGGTCAATGGCTACGTTGCTGAGAAGGGCGACGAAGTGCGTGACCTGGAGATTGGTGATCATGTAGTCATCGACCAGGGGTTGAACTGCCTAAGTTCGGCGCGGACTCCGGTTTGCGAGTATTGCGAAACGGGCAACTCGCATCAGTGCGAGTTCTACCGCGAACACGGAATCACCGGCGTGCCTGGCGGACTCGCTGAGTTTATCTCTGTGCCGTCAGTGAATGCGGTCCCTATCCGTTCCGCGCTTGACCCGGCGGAAGCGGCGCTGTCTGAACCTCTCGGCTGCGTCATTCATTCGTGTGACGCTGCACAGCGCGCGCATACTCGTTATGCGATTAATGCTGATTCGCCGCAACGGCGGGCGCGGACGGTGCTGATCTGTGGAGCGGGACCGGCAGGGTTGTTGTTCACACAGTACATTCGCCGGGTGCTCGGTTATGACGGCCAGTTGCTGGTATCTGCTCCCAGTGAGTGGAAACGAAAGTTCGCGAAAGACTTCGGCGCCGATGACGTGCTTGATTCCAATGACCCCGATCTGGCCAACTTGATAAGTGAGAAGACAGACGGAAGACGCATTGAGTATCTGATAGAAGCGTCCGGATCGGGCCGGGTGATTGCTTCAATGCCGGGCCTGATTCGCAACCAGGCGACCGTCCTGCTTTACGGCCACGGCCACGTGGGAGTTGATTTGAGTGTTCTGAATAACGTGATGTTTCGCGAGCCGACGCTCGTGACGCCTGTCGGCGCCTCGGGCGGATTTCAAGCAGATGGGCGTCCGTCTGTCTATGCTCGGGCGCTGAGTTTGATCGAGGAGCATAAGATTGACGTCGCTCCGATAATCACACATCGGTACACTTCTCTCGACGCGGTACAGGGGGCGCTCGAAAAGGACATGAAATTGCCAAACTACCTTAAGGGAGTAGTGACACTCTAGTATGAGGGTTGCGCTGTTTGTGACATGCCTGGTCGACCAAATGTGGCCCAGCGTTGGGGTCAGTACCCTCGAGGTCTTGCGTCGAGTGGGTTGCACAGTCGAGTTTGACGAACGGCAGACGTGCTGTGGCCAACCCGCTTTCAACACAGGCTATTCGGCGGAAGCCCGCCAGCTTGCCGAGCGTTTCATCCAGATGTGCGAAGAGAGTGAGGCGGAAGCGATTGTGAGCCCTTCCGGCTCCTGCACGGCGATGGTTCATCACTACCCGGCACTCTTCGACAATGCCGGGGACGCCCAAGAAAATCACGAATGGCGTCGGCGAGCGCGCGCGGTGGCTGAGCGTACTTTTGAGTTGAGCTCGTTTCTGGTGCGCGTACTCAAGATTGACGACGTCGGGGCGCGCTGGCCGGGACGGGTGACCTGGCACGACGCGTGTCATGCCTTGCGCGACTTGAACGTTCACAGCGAGCCTCGGCGCTTGATTGGAAATGTCAGGGAAGCGGAGTTTGTGGAACTCGACAACGCGGATTCGTGTTGCGGCTTTGGCGGCACTTTCTCAGTAAAGTACCCCGAGATATCTGTGGCGATTTTGGACCAGAAGATTGAAGCAATCGAAAAGGCGGGCGTGCAGGCGGTGGTTAGCGGCGACGCCAGTTGTTTGATGCAGATTGGCGGGCGTCTATCGCGCAAGGGCTCGAACGTCCGGGCCATGCACCTGGCAGAGTTGCTCGCCTCTCGGTAGATCATCATGAGTCACTTAACTACAGAGACTTTTGATTCCAACGCGCGCGCCGCGCTGGTTGATACCCAACTGCGCGGTGCCTTGCGCAATGCCACCTCCTTGTTTGGTAAGCGCAGACTCGCGGCGGCCAGGGGTCTGGAAAACTGGGAGGACCTGCGCACTCAAGCGCGCGCTATCAAAGACGATGTGCTCTTGCACCTGGATCGCTATCTCGAAGAATTTGTCAGTAATGCCGAACAGCGCGGCGCGAAAGTGCATTGGGCCCGCGATGCAAGCGAAGCCAACCAGATCGTTTGTGATCTAGCGCGGCAACAGGGAGTCAGAAACGTAGTCAAGAGCAAGAGCATGGTGACGGAGGAGATTCATCTTAACGACGCCTTGCAAGCGTCCGGGATGGAGGTTATTGAAACTGATCTCGGCGAATACATCATCCAGCTGGCCGGGGAAGCTCCATCGCACATCATTGTTCCGGCAATCCACAAAACCAAAGGACAGATCGCCGAGTTGTTCACGGCCAAGCTTGGAATTGAGCCGACGGATGACGTCGACAAGCTAACGAGTGTCGCGCGGAATGTGCTGCGTCAGCGATTCGCAAACGCAGACCTCGGTATTAGCGGTGTCAACTTTGCAGTCGCTGAGACGGGAACGATCCTGATTCTGGAAAATGAAGGCAACGTGCGTTTGACGACGAGTCTGCCAAAAGTCCATATCGCCCTCATGGGTATTGAGAAGATCCTGCCGCGCTTTGTGGATCTCGACGTCTTTCTAAAACTGCTTCCGCGGTCGGGCACTGGGCAACAGCTGACAACCTATCAATCGCTGATTACCGGCACCAAGCGCAGACCAGAAGACGAGGGCCCGGAACAGTTGCACATCGTCCTGCTCGATAACGGGCGTTCGCGCATGCTGGCCCATCCCACCACGCGCCAGGCGCTCGCGTGTATCCGTTGCGGCGCCTGCCTGAATGCCTGTCCGGTGTACCAACAGATTGGCGGACACGCCTACGGGTCGGTTTATCCGGGGCCCATTGGGGCGGTGATTACCCCGCAACTGATCGGCTTGGGTAAGGCCTCGCAACTACCATACGCCTCGAGTCTCTGCGGCGCGTGTCGCGAAGTCTGTCCGGTCAAGATTGATATTCCGGAGTTACTGCTTCACTTGCGCGCGGAGATTACGGACAGGAAGCAGGAGCAGGAGCAGGCAGGAGGCAGGAGGCAGGAGCAGGCAGGAGGCAGGAGGCAGGAGCAGGAGGCAGGCGGCAGCTTCAAGAAACGGACGGGTGAGCGGTTTGCGTTTAGGCTTTTTGCGGCAGTGATGACCAGGCCGCGCACTTACGAATTCAGCGTCAAGGTGGGAAGGCTGTTGCAGCGCTCGATTGTTCGCCGGGGCAAGATCGGAAGAGTTGGCGGAATGTTAGCGCAGCTTGCGCCACCGCTGGGGGCTTGGACCAACGCGCGTGACATGAGGCCCATTGCTGAGAGTACGTTCCGTGAACAGTGGCGCGCAGGTCTTCGGGATGATACAGACCCGGGCTCCGACACTTGAGTGAATTTCTGATCGGCAGGTTGGGAAGGGCGGTTTACCCCCGCTGCATCGTCACACTCAAGGCTGAATGGAGAAACAAGAATAGACCGTGAGCAATCTCGAAAGAAACATGGCTGCGAGAGAGTCGATTCTCAGATCGATCCGGGAGCATTTGGTTGCCAGCGCTCCGCACGATGTGGTGCATGCGGAGAAGGGCGATGAACAGTCGGAGTTGACGTTAGACATTGGTCATCCGAATGGCGATCGGTTATCAGCGTCAGTCGGTGTTCAAAACGACGGGGCTCGGTCTCTGATCGAGGTCTTTGGAGCGAACCTGGAAGCGGTTGGTGGGCACTGTATTGTCGCCCGCAGCGAGGCTGAAGTGATCGAGGCCCTCAACGGAATAATCGCCAGCCTGCAGGATTCCCCTTTGCGTGGACGTACTATCGCGTTGTCGAATGCGCCATTGTTAGAACGTTTGATGGCCCGGGTAGAGACACGCGTTGACGAAATTGCGGTATCTCCGAGTGCCGCGGAGTTGTTTGACTACGACGTCGGCATCAGCACCGCCCAGGCAGCCATAGCGGAAACCGGAACCTTGATGATCGACTCGGAAGCCGAAAGACACCGGCTGGTTTCACTGGTACCGCCAGCGCACATTGCTATCGTTGACGCCGCCAACATTCGTCTCACGCTCGGCGAAACGCTCGCGACTGCAAGTCAGGGACCGGAATTAAGCCCCACAATCACTTTCATCACGGGACCATCGCGAACCGCCGACATCGAGCTAACTCTGGCGATCGGCGTCCACGGCCCGCAGGAGTTGTACGTAGTCGTGAATGAAGGACCGCCTCTGACGAACTCTTAACTTAACAAGGACACAAATGGAGATCATCACTTTTAGCACGCAGGAAGCAGGCCGCTGGCAAGCGCCGCGGGTTGGAGCTCTTTTGAACAGCGAGTATCTGCTGAATTTTGAGCGGGTCTTTGATGGCCCGGAACGGCCTACGAGTCATTTGGGCTGGCTGGATATGGATGGGCCATGGTTTCAGAAGTCGCGTGAGAAGTATGAATCACTGGCCCACGACCCGAGCGCGCTCACCGAGGCAGCCGGCAATGGATGGTTAACGAAGCGGTCCGAGGCCTACTGGCTTGCTCCCGTACCTCGTCCTGGGAAACTGATCTGCATCGGACTCAACTATCGAGACCACGCTGTAGAGAGCAATATGGCAATCCCCGAAAGGCCGGTGGTGTTTTCGAAATTTGCCACGGCTGTAATCGCGCCAGGGGAGCCAGTCATTCTCCCGGCGACCAGCACGCAGGTTGATTACGAAGCAGAGCTCGCAGTCGTCATCGGACGACGCGCGAAAAATATCAGCGTGAATCGCGCTTTCGACTATGTTCTGGGTTACACGGTTTTCAATGACGTCAGCGCGCGCGATTTTCAATTCGCTGATGGTCAGTGGCAGCGCGGGAAATCATGCGACACATTCGCACCGATGGGGCCAAAAATCATTACTACGGATGCAGTCCCTGACCCGCACAAGCTCGCAATCAAGCTGCGCCTCAATGGCCAGACGATGCAGGACTCGAATACCAATCAACTGATTTTCGGTGTACCTGAGCTGGTAGCGTTTCTGTCTGAAACCATCACGCTCGAGCCGGGCGACGTGATTGCCACCGGCACACCTCCGGGAGTTGGCTTTGCTCGCAAGCCGCCGGTGTTTTTGAAAGCCGGCGACGTCATGGAAGTGGAAATTGAAAGCGTTGGCATGCTGAACAACCCGGTGGCTGAAGCCGAAGAAGCTAGTAAGGTCGCTGAAACACGTTCATAGGAAGAAATAGATGCGAAAACCCATTGTTCTGCTGTTTGTGGTCGCCACTCTTGCGAGCTTTGCCTGCACGCGTCCGTCGGGAAATGAAGCGAGCGCAAAGAAGAAACTAACCATCGCCGTTATCCCGAAAGGAACTACGCACGAGTTTTGGAAGAGTATTCATGCCGGCAGCATCAAGGCCGCACGCGAGCTTTCTACGCCGGAAGCAGAAGTGGAGCTCATTTGGAAAGGCCCTTTGCGCGAAGATGACCGCGAGCAACAGATTCAGGTTGTCGAAGGCTTCAGCTCGCAGGGCGTCAATGGCATTGTGCTCGCACCGCTGGATAACCGCGCGCTGGTGCGACCTGTGGAGGAAGCCAAGCGCGCCGGCGTCCCGACGGTAATCATTGATTCCGCCCTGGAGTCGGGTCAGATCGTCAGTTTCGTCGCCACCGACAACCGGAAAGGCGGCATGTTAGCTGCGGAGCGCATGGGTCAATTGCTTAACGGGAAGGGCAAGGTTCTGTTGCTTAGATATCAGGAAGGCTCGGCGAGTACGCAAGATCGCGAAGATGGTTTTGTGGAAGAACTCAAAGCAAAGTACCCGGGCATCGAGCTCATCTCTTCCGATCAATACGCCGGCGCAACCCGCGACACCGCAAAACGCGCGTCGGAAAATCTATTGAATCGATATGGGGACGAAATACAGGGCATCTTTACGCCGAATGAGTCTTCAACTGCCGGCATGCTCCTCGCGCTGCAAGACATTGGCAAAGCAGGGAAGGTGACATTCATCGGCTTTGACACGAGTGAGGCCTTTACCGAGGCGATGCGCAAAAAACAGTTGCACGGAATAGTGGTGCAGAGCCCGTTCAACATGGGGTATCTCGGCGTGCGCACGATGGTTGAACATTTACAGGGCAAGCCGATTGAGAAACGCATCGATACCGGAGTGACAATTGTTACCCCTGACAATCTTGATGCAGCCGAGATACAAACGTTGCTGCACCCGCCGATTGATCAGTATCTCAAGTAACTGCGAGTACTGAGTACTGAGTGCTGAGTATCTAAAGGCGCAACTCGGAAAACACTAGTGTCCTGTTTCTAAAAGTTCGCTGACGAATTCATCGACGGGATAGGCAGATTGCTCAAATCAATTTGAATCGGACCTCAATCCCGTAGCGATCGAATGTTTATAGACCGCGGCACTAGGGGAATTTTCGGAAGCTCCAGCGGAGCGAATTGTCTTCCTGGCGTTATGCAGGCGCAAGAACATTTCACTCCGATGGAGTTGGGAGCCAAATCTTCGCCAACGCGCTATAAACATTCGATCCCTACGGGATTGAGGTCCGATTCAAGTTGATTTGAGCAATCTGCCTATGTCGATGAATTCGTCAGCGAACTGTAGAAACAGGACACATAGGTGAAAACCTTAACGTGAAAACTGAAATAACAACTCAACATTCACAGCTAAGCACCGAGCGCTCAGTACTCAGCACTCAGTACTCAGCACTCCGTTTTTTCCAGACCTGGCTCAACTGGATTGGGCCGATCCTCGGACTGCTGCTGGTGATTCTGATCTTCTCGGTGCTAATGGAATCGCCGGGACGATACCTGTCTCCTTTCAATTTGCGGATCGTGCTGGCGCAGACCGTGATCGTCGCCATCGGCGCGATCGGCATGACTCTGATCATCATTAGCGGCGGAATCGATCTCTCGGTCGGCTCGGTGATCGCGCTTACCGGTGTGATTACGGCGCTGGGACTCAACGCAGGTCTGTCACCGTGGCTTGCGGTGGCCGCCGGGATTCTTGTCGGCGGATTGGTTGGCCTCGTTAACGGGTTGGTGATCACGCGTCTCCGAGTCGTGCCCTTCATCGCCACTCTGGGAATGCTGGGAGTTGCCCGTGGGACAGCCAAGTGGTTCGCCGGCCAGCAGACCGTGAACGTACCGGAAACATGGGTTAACGAACTACTGGTGACGTTTCCAAACCCGTCCTGGCTGTTGGTCGCTCCCGGAGTTTGGGTGGCAATTGTCCTCGCGGTTCTCGCGGCCATCATTCTGCGAAATACAGTGTTTGGCCGGCGCGTGTTCGCGCTGGGCTCGAATGAACTGGCAGCTCGTGCGTGCGGCATCTCGACTGATCGACTAAAGATCTGGATCTATGGGTTGGCAGGGTTGCTGTTTGGTCTGGCTGGTGTGATGCAGATGTCGCGTTTGCGGCAGGGTGACCCTACAGTTGCGGCAGGATCCGAACTGGACATCATTGCCGCAGTGGTTATTGGCGGCGGCAGCCTTAGTGGTGGCGAAGGCAGCATCTTCGGCGCGCTGGTGGGGGCGCTGATCATGGCTTTCCTGCGTAACGGTTGCCAACAGATCGGCTGGCCCAATTACATTCAGGAGATCATCATCGGCGCCATCATCGTCGTCGCCGTTGCAGTTGATCGCTGGCGAACTACGCGCGCCGTTGCGTGAATACAAGTGCTGAGTGCTGAGTGCTGAGTGCTGAGTTCCGAGTTCCGAGTTCCGAGTTTCATGCCAGCTCTTGACTTGAGCTGCTTAAGCTCGAAACTCCAAACTGAGAACTCCAAACTGAGAACTCAGAACTCAGAACTCAGAACTCAGTACTCAGTACTCAGTACTCAGCACTTGATCTAAATGTCCACGAAGATCATAGATATTGTCGCGCGCGACATTCGGTTCCCGACGTCGCAGTCGCTGGCTGGCTCAGATGCGATGAATCCGTCGCCTGATTACTCCGCTGCTTACGTGGTTTTGAAGACCGACCATCCTCGGAGTTTGGAAGGCCACGGTCTTACGTTCACCATTGGTCGCGGCAATGAACTGTGTGTGGCTGCGATTGACTCACTCAAAACGCTGATCGCCGGACAGACACTCGAGTCTTTCACCTCTGACATGGGTGCGTTTTGGCATCGAATCACCGGAGACAGTCAACTGCGTTGGGTTGGTCCTGAGAAGGGCGTTATCCACATGGCCACCGCCGCGCTGGTCAACGCGGTTTGGGATCTATACGCCAAAGCCGAAGGCAAACCGCTGTGGAAACTTCTGGTTGACATGACGCCAGAACAACTCGTCTCGTGCATCCCGTTCAGCTACATCAGCGATGCCCTGACGCCCGAGGAAGCGCTGACGATTCTTTGCAGCAACAGTGCGACGAAGGAACTGCGCGAACGAGAGATATGCGCGTCGGGTTATCCTGCCTATACAACGTCGGTCGGATGGCTGGGCTATTCGGACGGCAAACTGCGCAGCCTGGTGCGTGAAGGGCTGGCCCAGGGCTGGACCCACTTCAAGATGAAGGTAGGCCGCAACCTCGAGGAAGACATGAGGCGCGCCCGGGTGATTCGCGAGGAGATTGGTTGGGAGCGCAAGCTAATGATGGACGCGAATCAGGTCTGGGACGTGGAAGAGGCAATTCGGTGTATCAAGGAGTTGTCGGTCTTCCGGCCCCATTGGATCGAGGAGCCGACTTCGCCGGACGATATTCTTGGTCACGCCACTATTGCCCGTTCGGTCGCTCCTGTCAGCGTGGCTACCGGCGAGCATTGCCACAGCCGCGTCATGTTCAAACAACTCCTGCAAGCCGGGGCCATCAAGTTTTGCCAGATTGATAGTTGCCGGCTCGGTGGCGTCAACGAGGTGTTGGCAGTCTTGTTGATGGCCGCAAAGTTCGGCGTGCCGGTGTGCCCGCATGCGGGCGGTGTGGGACTTTGCGAGTACGTTCAGCACCTATCCATCTTCGATTTCGTTGCGGTGAGCGCCTCACTCGAAAACCGAGTACTGGAGTATGTCGATCACCTCCATGATCAGTTTGTTACTCCGGTGGTGATGCGGGGAGATCGTTATATGCCGCCGCAGACCCCCGGTTACAGCATTGAGATCAAACCCGAATCGCTGGCACGTTTTGAGTTTCCGAACGGCTTAGCGTGGAAGGAACAGGTCAGTGCTGCGGTGTGAGGACTCGAACGTTACGTTAACGACAGTCAGTTTTCACGCTAAGGCGCAAAGGGGGCAAAGACGCAAAGAAGAGCGTGGAAGGAACAGGTCAGTGCTGCGGTGTGAGGACTCGAACGTTACGTTAACGACAGTCAGTTTTCACGCTAAGACGCAAAGGGGGCAAAGACGCAAAGAAGAGCCGAAATGGATTTACGCCAATTACCTCTGCCGCCTACTACCTTCTTCTTTGCGTCTTTGCCTCCTTTGCGTCTTAGCGTGAACCTGCCTTCGTGATCGTCGATCTTAATGACTCCGCTAACACTCACCAATATCCATAAGCGTTTCGGTCCCACCGTTGCTCTCGACGGCGTGAGTCTCGAGTTGCGCCAGGGTGAAGTCCATGCCTTGATCGGAGAGAACGGCGCCGGCAAGAGTACGCTGATGAACGTGGTGGCCGGTTCGTTGCGCCCCGACCGAGGCGGGATGGAAATCAATGGGCGTGCCTATGTTCCTTCCACGCCGCTCGATGCGCGACTCAATGGTATCGCGCTCATCCATCAGGAACTCTCGCTCTGTCCCCATCTATCGGTCGCCGAGAATATTATGATGGGGATCGAGTCGTCCCGTTTTGGCTGGCTCGATCGCAACAGTCTTAATTCGCGGACCCGCGAAGTGCTGGAAACCTTCCCTCATCCCGACATTCATCCGGAAACACTGGTGAAGGATTTGTCGGTTGCCGCCAGACAGATCGTCGAGATTTGCCGGTCAATTGCGGCGCGAGCGCAGATCATTCTGATGGATGAGCCAACCAGCAGTTTGCAGCGTGATGATGTAAGACGACTCTTTGGGCTCATTGGGAAGTTGCGTGACGAGGGCCTGAGCGTCATTTACATTAGCCATTTCCTCGAAGAGGTTCGCGAGATAGCGGATCGTTTCACTGTACTGCGCGATGGTCAGAGCGTGGCCTCGGGAGATATCGTATCTGTCACAGACGAAGAGTTGATCACTCAAATGGTCGGACGGCCGGTTCAGAATCTTTTCCCGAGGCGCGGACGGCGACGTGATGAAGAGTCCAGCGTCGTTCTCGAAGTACGCGATCTCAGATCCCCGCCGAGCTTGCACCACGCGAGTTTTGATCTTCGTCGTGGCCAGATTCTTGGCGTTGCCGGCCTGATGGGTTCGGGACGCACGCAACTGGTCCGGTCGATCTTCGGACTTGATGAAGTTGAGTCAGGCACCATCAGGCTAAAGGGCAAAGCGCTTTCCGCTCGCGGAGGAGCGCCCGCAATGCGCTTGCTCCAGGGTCTGGGATATTTGAGCGAAGATCGAAAAGGTGAAGGTCTCGGCGTCACTCTCTCAGTAGCCGACAATGTTACCCTGACGCGTTTCTCATCGTGTTCGCGTTGGGGTTGGCTCAATCTCGCTCGTCAAAGCCAGCAGACCGAGGGCCTGATTAGCGCGTTGGGAGTTAAAGCCCGGAGTGTTGGCCAATCGGTCAAGACACTCTCCGGCGGCAATCAACAGAAGGTGGCGCTGGCTCGCCTGCTTCATCAGGACGCTGATGTGCTGCTGCTCGACGAGCCGACCCGCGGTATCGACATTGGCAGTAAAGTACAGGTCTATGAAACGATCGCCCGTTGTGCTGCGGCGAACAAAGCGGTTCTGATGATTAGTTCATACCTTCCGGAGCTGTTCGGGATGTGTGATGCGCTCGCAGTCATGAGTCGCGGTCGACTATCTGCTGTCCGCCCCATTGACGAGTGGACTCCTGAATCAGTGATGCAGGCGGCGATTGGTGTGGGAGAAAGTAAAACGAACGGAGGAGATGAATCTTGAAAATCATTCGCTTGACCATTTTGGTTCTGGCTTTATTGCTCAATGCAGTTATTGGTGTGGCGCAGACTGCGCAGTCTTCTCCAACGCCCGCGTCTCCGGCCGGGGAGTCGCCGGGGTGTACCCAAGCGAAGGCCACCGTCGGACGGTTGGAAACCAGGCTCCGGGACTGGCCCGCGCTGGGACGTTATGGCGAGGACAATGGGAAGACAACTGCTCCCGCTAAGAATGAAAAGCGGGTGGTCTTCATGGGCGACTCGATCACCGATGGATGGGATGATCCTCAGTATGGTGGCTTCTTTCCGGGCAAGCCCTATGTGAACCGGGGCATTGGCGGACAAACGACGCCGCAAATGCTGATTCGTTTTCGCCCCGATGTGATCGCCCTGAAGCCGGAGGTCGTAGTGATTCTGGCCGGCACCAACGACATCGCCGGAAATACTGGGCCGATGACGTTGGAACAGATCGAAGGCAATCTCACCTCGATGGCTGAGTTGGCGCGAGTCAATCATATTCGAGTCGTGTTGGCTTCGGTGATGCCGGTTAGTGATTATGAAAAGTCTGCGGACGGGCAACCGCGAATCCAGACCGGACGGCG
>JAMQPI010000001.1 GCA_023717565.1 Pyrinomonadaceae bacterium | reverse complement strand
CCACCAGGTCAACAACTTAAGCCTCCAAAGCCATTAACCCGACATTTGTCGCTACGGGAGCCTTGCACCCGAACGCGTGCCGGTGTATTCATCAACTGATGTCGCTGCTTCTCTTCTTTATTGATGGTCTGGGGATTGGTTCGCGTGGGACCTCTAATCCATTCGACGGACTCGAAGACGCGGCGCCGCTGGCCGTCTTCAAGAATGAACCGCCGGCGACACTTGATGGCGTAATGGTGTCCACAGATGCCTGCCTCGGAATTGAAGGCCGGCCGCAAAGCGCCTCCGGCCAAACTACTATTCTCACCGGCGTTAATGCCCCGTCCTTACTTGGCTATCACAAACAGGGTTTCCCCAACAAAGCCTTGTTGGAAATCATCCGCGAGCATTCTCTCTTTTTGCAACTCAAGCAGGCCGGCGTTGCTCCAATCACTTTCGCCAACGCTTACACCAAACGATTCTTTGAGGACCGGCCTCGCTGGGTCTCAGCAACGACGGCCGCGGTAGAGGCCGCGGGCCTGCCATTCCGAACCATCGATGACTTGCGAAACGGTCGGGCCGTCTTTCAGGATTTCACCAACCGGATGCTTATCGAGCGGGGCGAAGATATACCTCTAAGAACCTCCACTGAAGCGGCAGAGGTGCTCGCCGCCGTCGTGAGCGAAAGCCGCTTCACACTATTTGAGTATTTCATCACCGACAAGGTCGGACATGCTCAGGACATGGAAGCAGCCAGAGCCGTCTTGCAAGACCTGGCCCGGCTCGTTCGGGAACTGCTGGCCCGCGTTGATTTGACCCGTACATCCGTTATACTCACCAGCGATCATGGAAACATCGAAGACCTGTCCTCGCGCAACCACACGCTGAATGAAGTGCCTACCATTGTCTGGGGCGCGAACCGTGATAGCATCGCCAGTCGAATCAAGAGTCTCGCTGATATCACACCCGCAATCGTCGAGAGTTTGACGGAGAAAGCGACCGCCTCAGGATGACTTCGCGCAAACACGCTCCGCCGGTTGACCCAGACGACGCCAAGCTGAAAAACAATCCCCGCGAGATCTTCGGTTGGAAGATGTACGACTGGGCCAACTCCGCTTTTTCCACAGTGATTGTGGGAGCGCTTTATGGCCCCTACCTGACTGAAGTAACTCAACGCGTGGTGGGCGAGAACGGAGTGGTGATCGAACTGGGACCGCTGGGTGCGATTACGGCGAAGTCCTTCTTCCCAACCTGCGTTTCGGTGGCGGTCTTTCTGCAGGTGTTTTTACTGCCCATTCTGGGCTCGGTCGCCGATTACTCACATCTCAAGAAGAAGATGATGGCCGTCTTCTGTTATCTCGGAGTCGTGGCTACCTGCCTGATGTTTTTTGTTAATGGACGACTCTACTGGTTGGGCGGCTTGCTGTTCATAGTTGCAAATCTCGGTTTTGGGGCAGCGGTGGTCTTTTACAACAGCTTTCTGAACGACATCACGACCGAGGATCAGCGCGACAAAGTTTCGAGCCGGGGATTCGCGTATGGCTATCTGGGCGGCGGGCTTTTGTTGGGGTTGAGTTTTGTGGTGGTCAACAGCGCAGAGCGGTTTGGATTAGGCACCCTGATGGCAGTCCGTCTCTCGTTGCTGGCCGCGGGCGTCTGGTGGGGTGGTTTCGCCATCGTCTCCTTCGCGAGGCTGAAATCGCGGGCCCCGGAAAAAGCGCTGCCGCGAGGAAAGTCGTATCTGACGGTAGGTTTCGCTGAGCTGGGCGGCACATTCAAAGAACTGGCCCGACTGCGACACACGCTGCGGTATCTGATCGGATACCTCTTCTTTAACGATGGAATTCAAACTGTGATCAGCATGTCCTCGGTGGTACTGGCCCAGGAACTCTTCATCGCCCGAGGCCTCGAAACTGACCAGTCGTTCCTCCTGGGAATATTCTTGATGGTGCAGTTTGTCGCCATCTTTGGCGCCTTGATTTTCGAACGCCTGGCTTATGCCATCACAACCAAGTGGGCGATTATGGTTTCCCTCGTCCTCTGGTGTGGAGTCGTAATTTACGTATACGGATTTCTTCAGACCACGACTCAAGCCTGGGGCGCAGCTGCGGTAATCGCGATCGTTCTGGGCGGCTCGCAGGCTCTGTCGAGGTCGCTCTTCTCGCGCATGATTCCCAAGGGTCGCGAGGCCTCATTCTTCGGCCTTTACGAAGTCTCCGAGCGAGGCACTTCCTGGCTGGGTCCTTTGTTGTTCGGCGCGGTGGTGGCGGCGACTGATTCCTACCGGCAGGCGTTGCTGTCGCTGATACTTTTGTTCGTAGTTGGGACCGTAATCCTCTACTTAACAAACACGGACAAAGCAATTCACGAGGCTGGAAATCTTCTGCCGGAAGAAGCGGCCCCACCAACGTAGGACAATGAGCCTTACGAGATCGCTTACCGAACCGGATCATTGTCATTGTCAGTTTTCATTAATAGAGACTCACTTCAAGCTTCGTGTCATGAGGTCAGTACCACAATGCGGTAGCGGTGGGTCAGTTTTGATTCCACTCAGCGTTAGTGATCGGGAGCCCAGGACCCACCGCTACCGCATTGTGGTACTGACCTCATGACACGAAGCTTGAGTGAGTATTGAGTGAGTCGCTATTCAGATGACAAATGAGAACTGTCAAATGACAAGTGATTAACCGGCAAGTTTTCGTTTCTTTCCCGTTGCCGCCTTCTCAAGACACTCCCGCGAGCAATACGCTGACATGTTTGCCGCAGCGCCGATTGCTCGTTCGGTTGGGATCCATGTGCCGCAAGCTACGCAGCGCACCAGTTTGTTCTCGGTCTTGGTTGACCCGCCACGCGGAGGCGAAGCAGAAGTTGCATCCAGGGTGCCTTTTAGTGCGGAAGAGATTTTCCCCAGCAACTCAAGGTATGGTCGCAGACGGGAGTAGATTAGCAGAAACAAAAGGGCGAACAGTGCGCCGATGATCAGATACTTCAACACTTCTTCCAGAGTGCAAGCCTTAGCTCGAGTGATAGGGTGTTCATTTCAGGTTCCGACCGTAGGCGATCTGGGTAGCAATAGAAGTCTGGATCGACCTTAACTCTCCTCATCGCCATCCTTGTTTCCACCAGGCACGTAGGCAACATCGATGGAACGGCGTCTCGGTGCGGGATCGGTTGCGCGTCGCCGTGGGGTAGTCTCTCTGTTTCTCCGGTCTACACTTCCCGCGGGTAGACCCTTTCCGTGCACGGCCTCCTCCAGGATTCGCGTGATCTCTTGAGAGAGTGTGCGATGTTCGGCGGCGGCCCGCCGTTTAAGCGACTCCTTCAAATGATTTGGTACGTACGCGCCAATGAAGACGCCCTTCCGATTTGCCATCTCGGCCTCTCCTTCGGGTTAGAAAGACTGTGGGAGTGCTGGAACGCTCGTTAATGCCATGCAATAGGAACAGGTCTGTAAGCCGAATTCTGTGCTCCGATTCTCAGATCTGGAAATTTGACTCAGATTTAACATCTGTAACCTAGAATCTCAGATCTAAGAGTCGGAGTAGCGATCATTCATCTAGTCCAACTGTTGCCAGCTGGATCGAGCGACCTACCCGGAGGTCGTAGCAGCCTTACTGCTTCGGGCGGGCAGCCCTGTTGACGCCTCCCTATTTGGTCTTGCACTGCGAGGAGTTTGCCTGGCCGCGCATGTCACCACGCGCGCCGGTGCGCTCTTACATTAAGCCCTTGCGGGCCGCACCGTTTCACCCATCACCCGCCGCAGCTTTTCGGTGTGCACCGCCGAAGCGATGTGTCACCGGTGCTGGCAAACAGGCTGGTCTGTTCTCTGTTGCACTTGTCGTCGCTCCAGGAACTCAGGTCTGATATCTCAAACCCGAGATTGTCTTGGAACGCCCCGCCGTTAGCGGGCTCGCTGCCCTTTAGTGTTCGGACTTTCCTCTCCTGGCGTCTTACTCTCAAATCTGCAATCAAACCCGAGAACGCCAGCAGCGACCGCCCGACCTGTTCTCACGCAAGGCTGGCAGAGTATAGCAAACCTGTGTTCAACACGTATAGCACGCCCAATTCCCGCGTGAAAACTCGAAAGTTGAGTCTTGCAAGGCGGTTTTCACGCAAAGACGCAAAGGGAGCCAAGACGCAAAGAAAACCCGGAAACGAATTACCGGCATTCAGCGCTGCCATCTAATGCCTTCTTCTTTGCGTCTTTGCCACCTTTGCGTCTTTGCGTGAAAACCGACTCTCGTTAAACACGCCTAACCAAAATACTTGAACCCCACCCGTAAGCTATTGATAGAACCCGGTGGTAGCGTGAGTGCCACAGCCAACGACGCAATCGTATGAGAGACCGCCAGAGCGAAAAGGTTAGGCGCGCGCTGATAAGCCCGTGCCCAGATCAGCCCACCTAGAAGTGTAAAAAAGCTCAGCAGAGGATTTGGCAGGTGCACCACCGCAAAAAGCAAACCAACCAGCAAAGTAGTCTTGTGACCTGCTCCCAAGCTCCCCTGGATCCGGCGATTGATAAATCCCTGAAGGGCGTATTGTTGGAACAGCGCCCAGAAAGGCAGCAGCAGGAACCGGGGTCTTAGACTCCGAACGGTGAACCCTGAGCCGCTCAACCACCAACCAACAAATATGATCACGAGAACACTGGCCAATGTCGGCAGGAGTAGAGCCCGGGATGCGACAAAGAAATTGTCCCAACGAAATCCGATTGTCCGCAGTGTCTCCTCGCGATAGTAATGGGAAAAGGCCATGAACCCGACCGCCAGCAGAATAGGTATCGCGATTACCGTTCTCCGGCCGCCAGCCAGGGGAAACACAGCCCACTCCACCACGAGGCAGGAAGTGATCACCGCCGCCACTTCCCAGAGGGCCAATCCTTGCTCTGTGATTTTTGAGGACAGGCGTGCAGAATTCTGATCGTCAGTCAATATTCTTTACCTGGAT
>JAMQPI010000161.1 GCA_023717565.1 Pyrinomonadaceae bacterium | reverse complement strand
ACTGACACGGGACGCCAACATCCCGGCAATAGTGCGCGCGACCGCCTTGAAGTTGTTGCGAAACTACGGTCCGGAGGCAAACCGAGCAATGATTAATGCGACGAAGGATTCCGATCCGCTCGTGCGCGTTACCGCCGTCGACGGACTAGATCGATTGCCAGCGGAGCAAAAGCTCGCCGAGGTTGCGCCGCTGGTGCGCGATCCGATTCGCGCCGTGCGCATCCAGGCGGCCCGGGTGCTGGCCGGTGCTCCTATCGATCAACTTGAAGCGACGCTTCGCCAGCAGTTTGAGGCAGCGTTGGCTGAGTATAAGCAAGCGCAGATTTATAACTCCGATACCCCCAGCGGAAATCTGAACCTCGCCATTGTCGAAACGAATTTGAAGCAGTTTGACAGCGCGGTCGCGCACTACCAGACAGCGATTCAGCTCGATCCCGAATTCATGCCGGCGCGAGTCAACCTGGGAAATCTCTATAACCAGTTGGGCCGCAATGCGGACGCTGAACGCGAGTTTCGAGCAGCGATTGAGCGGGCGTCGAATAATGGCGACTTACACTACTCTCTGGGTCTGTTGCTGGCCGAAGAGAAGCGGCTTGATGAGGCGGCCGAGGAGCTTGGCAAAGCGGCGAGGCTAATGCCCGATCGGCTCCGGGTTCATTACAACTACGCGCTCGCTCTGCAGCAAGGTGGAAAGATGAAGGAAGCGGAGGCCGTCTGGCTAAGAGCTTTTAGACTGAACCCGCAAGACCTTGAGGTGGTAAACGCCCTGGTACTCTTCTACGCCCAGCAGGAGAAGTGGGACCAGGCATTGCCGTACGCTCAAGCGCTGGTAAAACTAACGCCGGGCGCTCCTGAGCCAATGCAGTTGCTCAAACGAATTGAAGCAGAGCGTTCCCCGCGGTGAAAGACTTGAACAGGAGGGAACAGAGAAAACAGAGAAAGAAAACGAAAAAGGAAATGGCATAAGAAAACGAATTGGCCTAAGAAAAAGAATTTTGGCCTAAAGGTTAGGGGCTACTCTGTCTAAAACGCAGCCATCGAGTGGCCTTACTTGTGTTCTAATCTCTGTTTTCGTTCGTTCCTCCGTTAAGACAAATGCATCCCTTGTTTGAAAGAGCGTCCGGGCTGACCGAGAGCATCATTGGTGCGGCTATCGAGGTCCATCGCGACAAAGGACCGGGTCTAATTGAGTCCGTCTACGAATGGTGTTTGATGAAGGAGCTTGAACTGCGCGGGTTATCGTTCACAAGCCAGAAGATTGTGGTCATTGAATACAAGGGCTTTAGGCGGGAGGAGCCGCTGCGTTATGACGTTTTCGTCGAAGGGTGCGTCCTGGTGGAGACAAAAGCCGTCGAGAGAGTTCTGCCCAGACACAAAGCACAACTCCTGAGCTACATGAAACTCCTGAATGTGCCGATCGGGCTGCTAATGAATTTCCACGAGATGAGACTCACAAACGGTGTCAGCCGACTCATTCTGCCGGGAGCTAACCGATGAGATAAGAATTGAACAGGAGGAAACGGAGGAAACAGAGAAGCAAAGGCGGTTTGGGTCAGAGTGTCAACTGGAGATGAAACTCTGAGAAAGAAAAGCGTCGGCGTGAGAAGCGGGGGGAGAGAAGACAAGGCGGTTTGGGGCAGAGTGTTAACTGGAGATGAAGCTCTGAGAAAGAAAGCGATCTGGGTCAGAAGCGTGGGTGTTGGCGTCAACTTGCCATGAAGCTATAAAAACCTCTGTTTCCTCTGTTACCTCCTGTTAAATTGGAGAAAATTCAATGAAAAAACCGACCAGAGCTGATCGGAAGCGCAACTCGGCGCATCGGCACGATCATAAGCGGAGCATCAGCAAGCCGGTAATTCTTCTTTTGGTTGCGATTCTTGCCGTAACTGGTTTCTGGGTATTGAACTCAAGGAACAGCGTTTTGCAACCATCGACTTCGTCGTCAGCAGACGTCCAGACTGGATTTCAGCAACTCAGAGGCAGATGGCATCGATCAGACGCAGATTATGTCATCGACATCAAGGGGGTCGACAGCAATGGCCGAATGGAGGCATTGTATTTCAATCCACGCTCAATCCACGTGGCCAGGGCCGAGGCCTCTCGGCAGGGCGCATTTGTAAAAGTCTCGATCGAACTTCGCGACGAAGGGTACCCGGGCTCCACTTACGATCTTACCTACGATGAGAGTAGCGGTGTGCTACGTGGTAAATACTATCAGGCAGCGATCAAGGAAACCTTTGACGTGGTATTCGTGAAAGCGAGCTAAGCCGAACACAATGAAGCCGAGTGAACACTTCAGAGCGCGTTGCGCAACGCTAGTTGGCGCCACTCTACTGCTCATCGGCCCTGGACTAACCTGGCGCGTAGCTGGCCAGCAGTTGGAGCCACGAGCTTATTCTGTTTCGCCGGTCGGCACGAATATCGTCGCGATTGGCTACGGTCGTTCAACGGGCGACATTGCGTTCGATCCCTCGCTACCCGTCACCGACGCCAAAGCCAGGATCAACGGCGCTCTGGCCGGATATTTCCGATCAATTGATTTGTTCGGCCGCTCGGCAAACGTCAGCATAGCGCTGCCTTATACCTGGGGAAATCTTCAAGGCAACGTTGCGGGTCAGTTTCAACAAGCCCGTCGTTCCGGCCTTGGCGACCCTGCATTTCGTTTTGCTGTCAATCTTTATGGCGCGCCGGCGATGGACTTGAAAAAGTTCGCTGCCTATCGCCAGAAGACTATTATCGGCGCCAGTGTCGTGGTGGTAGCGCCGCTGGGCCAGTATGATCCGGCGAAACTGATTAACCTGGGCGGGAATCGGTGGGCGTTCAAACCCGAGATTGGTATTTCGCGAGCCGTGCGCAAAATGTATCTGGATTTCTACCTGGGGGCATGGCTATTCACTCCGAATAATAATTCCCAGGGCCGCCTCCGCAAACAGGATCCGATCGCCAGCAGTCAATTTCATCTGAGCTACAACGCCAAGCCCAAAGTATGGGTGGCTTTCGATGCGACCTTCTATGCCGGTGGTCGCACGTCCGTAAATGGCGTTCGCGCCAACGACCTGCAGCGCAATTCGCGCGTCGGAGGCACGGTGTCCTATAAGCTGGATCGCCGCCAGTCTGTGAAGTTCGCTTACTCCAGAGGGGCTTTCACCACGATTGGTGCCGACTACCAAGCGATTTCTGTCGCTTATCAATATTTGTGGGGGCGGGGACTATGAGTCGGGAATCAAGGGGAGTGTGATAATAGTACGGGTCCAGTCAACTTTTCATGGCAAGGAGTCAAGAAACTATGAAGCTCATCTTTTGCGCATTCGCGCTTACAGTCGCGTCTAGTTCGATAGCATTGGGTCAGGTGGCTCAAACTCAAACACATGACATGGGGGACTCAAAGAGTGCTGAGATGAGTCTCTACCCCGCGGCCGACATTCAGTGGAAGGACGGCCCAGCGTCTCTCGCAACCGGGGCAAAGGTTGCCGTGCTCGAAGGCGATCCTTCAAAGGAAGGATTCTTTACAATGCGTCTTTGGTTTCCAGACGGGTTTAAGGTCCAACCTCACTGGCATCCAAGGATTGAGCACGTCACCGTCATTAAAGGAACTTTGAACATAGGAATGGGTGAAAAATTCGACCAGGCGGTTACCCGTGCGATGCCCGAGGGAACGTTCGGCTTCTGGCCTGCTGGGATGCGGCATTTTGCTTGGGCGAAAGGCGACACCATCATTCAACTGCACGGCATCGGGCCATGGGTGATCACGTACATCAACGCCGCCGATGACCCGCGCAACATGAAGAAGTAAACCACCTAAGCAACTACCAACATGAGCATCATCCTCTATCCGAGAGCCGCCCCCAGTGACCGTCTGAGGGTATGGGTGGGTGCATTCAAGATAACGCAAGCACCTGGGCTCTCATGGTTCCTCAACGATCAGCCCGTACAGCCTGTCGCACTGCGCGAAATATCCAGTGTGCGCCCTGACTCGATGCTTCCGGCGGGTGATCCAGCAAGTATCCAAAGGGCTTTTACCGGAGTGTATGAATTCACCGGGCTTCAACCGGATACGTCTTATCGAGTAACCGCAAAGGTTGGCGGTGAGCCCACCACCCTGGAGACAAGAACGCTGCCTGATGCCATTCCTACGCAGCTCGATCGCACATTCAACGTTCTATGTGTTTCGTGCTTTCACCAGGCGGAGGATCGAGGTGGACTGGCAAGTTCAATAGTGTCTCAACTAAAGGCCACGTCGAAGCCTCACTTGACCCTACTGGGAGGCGATCAGGTTTATCTCGATCTACCAACGCTTAAAGACTTTCCTGACGATCTCGCATGGTTGGCGAATAAGTTTGAGAGAGACTACACGGTTAACTGGAGCGAACCGCTAGCCTATGCCAACGTGTTGGGAGCGGCTCCGAGCATGTCCCTTCCGGACGACCACGAATACTGGAACAATTACCCGCACCCTAGTCCATTTATCGCCAACAGCCTATCAACAGACGGACAGCGCCGATGGCGGGAAGCCGCGCAGACTGTCTATAAGGGCTTTCAGCTCGCATACCCCCAATCGTTGGGAGAACCCGTTACGCTCGATGTAAAACCACTGACATTCTTTTTCGCTGATACTCGCAGTCACAAACATATCGACCGCAATTTTACGATGACAGAGACTGCCGGGAAGCGACTCGATGAATGGGTAACCCACGTGATCGACCAGAAATTGTTCGGTGTTTTCGTTTCGGGTCAGTCCCTTTTCTCAAACCCTGCGAGCAGCTTCACAGGTTCGGTTGGTGACTACGAATTGCCAAATTACAAAGACTACGGCCGGATCATGCGAAGTCTTGAGAGGATCGTGAACGACGGTCGACCAGTTCTTTGTCTCACCGGCGATGTTCATTGGGGACGAGTCGTAACATCCAAAGACATAAGGACCGGAAGGACTGCGTTCGCCGAAGTAATATCTTCACCTACATCGCTGGTCTCAACTATTGGCGCAGATCAATTTAAGAAGTTCAAAGGAGCGCTGGGCGGTCTCTTTGGTAAGAAAGAGCCGTGGCCACGCCACTCAGATCCAGATCCCTCGCCAGTATTTCTCGCTTCGGATGCTTTGCAAGGCCGATTTCAATGTTCCACTGTCCACGGTCAACGAGGCAACCACGTGGTAATGCTTAGCTTCCGGCAACACGGTGGCGGCATCGAGCTGCGAGTTAAATATTGGCCGCTCAATACCGATCCCATAATTGGTCGACCGCTGGAAGTGGGACCGATAGATCTCACCCTCGCCTAGAAGGAAACGACTAAGATGATCAACATAATCAGCTCCAACGCCCGCTCGAAGAGTGGTTCCTTCCAGGAAGTAAAACGAGAAGAACGTGAGGACAACATTCAATGGCTTTCCCGTAACCTGCCGACGGCCAGCGATCAGACGTTATTGCTAATGGTTGGTGGTAGAAGTCAGAGCGACTTCCGACTGAGGATTGCTCAATCACACGTACGCAGCGACCTCGCGCCGAGTTGCTGGTCTCACGTGATGCTTCTAGACACCACTGGCGAGGATTTGGTCTCTACAAAGGTAATTGAAATCTCGCTGGATCCGGCGCCGGGTTTCGGTTTTCCCACGCCGGACAACGGAGTTCAAGAAGGAGAACTAAGGCGATACGCGAGTCCGGCGAAATATCCCAACATCGCCGTGCTGCAGGTTCCAGTAGCCCGGGCAGAGGTCGATAAGGCTCTGGGTCGCTTTAAGATGCAGCGTGCGGTTCTGGATGGAGTCGACTTGATTGTGCGTTGGCTGGCCTTTGCGTGGGGAGTAGCGCGAAGCGGAAATCCGTTATTGGATGGTTACGGCATTCCCTCGGCGGCGATGTTGGAGATAGTGGTTGGCACAGCCGGCTTCGATTTAACTCCCGGGCTTGAAAGCCGTTCCAGCTGTCCCGAGGCTATTTCGCAGGCGGCGAAATATTGGCACGAGTACTACGAGGGTCAAAACAAGGTCGCCCTTTCCGGCTCTTACTACTCGCCGCATCTAATTTTTGAACCGGTGAAAGAGTAGTGAAAAAGTGTTGACGCTTTGGAACCGTCGCAAGCGGGAAGCTGGAAAGGAAACTCCTGGTTGAAAATTCTAATTGCGGAAGATGAAACCGTATCGCGTCGAGTGTTGAGAATGACGCTCGAATCATGGGGACATGAAGTTATTGAGGCGTGTGACGGCGCCGCTGCCTGGCAGATACTACAACACCCCGACTCGCCCAAATTTGCGATACTCGACCTCACCATGCCGGAGATGGACGGGATCACAGTCTGTCATCAGGTTCGGCAAAATCAGAACGCCACACCCGTGTACATCATTCTGCTAACCTCAAAGAGCAGCAAATCGGATATCGTCATGGGACTCGAAGCTGGCGCCGACGACTACGTGACGAAGCCGTTTGACGCTGACGAACTACACGCGCGCGTCAAGGTGGGAATTCGCATGGTGGAGCTGCAAGTCAGTTTGGCGCAAAGAGTCGCGGAACTCGAGCAAGCGCAAGAGACGCTGCGCAATCTCTCCCTTACGGATGACCTGACCGGGTTGTACAACCGTCGCGGCTTTTTCGCGCTCGCTGACCCACACCTCAAGACGGCGCGACGGGCGAAAAGGAAAGTATCGCTCATTTATATCGATATGGATGATCTCAAGGGCATCAATGATACCCATGGACATAAAGAAGGCTCCAACGCGCTGCAGGAGATCGCTGACATTCTGCGCGGCACTTTTCGCAGCTCAGACATCATGGCGCGCATCGGCGGTGACGAGTTTGTGATACTCGAAACCTATGGCGAGCAGAACGAAGCGCCAAACAGCGTCGCCCGCTTGCAGGACAATTTGCGACGTCGCAACATCGAAAGTGTCCGCGACTACGAACTGTCTTTGAGCATCGGCGTCGCGCTCGTCGAGTCGGAGGACTCGCTGACGATTGAAGCCCTTCTCACGAGGGGGGATGGATTGATGTACGAGCAGAAACGAAACAAACGGCGCCAGCAAGAGTCTCTCGGGCCGCTGGTCTAGACGTCTTTAGTTTGTGGGAAACGTTCACCCTCGAGCATGCGATTTACCCTAATGAACTCGCGCTCGATCTTGGCGATCATATTATTTACCGCACCCAACTCAGCGTCGGTATTCGACCCGCCCGTGTTTTCCAGCTGCACGCAGAGTTGGGCCATCTTCTGAGCGCCGAAGTTTATACATGCCCCTCGATGGGTGTGCGCTATTCGATGAACCGTGGTCATGTCTTTGTTCGCGGCAGCTTCCTTCATTCGCGCCAGACGCTCGACGCTTTCCTGTAAGAAGACATCAATGAGCTCGGAAAGAAAACTGTGGTTCGAACCTCCGAGTCGACGCAGGTTATGCAACGCTTCCTGCTCGACCGGGCTCGCCTCGAATGATACGGATGCGAGCGGGCTTAATGCGGCCAACCCTTCTTCTTGCGTAGTTCCGTGTAGCCATCGTTGCAGAACGTCACGAAGTTGCTGACGGTCAAGGGGCTTGGCCAGGTAATCGTCCATGCCCACGGAAAGACAGCGAGCTCGATCACCCGGCAAGGCGCTGGCGGTCATCGCGATAATCGGTGTGCGGCGGGTCGCCGTTTCCTGACGACGAATCTCCGCCGTTGCCTCAAAGCCGTCCATTTCAGGCATATGACAATCCATGAAAACCAGATCGTAGTCGGTTTGCTGGAGCGCACCAACGGCTTCGCGCCCGTTGGTCACGGTGTCGATGCTGTAGCCCAACTCCGCCAAGGTGCTGACTGCCACTTGCTGATTGGTATGATTGTCCTCTACCAGTAACAGGCGAAATTTGGAGTGCGGGGGCAAGCGGAGCGCGACACCGCTTTGGATGTGTTTCGATGCGGCCTGATCCAAGGCGCCGTCGCGGCCGTTTGCGCCAGTTTCTAGCGCGCTTGAAGCAGCATCCAACGAAGCCGCAATCGCTTGATCATCCGGCAGCTCCAGAGCAGCGCACAGCCGTGCATAGAACTGCGCCCGGCGCACAGGTTTTGACAGGAGATGAAATGGCCCTCCCAGGTCGCGATATTCTGTTATCGGCGTGAGCAGTATGACTGGCACAGTTGTCTCTAGCCGGACTAAGTCTGCCAGTGCGTGTCCCTCCATGTCCGCCAAGTGAGAATCAACAATCAGGAGATCGAAGGGTGAGTCAGCGCGCAATGTCGCGAGCGCGCTTGCCCCATCGCTCAGAGTCGTAGCCTCCATTCCCCATTTGGTCAATTGCGCCAAAATGCCTTCGCTCTGAGTTCCCGACCTGCCGACGTAGAGCGCCCGTCGACCGAGAAGCGGAGAGGGATCAGGAA
>JAMQPI010000150.1 GCA_023717565.1 Pyrinomonadaceae bacterium | reverse complement strand
GCCGTGACAGTTGTGTTGGGAATTACCGTATGGAATGTCGCGGGGAAAGAGCCGAGATTACGTTGCAGACTGACCCGCAACTGAGAACTCGGTTCTCCGGGTGCCAGCTTGGCCCACAAGGTGATGCGATAGCGCGAGCCGTTGAACATAACGTTAGTGACGTTGAAGCTGGGGCCGCGGAATGCCGACGTCCGGCCACTGGTCAGCAAGCTGAAAGTTCCGCTGTGCGCATCCGCAGAGGTGACGGTCAGGGTTTCATCTCCGATGCGAGGCGCCCATCCTTCGCGGGTGTTGGTCTCGAAAGTTGAGCTGGCTCCCGCTGTGTTCCCCGGCGGTCCGGGCGGAGGCGCCAACTGGGTGATCGTGAAATCGTCGATGTAATAAGAGCTGGTGGCCGTTGTAGCTTCGACGTACAGGAGCAGACCGGTTACGTCAGTAGAGTAGGAATAGAGTCCGGTGAGCGTTACGAACGAAGCATCAGTGACACCGTTATTAGCGCTGGAGACGACTGTATCAAACGCATTAGCGCCACCGGTCGGCGTCCGTTGGACGGTTACTCTGATAGTGGTGGGCGCCTGACCTGACACGAGCCGGACGGCAACTGAGACCTGGTAGGTGGCGCCTCTAACGAGAGTGCCGAGGATGTTCAGGCTGGGGCCGTGAAATCCCTGCGTCCGACCGGTAGTCCTTAGACTGTGGGTTCCGGTGGCTGCCGCTTCGGTAGTGTTTGTTAGAACCACGCCGCCGCCTCGCGGAATCCACCCTTGCGTGGTGCCATCTTCGAAGTTGTGCTGGACGATTGTTACCGATTGCGCGCCAACGGGATGCGTGCTCAGCAACACCGCTGAAGAGATTAGAGCTGCAACGAGAGTGCATGCCCAAAAGACACGCCGGAATTTACCGTTGGGAAGAACACAGGTGAGATTGAACATTATTTCCTCCTTCTCTCTGGACGGTGAAGCACGAGAGCGCAACAGTCACAAACTGCGGCAGGCCGGAAGGCCTACACTCGCGCGGTTAATGCGAAGAGCGGCGGGAATTTTTATTAGTTGCCCCCTCGAACTAAAGGGCAAGCCAGATAAACCGATATTCGTCTGCTGTTAGAACTCAAAAGATTTATTTTGGTGCTTCATTAAGATCGGCTCTACGAGATTCCTTCGAACGGGTTTGAATCTCTGTCGCGATTGGAGTCTCCCGTCGTTCTTAGAAGTCACTCTTAATAGATATAGACCGGTGCTTCCGATCGTTCGGAACGCGAACTAAGTTGCTACTCTCAAGAGTCAGTAGAGTCAGACAACGTCAAATTAGAAAGCTTGGAAGCCCAGATATAACTGATGCGCCCCGCATTCGTCAACGCCCAGGGTTGCGCGCGTCGAAGTCCGGGATAGAAATCGAGCAGAAACCTCGGGCTTGCCCAGCGTCGATTTCAAGTCAGGTTGAATCTGTACCCGGGATCCAGGTGCTGGTGTTGCACCAGAATCTGGTGGATGTTGTAAGGGTGCGTCGGGCTGCCGGTGAAGTGGTTTTTCAAAACTTGAAAGATGTGACCCAGCCCACCGGCATCGTCAATGTCAATGTCGGCCATGCACTCCTCGCCTTTCATAAAGAAAGTCAACTGCAGATTTCCGAAGAGGTCTCTCGTCTTAAAACTGCCCGCCGGACTAAATCCGACAAACTGATCGGGCGGGTGGTGTAAAGACCCCGATACCTCGTCAAAGAGTCCCGTGTGGACGCTGTTCTTCACTTCCTCCCGCAGCTCCTTTTCGACAAACGCAAAAAACCGATCACCACGAAGCTCCTTGATCTCTTTTATCAGCAAAAGTGCTGATTTCTGGTTGCTCAACCTCGTCGCCATAGTTTTCCTGGCGATGTTCAGGACACCCCCGCGCCGGATATCGTCAAGCGCCTGGTAGAGTGCGACGCCAGTGTTGTTTTCGAAACCAAGCACGCCGGGACTGTTAGTCAGCAGGGTTCGCAGGTCCTTGACGAGATTCGGGAAGGTCGGGAAAGTGACGCTCACGATCTTCGCAATATCGACGGGAAAAGGAATAGTCAGCTCGGTCACACCACTGGTGTTGATGGTGATGAATCGGCCGACCGGATGATACGAAGGTGGGTCAATGGATATCTGATAGATGCCTTGCGTTCCCGTATGAAGGCCGGTGATGTTGATGATCTTTGAGGCATCAACGCTTCTTAATACAGGGCTATGGTCTAGGTGAAGGTTGCGCATGAAAATGTCAACGTTCTCCTTAAGGCGCTTACCAAAAACGTCGACTAAGTCCAGTTTTAGTTTGCCGGTCTGGGCCATCTTGAATTCTCCTTATTCAAAGTATGAGGTAGCTCTGTGCTGATTCTTGGTGATCGGAATTCATGGATCTATTGGTCTGGGGTCGGTGGGCCGCCACGGGATTGGTGGCGGCTGGTTGAGAATCTCCGGATGGTCCACGCTCACACCCGGGTAACCCAGATCGGGCCAGGTCAACTCACTGGAATAGTAGGTCGAGGCCGAGACGTTGACGAACGCTGCGTAGATGTTCCGGCCTTGCTGTTGTTTGCTGGAACGCAGCTTTTCTAGGGTCTCCTGGCGCTCGGCGAGTGACATGTGCGAAAAACTTTCCAGGTTGCCTCCGACGATGAAGTTGAAGAGTCGAGTTTCGGCCAGCAGCAGCGCTGTCAGAAACTGTTCGCGCTGAGCCGGACGTTGGTAGTTCAGAAAGTCATCAACTGTCTCGATGAACTTCGGCGCCTTGAGCAGGAACTTTTCTCCGAGCACTGCCTCGGCGATGGCGAACAAAATGAGCGCGGTCTTGTCGTTAAGGTGTTCGAGCGGGCCGTGAATGACCTCGGCGCGCTTCTTCGGATTCGCAATCTCGTTCAGTGTGTCTAGTAACCCGGCCACGGCAATTCACCTCCTTGCTGGTGATTAAGCTTGAATGGTTTCTGGTTCTGTTCGCAGATTTCGCGTGCCGCCCAGAGGGCCAGCGAGTAGATCGTCACTTGTGGGTTTGCGCCCAGGGCCGTGGGAAAGATCGAGCCGTCCGCCACCCAGAGATTCTTCTTTCCCTTGAAAGTGAAATCGTTATTGACGCACCGGCGTTTTTCGTCCTTGTGCATCTGGCAGCCACCCATAACGTGGACGGTAAAAATCGTCGCGCGCTGAGGTTCAGTGAAGTTAATCTTCCTGATTTCGTCGAAGGTGTCGCCGGGCTTAACCTCCAACGGCGGATTTCGCATGATGTAAACCGACGTCGCGCCGGCAGCGAGATGAATTCTGGACATCATCACCAGACTCTCCTGCATCGGCTTAACGTTGGCTTTGGGGATTTGGTAGTCCAGTTGTGGATCTCCGTTGTCGTCCAATTCGACCGTGCCATATTTCTCTTTGTCGTCAAATCCAGTCGTGTGGTGAGCGTAGGAGATGGCGCCGGTTTGATAGTAGTCGCGCATGATGCGATGCAACTCGTTGCCGTGTTGGAGAGTGGCGGAGGCTGAGAGGACCGGAAAGAAAGAGCCTGTTTCAATAAGATAGCCGGTGGGGCCGGGGGCAAACTTTGGCGTCCACATATTGTCGGGTACGCCGAAAGCGGGCATGGTCTTTTCAGGATACGTTCCGATGGTGATAGTGACGGGATGGATGTGCGTATATTTGCCGACGCGCTTGTCGAGGTCGAGCTGCGAGCGCAGCAGAATACTGGGAGTTCCGATTGCTCCGGCCGCGAGCACAACGCCCTTGGTGGGCTTAACAATCAACTTGCGGTGCGTTGGGCGCGTCTTGCCATCAATGAAGTGGGCTTGCACTTCTTGTATGCGGTCATTGCTGCCTACGAGCCGGTCAACTTTCGTATCAGTGTAGATCGTCGCACCGAGGGCGACAGCGTCCGGCAGCCATTTCACAAAGCCGCTCATCTTGCGATCATAAGGACAGCCCACACCGCAGCTCCCACACTCGCGACACTTGTTCGTGTTGTTAGGTAAGTTTTCGTGAGGGAGATCGTGGCGGTCACAACCCAGCATGAACTTGCGCGCGGAAGTGTTGTACTTATCGTTGCGGACGACGGGTAAGTAGTTCAC
Source organism: Pyrinomonadaceae bacterium (assembly GCA_023717565.1). GTDB lineage: Bacteria > Acidobacteriota > Blastocatellia > Pyrinomonadales > Pyrinomonadaceae > PSRF01. Next base: position 9,662 of record JAMQPI010000150.1, on the reverse strand, counting down.
GACCTCGCGCAGATAAGGCTCAAGGTTCTGGCGCGTGAAAGGCAGTCCGCGTTTCTGCCACTCGTCCAGTGTCTCAAGCCGCGGCGGCAAACACGCCGACCAGTTCACGGCGGTGCCGCCTCCGAGGCAGCGTCCCTGTAATACTTTAATCCCGCCGTTCTTCGTTAGCCGGGTGGCGCCTTCCTGGTACAACAGCTTGTACATCTCGGCCTCGTGCTCGTTGAGCATCTTCCGCTCCTGCCCAGGCGCCGGACCTTTCTCCTTCCGAATGTTCGGGCCTTCCTCAAGTATGAGGACGTCAAAACCAGCCTCCGCCAGTTTGAGGGCGCACACGCCGCCTCCCGCGCCCGAGCCGATGATGCAAAAGTCGGGTGTCAGCGTACGGTTCTCACCGACGTCGCGCCCTTCAACAATTGTGCCTGCCATCGTGATCGGTCTCCTTTCAACGTAATGTCGTCGCCCTACAGAACCGCGAGCGGTAGCGACCGGATCCTACGTTCAACTCGCCTCGAATGCGGTCGTACCGGATGTTGAGTGTGGGAATTAAGATAGCTTGGAGGATCTTGCGCGAGGAGAGGGGCGCTCATGACCGAAATTCCTTCGTGGTAAACGAAAGATCTATAAACCAGCTCTTTGTGAACCCGACCAGAGCAGCTCTCGTCGGCAAGCAAGCGAGGATGAAACGCGCATACCTTATTCCCGTCTAATATTAATTGTCAATTATTACTTACTTGGGTAGGGGTGCCGCTGCGTCAATCATTGGTTTCATCTCACCAATAAACTTGTCGCTGTTCACAATGCTTTTGAGGACGATCTTGATCGATTCTTCGGGGAAACCGGATTCCAGCGTGAAGGTGTAACCGGTAAAAATGTCACCTGAAGGATCTACTCCCCAAAAAAGAAACGCACTATCGCTTAATTTCAGCAGCAGGCGCATTAGGGCCGGCGCGTTCTTTACGTTGTCGATATTGATGTAGCCGTTCTTGTACCGCGGGAAGATGCGGAATCCAATTGTCTGGTTCGGCGTCACGCCGATGACTACCTCGAGACTCTCCGCATGAGTGAGGCCTTCCTTTAACAGACCTACAAAGTTGAAAGGTTGTTTTTCGCTTTGTCGGAACGTGATGTGGAGGCTGGGCCCTACTTTGTCGAGCAGTTGACCCAGTTGTTCCCGGGTTCGAATCCGGGCAGCTTCTTCTTGCTGGGCCTGAGCCGGCGCAACCGCAAACGTCATCGCCAAGGTAAACAAAACGGCCATCGAAATCCGTCTCATGGAGTGGTACCTCCGAAAGCTAATTTCTGCGTTACGATCAAGGTCATTCCATCAACTTGATAAAACGCCGGAAGTGATGGGCCGCATCGTGTGGGCCGGGAGCCGCTTCGGGATGGTATTGAACTGATATTACTGGCAGCGTCCTATGCTGCATCCCTTCAACGCACTGGTCGTTTAGATTGACGTGCGTCACCTCAACTTCGGTGGGCAGGCTGCCGGCTTCAACAGCAAAGCCGTGGTTGTGGGAAGTGATTTCGACTCGGCCGTCTTTGAGATCTTTCACTGGTTGATTGCCGCCTCGATGCCCAAACGTTAGTTTGAACGTCTTGCCTCCAAAAGCGCGTCCCAGCAACTGATGGCCAAAACAAATTCCAAACGTCGGTACTGCGGCTTTAACTAGTTGACGGATCTCCTCGACTTCTTTGTTCATCGAAGCCGGATCTCCGGGACCATTGGAAAGAAAAATGCCGTCGGGTTTGAGCGCCAGAACTTCGGCAGCGGGAGTGGCGGCAGGGACGACGGTGATGCGACAGCCAAGCCCGGCCAGTTGTCGGAGCGAGTTTCTCTTGACCCCGAAGTCGTAACAAACGACGTGAAACCTCTGTTCTCCTTGGGATTCAACCGCGTAGGGTTGTTTGGTCGTAACGACGCTGGCCAGCTCGCGGTTTTCCATCGAAGGAGATTTCCGGGCCTTCTCTACCGCGCTCGCTTCGTCAGTATCAATCGTTGAGATGCAGGCGCGCATCGCACCCTTGTCGCGAATGTGACGTACCAGGGCACGCGTGTCGATGCCCTCAATCGCGACCAGGTTCCATCGCTTCAAATAGTGATCCAGGCTTTCTTCAGCGCGCCAGTTGGAAGCCATCCGGCTGGCCTCACGAACCACAAACCCTTCGACCCAGGGACGGTCTGATTCTTCGTCAGCGCGGTTGACGCCGTAGTTGCCAATAAGCGGATAAGTCATGCAGACGATCTGGCCTGCATAAGAAGGGTCGGTCAGCACTTCCTGATATCCCGTCATGGAAGTGTTGAATACCATCTCACCGCATGCTTCGCCGTCCGCAGCCCATGAGCGACCACGAAAGGTGCGTCCATCTTCGAGAGCCAGGAGCGCGGGTTTGCTGTTATTCATCCTATTTGATCAATTCCGCACGCCAGACTAGCGTCATAAGTATTTCCGTAAAGGTCTTGTAAAACTCGAAGGAGTGTTGGTTTCCATTGGCAATCATTCTTCTGCGAACCTTGCGGACTAGAGGCACGTCTTCAGGCTTAAGCACAGCCACCACATCGCGCTCACCGTCTGGGACTTGGGTAACCAACGCAAGAAATGGCGCGCCATCACCGTCCACGTAGGCTTTGAAGGCTTTCAGAAACTCTTCGCGGCTTGTCTTCGGTTTGTCGCGAGGAGTCACGCGGCGAGGGTTTTCCAGCAGGAGGAGTAGTGCTGACTGGGCCTCGTCCGTGCGTCCAACCTTATTAGCAATCTTCAAGGCTCGAAATGATTCCGGCGTTGCCTGAAAGAGCAGAATCGCCAACGCTTGTTCCCGTGCCGGGTGGCTGCGGTCAGATGCGATTTTCAATAGCGCCGGGGTTGCCTGGGCTTCGTCCATACTTCCGTAGATGTAGAACGCACCAAGCAGCAAGTCGACCTTAAATGCACCATGCTCCGGCAAGTAGTACTCGGCCTTCGGGAAACTGAGCCAGCGGGCACCGGCGTCTGCGACGTCAAATCCTTCTGTTCCGCGTTTAGCGATTATTCCGACCCAGAATCTCAGATCCACGTCACCGAGATCAACCTCGGCGTACTGGCGGATCTGCTCCAATTTAGATCCCGGCGAGGGGTCAACTGTAACCAGCAGGTTGCTACCGTCAAATCGGAACCAAGCGTCGCTTTTCGGATCTCCGACCGCTGCGCGCAAGCACGGCAGGAGTTCCTCCTTGTTGCGCTCAACCATAGTCCAGAAGCTATCCATCTGCTCCGACTTCGCAGTCCGATCGGCTTCGGATAGTTTCGATGGTTTAAAGTCGTAAGTTGTTTTAAGAGTCTGCCGGAATTTGCTACAAGCGTCTTCTTGACATAGCGCTGGAGAGGCCGCAAAGCTGAATACACAAGCCAGAGCTAAGGCGCGAAGTGTCAGAGTAGCGACTAATCGGAAAATATTGTCGATCCTTTCGCGGCGCGGGGCATAATCAAGCGCCGGCCTGGGTGCGCAGAAACTGTTGCGCTTCATTTAGCCATCGTTTGTCGGCGCGATATTTGTAAGCTGGCGCGGTTTTTACGGCTTCAATGCAGGCTTGCATCGAGCTGGCTGCCTCGCGCTGATGGCCCATGCCCGCGTGCGCCCGGCCCATTAGATAGAGAGCTTCGGGATCCGAGGGTCGGTGATCGAGGAATGGTTCCAGAGCATTGCGGGCGTCTTCAAACTGACCTGCGGCCAAGTAAGTTGCCCCCACCTCACGCCAGACTTCGTTCTGCGCATGTGAGCGGTCGCGCGACACCACCTGCTCAAAATGTCTAACCGCATCCGCGTAGCGCTTCTGTTCTCGAGCAATTCGTCCGAGCTGGTAATGCGCATCGACCTCGTCATCGTCGATCTGCAACGCTCGTTCGAACCGCTCGCGCGCCAGTTCCAGTTCGCCACGTTGTTGATGAATAAGACCCAGGTTGTAGTGCGCCGATGCGTCAGCCGGATTTAGCGTGGCGGCTTCAAGGTTCTGCCTGAACGACTCGCGTGCCCGTTGCGTGCGCGTGAACTCGCCGACATAGCCGCGCAACAACAAGAACACCATCACTAGCAGAAAAGGCGATGCCAGAATGGTGCCGACGATGGGCATCAACTTGTAAGCCGGCAGGAGCAACGTGCCACTGACCAACACCACGATCACGGCACGAAACCAGGAAAGACGAAAAACTGTTCGCAGGGCCAGGACCGCCCAGACAGCAAAGACCGCTGCCAACACCATTACGGAAAGGCCAGCGGCAATTAGTTCGGGAGTAAGAATTCCTTGTTCGATGGCAGCCAGAACTTCCGGATTTACCTGACTACGTTGTTCCATCACTACATCCAGCATCCGGCCCGATAGTGCCCGTTGCACACCTGTAAGCCGACCGACGATCGTGAGAATCGTCGTAATCAAGCTTGCTGCGGTTAGGGCATAAAACATGGTTGCCGCCAACGCGGCATACTCTTGTTGCAGCAATAACCTGAAACTTGCCCGTCGCTCAAAGATATTTGCCAGAAAGAGGGTAAGCGGACAGAAGACAAGAGCAATGATCACGAGGGAACCGGCAGATTGGAACAACACAAAGACTATTGCGAGCGGCTGACCAGGGTTGACGAGGTGCCCCAGGTAGAACCAGGAGAGTGCGAAAAAGAACAATGCGTGAGCCAGGAGCGCGACCAGTCCGGTGGGTGCCAATGCACCCCGGTCACGGACCTCGCGCATAGCCTGCGCGGGCGCGTAGAACAACATTAGTACGAGTCGCAACCAATTAAGCATTCCGAAACCAGGGAACAAGAAATACGAATTACTCCTGATCGAAATTCTCCCTCGGAGTCTCCTGCAAGTTGGGGCGATATGATGACGGAGAGGGGACAGCGGGTGAGACGTTCTCATGATGAATTACGCTGGCTGCATTTAGCGGCCAGTACCGCAACAGGGCCTTACCGTATATGTACTTCTTGGGTACCAGTCCCCAGATTCGAGAGTCGCTCGAATTGTCGCGGTTGTCGCCCATCACAAAGTAGTAGTTTGGCCTGACGTAAACCGGGGTCTGGCTCCGATGCGCGAGGTTAAACCTCGAATCCAGGTATATCTCATGCAGATCCCTACCGTTCACACGAACAATCCCCTCGTGTATTTCCACCGTGTCACCGGGGAGACCAAGGACTCGCTTGATATAGCTCTTGGAAGGGTCGTCAGGAAACCAAAACACGACTATGTCGCCCCGATCGATCTTCGGGGCCCAGCGATACTCGTCATAATAGATCAGCTTGTTTACAAAGATTCTCTCGCCATCATGCAGCCTGGGCAGCATAGACGTACCCTCTACTTTTACGGGTTGCACGACGAACACGACGACCAGCACTGCCACCATCAAGGCGAACAGGAGATCGCGCAGCAGCAGGCGGGCTTCGCCCCAGAGATTCGCCTGGGACTCCTGCTCGGGTATCTGAATCTGAATGTCTTTGTCGTCGCTGGCATGTACTCCACCAAAAGGCGGCGGACGACGGGTTCTAATTCCTAACATATTGGTTATCGAAAAGATGCTTTCACTCGTTCAAACACTCTTTCAAACGCTGGGTGCCGGCTGCTCTACAGGAGCAAAGGTGAGGTTAGCTGGCGCACACATCCTTGTCAAACGCGATCTTTGCCCTAGATCGGCTGGGCCTCACCGCCCCCAGCAGTCTGCTTCAAAGTTCTGTCAGTACTGCTCATTTCCCGGCGAACTCGTTGAACCGTTTGCGTTTGCTTGACAGCGTTCGCTGCCGCTCTCTATCATCGCAACCTCAATCCGGACAGTTAGGATACCTTCCTGGAGTAAACGGAGGCTGAAGTCGTGATCAAATTGGACATCATCAACCGGGTAGCGGAAAAGACCGGAGTTCCCAAGATGAAGGCGGAACAGGCGGTTGATGCGCTATTCCACTCGATGAAGGAAGCGCTCACGCGAGGTGAGCGAATCGAGCTACGCGGCTTTGGCGTGTTTGTGGTAAAGCCCCGCAAACGTGGCGTGGGCCGAAACCCCAGGACGGGTGAAGAGGTGGCGATTCCTTCCGGCAAGACGATTCGATTCAAGCCCGGGAAGGAACTGCAGGCCCACGAGGATGGCGAGATAACGGACGATGATTCCGGCGAAAGCGATTCAGATTTTTAGGTAGAAGGACCGCCCCAATTCGAGCTTTCTCAGGGCTAGAGACTGGAACATAGGCCTCCAGAATCTAGCCTTTTGAACTGTTACCAACACCCAATGGCAGAATCGGCCCAGGCAATCCCTCCCTTTGTGAATGCTGGTCAAAGCGTCAGGCCGCGAGTAGCTCCGCGTCCCACTGCACGCGAGTGGATGCTCCACGCAAGCCTTTTCTTGATGACCATCGTAACGACAACGATCGCCGGCCTAATCTTCGCTGCCCCCGAACCAATGGTCGCACCACCCCCTCTGAGAAGCGTGATCGATTATCTGTTATTCGTTCCGGTGTACTATCTTCGCCACGTTATCGCCCTGTTTAGTCTCACTGTTCACGATCCATACCTCCTGGCAAACGGGTTGGTCTTTTCGGCCGCGCTGCTCGCCATCCTCACTGCTCATGAGATGGGGCACTACGTCGCCTGCCGTCGTTATGGCGTTGCTGCCACTTTGCCCTTTTTCATTCCGGCCCCACCGCTATTCCTGGCCGGGACCTTTGGCGCATTCATCAAGATCAAGTCACCGATTCCTTCGCGGCGCGCACTGTTTGATATCGGATTGGCTGGGCCCTTGGCTGGCTTTGTGGTGGCAGTTCCGATCGCGTTGGTAGGCGTGTTGAGCATGCAGCCTCCGGTGCCGGATGGCGGCTATGGAGTGGTATTTCACGACCCTCTGCTATTTCGATTACTGGCGAGACTGGCAGGTGCGACTCTCGATCCCTACTCCCCCATCAATCCCTACTATATGGCGGCATGGATTGGCTTACTGGTGACGAGTTTGAATCTGATGCCGGTGGGGCAACTCGATGGCGGGCACGGGACCTTTGCCATCTTTGGCCAACGGGCTCACAGAATCATTGGTCGGGTTGCCTTCGCAGTGTTGGCAGTGTTGTCAGTGCTGGGCTTTGTTTGGTATAGGAGCCCGAGTGGATTTCTCTACACGATCCTGTTAGCCATCATGCTGCGAGTGGGCCACCCGGAACCCGAAGAGATGGAGCCCCTCGGATCCGTTCGTATCTGGATCGCAGTCGTCACTCTGATCGTCTTCGCCCTTTGCTTCTGGCCCTTCCCAATAAGCATTACCTAATGCAGCAATCGCCGTTGGCCGAAAAGTCTGACTCAAGAGGCACTAATCCATCGGTGAACTTTAGGAAGTAGCCACCGCGGGCAGTAGGCCCTTGATCTCGCGCACCACGCGCGCCACTTCTTCCTGGTCGGCCAGGGCAATCATGAAGAACTTATAACCCTGATGAAAGCAGATGACCCCGTTGGCAAAAAGCCAGACGCCGTCGAGAAATGGATTGCCGCCGAGTAGCCAACTGATCGGCGCTCCGGTTATTTGACCAGGCTGTACGATCTGGGCAAACATGACCGCCCCGGCAGCACAACTGAAAGCACCAAGCAAGGGAGCGCCAACGTACTTCGTCATGTTGCGTTCAAACTCGACGCGTTTACGCTCCGCTTCGCTGAGCTTGCCCTGCGCGATCAATTCCTCCTGTTTACGTAGGTGACGGTCGAATTTCTCGCTGAGTTTTTGCAGACCAAAAACCGGCAGCCCGGAATGTGTAAGCCAGTGTGGATGCGAGCCCAGGAGCACCGAGTCGAGGCCGGGGAAGGAAGCACCCATTCTCACGCCGAGAACAAGTGAAAAGGAGACCATCGCTGCCTTGCCGGGATTCTCCTTAATCCAGTCGCGGGCCTTGATTAGTCCGACGGTGGCTGCTGTCGAAGCCCTTGTGAACTTTGCTCCGGTATCGTAAATCTGTGAAGCGCGATCGTAGTATGTCTTCGCATCATTGATGGCTTCGCTGGCTTTCCGGCTCGCGCCTCCGGCCACCCCGCTGACAACCTTGCCGGCCTGCTTTGCCCCTCGTAATGCCTCTTCGGCTAGATGTTTGGCCGCATCACCAACCTCACGTTCGTCTGTTAACCGTTCCGCTTCGGCACGTACTTTCCCCGCCCCACTGGAGAGAGTTTCAGCGCCTCGCTTGGCGGCCTTCTCAGCGGCCCGAGATCCCTCCTCAACCAGATCGGAGATTGCGTACTTCTCATCAAGCTCGCGTGCCTTGCGCCGCGCCGCTCGCTGCCATTCATCAATCTTCTCTTTGTAATCAGCCATCGCTTCCTCTATGAAAACGGGTTTTGATGTCGGAGAGCCGAGTGTAGGATCGGGCGTGGTTCCGAAAAAGGAAGCCGGAAACAGTGTAGACCCATAAATCCGGCACGAACCACCCGAAAACCGACACCGTTTACTGTACGTTCACGGTCTGTTCCGAGTTCGACTCGGCTGACGGCGCCTGGGCTATGCGGTCGCGTCCCTGCCGTTTGGCTTCATATAGGGCAACATCAGCCGTCAACAGAAGTTCTCGAGCAGTTTGCGTCGAAGAGGGGCATTCTGCAATGCCAAAACTGGCCGCTAATTCAGCAACACCGGGTGTTTGAATCCCTTTAATTGCGAGGCGAAGTCGTTCCGCCACTTCTATTCCCCCCCTGAGGTTTGTTTGCGTCAGGAGGATCGCAAACTCATCGCCGCCGATGCGGGCAGCCAAATCTATGCCGCGGGTGCCTTCTTGCAGTGTTTTGGCAACGTTCCGAAGCGCTTCATCGCCCCTAACGTGTCCGTAGTTATCATTAACTTCTTTGAAGTGATCTATATCGAGGAGCAGAAGACAAAATGGATGGCCGTAACGAATGGTGCGCGCCACCTCCCTTTCGAGCTGGCGTTCAAACCGGCGGCGATTTGCCAGACCGGTCAGATGGTCCGTCGAAGCCTCCTCCTCGCAAGTATCCAGATAAGCCTTGAATTCAAGCAGAGTCCGCGCTCGAGAGAGAAGTAAGTCCAGATCTGTAGGGTCTGTAATATAGCCCAACGCGCCGACTTCGGAGCCCAGTCGCTCATCGGCGGCTCTGAACCCGGCGGCTGTCTGCAGGATGATCGGAATGAACTTTGTCTGCGGATTCTCTCTAATCTTGCGAACCAGGTCGTAACCGTTCATCCCGGGCATCATTATGTCGGAGACCACCAGATCGGGCTGAAAAGAGGCAACCTCGGCCAGGCCCTCCTCGCCGTCCCTGGCTGTACGAACCTCGTACCCGGCCATGGTCAGCGCGACTTCCAGGAGGCCCAGTTTGTCTGGGTCGTCATCGACAACTAAAACGTGGGGTTTTCCTACCATGGGCCAAATAACCAGATATTTTCTTGCGCGCCTACGGGCTTCATGTTAAAGTGCGACGATTCAGTAATTGTCCGTTTCGCTTTGACACGCCCCAATTTTCTGATCCGAGCAATAACTGGAAGAGTTCACGACCTCGAGCAAAGTCCCCGGGGGTTTCCTTACATTTTTCAGTACAGCTAACCAACGTTCGAACCGATAGATCCGTTGCGCTGTCATTAAGTAATTTAACCAAGAACCTTTAACTCAATCTCCCATGAGAGAGGGCAATAGAGTCATGCAACCTAAGCGTGCCAATGCTCTGTCGG
>JAMQPI010000149.1 GCA_023717565.1 Pyrinomonadaceae bacterium | reverse complement strand
ACGTGGTGACTCGCAGACAACTCAATGACGCAGCTTGAAACGCCAGCCGGCGTATCGTAAACAGCCCTCGAAGTCAATCAAGACTTTGGCGGCAGGGGAGATCTTTGTGCTTGACTTCGACTTTCATACCCGATTTGTTATGCCGCGTCAATGAAGCCAAGTGGCGTCACCGCCGCCACAAGGTTCCAAAGGGCTGGCACCAAGTTTAATAAGAATCGGTTTCATGGAGCGCGTTCCCTTGCCGCTTCGAACAACGTTCAGCTTAACCGCATATTTGAGCAGGTGTGGCGACTTCCAAGCGAAGAGCCAATAAGTACCGGGACGAACATTCAGGATTTCAAAAGTACCGCGGGCATCGGTTTCCGTTGAGGAGATTAGAGCTTCATCACCGCCATGGCGTCTGAGTTCGACACTTGCGTTCGCCACGATCTCGTCATGCACTTTGTACACAACCTGGCCTTTAACCCGCTCAATACGGAAAGTCTTGATGTTGCAAGTTCCCTGGGCCAGACAGGGCGTCGTAAACATTGCGACTAGCACAGGAACCAAGGTCACTATTAGAAGACGATCCGGTTTCATCACATGCATGGCTCTATGGTCAGCGGCATAACGCTTGATTCGACCGCCACTGGCGGTGTTTTCGGTCAGCGGCGGTGTTAGACCGACGTCGGCGGTCTTGTCCCTGAGACGCCGATCTAAACCGCCTTGGTCGGTCTAAATCCATCGATGGCCGTCTTTTGCCGCCAACTTCGGAAAGATGCCATAAGATGTGGTTGCTCTTCGATCCTCACTACCTCACGAAGGAGAGTCCTCATGCCCCAAACCTAAACTGCTGAGTCCTGTGCCTCAGGCATTATAACATTCGCACAGAAAAGGATTACGCGACAGCTATACGCCCCTTCTTCCTCCCACCAGAAACCTCACTCACGCGAAATGGAAGTGGAGGGAATCCGCGATTATCTGTCCTGTACCTATCTCGGTCTCGCCTTCGGGCCCGATGCTACCGGATCGCAGCGGCCGGTAACGCGCTTCGACTCCCTAAATTCTTTCTTAAGGCTTAGCTCCGCCCGCAAACACTGGTTCCGATACTCTCTCGTCAGCAACCCCGCTTCAACGTGCTGACAGTCACAGTTGATGTCGCCAACACCCGGTCCGTTTGTCACTCTTTCATCGGGAGGCTTAGGTGTCGGCGTAGGCTTCGGCGTTGGAGTTGGCTTAGGCGTAGGCGTAGGCGTTGCAGGCTCATCAAGGGGTGGCAGCTGAATGCTATCTTGTTTTGCTCGTTCACGAATTCGGTCCATCCACGTGCCTGCCAACGTCTTAATCATGTTCTGGTTTTCGGAAACAAATGTTACGGTTCGCTTGCCTGTAAGATTGTCATCGCCCGCATTCAACTTGTTGTCAGGCACTGTAAACCAAGCCTGTCCCGGACCTATCTCTGTCGTTTCTCCCTGGGAATGCGTATTAATGTCGGTGATGGGCCTGACACTGACCACTCCGTCAAAAACCATTACTAGCGTCAGTTGCTGCTTTGGTAGGTAGGTAACGGAGAACCAGGTGCCGTGGGGCGTTATTTCCGCAGTTGGCGTCTGAATCAGTTGCTCAGCTTGCGCATCACACCGGTTGTTGAAAACAGCCGAGCCTTCAATCAAACAGTTGCTATGCCCACTCTCCGACTCTGCTTTTGAACATCGCGCCGTTACCATTCGACTTGTTTGAAATACATAGATGAGCATGCACTCCCGGAGCTGCAACCAGCCTTCGCCATTGTCATCTGTTTGGATTGAACTCCGTCCCGAAATTGTGCGCCAGGAGTCATCTAAAAGAGATTCCCATGACTGTTCGTTACGATCCGTGACTCTTACATTGAGAAGGTAACGGCGCAGACGCGCTTCGATTACCGGCGAAGGACTGACTGTTGGCGAAGGAGTTGTTGGACGCTGGTCCTCGGTTTTCTCCGGTGGTTTAGGCCAGTTGCAAGCCGCCGTCATAGACAAGAGCAAAAAGATAGCGAAGGCGCTCGTAAGCAAGGTGGAGTGAGATGGATGTTTCATGAAGTAAGCTCCTTCATTCACGGTCGGGTTGGACAGTTGCCACCCAGCGGGCGAGGGAATCAGCGGCTTTCGTTAAGCCGAGCGTGACTCCGACCGCGAGAGCAATGCCGACGAGGAAAGCATCACCTTCGGCAACGTATGATAGTAAGCTAGGGCGCGCCGACATTTCCTGCATCCAGCGAGAATCGCTGGTGACCAGATAGCGCGCGTAGAATTCAGTTCCCCAGGTCACGATCGGAAGGGTTGCGGTCCGATCAACAACAGAATGCAGCTGCACCAGCGCGAACACGATACCCGCGATACCAATCCGAAGTGTCCAACCGCGCCAACCTAAACGAGTGCCAGCGGTTGGCTGTCCATAGAGCGACAGACTCAAGCCGAACCCAAGCGCTAATCCAATAGCCAGACTTGGAATTAGCCTTTTCATTTCCAGATCTATTCCGCCGAGTACGGCAAGACAGAGATACGCAATTGCGAAGGTCACCGTGCAAAGCAGCAACGCCAAATTGGACGCACTTCTGGATTTCCTGGCCCATCTAAGCGGCGCAGATTGTTTCTCCGGATCCTCGCCGGCTTTCCACAACTGCGCCGCCAGTGCTATGCCCAGCGCCAAAGCCCCGCCGAAGATCGCGCCGCTGTAAAACAGGGTGAAGAGGCGCGTCACAATAAAATCATTACTGCCGAACAACAAGAGTGAGATTGGCAATCGCATTAGGAACAGACCGAGGCCGCCGCCCAGTGCTCCTCCAACTGTCAGGCCGGCAATGATGTATCGATCGCGGAAACGCAGCCGGTGGTAGAGCAGTTGTTCGATCTCGTTCCCACGACGTGTTCCCTTGGCTTGTCCGGTTCGGGCGATAACCAGTGAATCCCCTTGCACGTTCAGATCCCATTTCATCGGCGCCTGAAAGCTCTCCTGCCGCATGCTCTCGGACACGTATTTGAACAAGTCGCTGATCGTCACCGAACCATCATCGTCAAAATCCGCCTTTCCCTCGCGGATGCCGTCGAGCAGGTATTTCGTCAACAGGCTGTATTCGTCGCGTTCCTTTTCCTGGGCGACCTGAATACCCGTGGAGGCAGTCATGATGTAAATGCCACGACCGCTGTTCCCACCCGACACTTCCTGCAACTGCTCCTCAACTCCACCTTTTAGAAACGCATCTCCGACCTTGCCGCTGTAGCAGCAATCAAGGATCAGGATGAATTTGTTCGCCGCCGAAGCATCCATCAGATCTCGGATGCGACGCACCGGAATAGCGGTGGTGTCCAAAATCTTGAGCCTGGTGTCGATTGTCGCCAGATGCAGGGCGCCGAGAACGTTTAACTTACCGTGACCCGAGTAATAGATCAGGACCAGATCGCCTTTTTGCGCGTCGGTTAAGACTTCGTTTATTTCGCGAAGTATTTCATCGGAGGCTTTGTTTTCCAGAACGATGGTCTTGGTAAAGCGCCCGTGCTTAGGTGACTTCAAGGTGCTGTTGAGCGCAGCTATGTCTTTAGGGGGGCACCGCAGTGGTTGGAGCAGCTTTGGATCCTGAGGAAACTCGCTGTTGCCGATGAGGACGGCATACTTTGCTTCGCTCATGCAGAGACTCCGAAGAACTCCTGAGCTATTTTCATGGTTTGATCGAGTTGTTCCTGCGAGACGTCTTCCGATTTGATCTTCAGTTTTCTGCCGTCAGGGTGCTCGAGTTCTAGTTCGATTGGTCGACCGCGTTCCAGGTACGACTTGAAGATATTGATCAAAGTAACGACGACACCGCCGCTGCTAACCAAGCCGAGAACAAGCGAACCCATCGTAAGCACATCGCCTTTGCTGCCGGGAATCTGGTGAGTCGATTCGGCGGGGACGGCGGTGACAGTACTTTCGCTGTTGATTGTGCGACAGAGATCGAGCGTTAGTTCATTTTGATCCTCAAGATCGACGGAGGTTGAAATGACCGTGAGAGTGGTGCGCATGATAACTCCTGAGTGGTTACCGAAGATGGGACTGCTTGCGAGGTTCGAGCTACTTTGCGGAGGTAGACTATCAACACAATCACCCAGCTTGCAATATCTGCACCGGCGCACTCGTAACGGGCCCACGATCTCTCGCAGACCTGTAGTTCGCAATCCACTGCGGATTCGTGCTAATCTCGGCGCACTCAACGACACCGCCGCAGGCAGGTTGCTGCGACAAAACCCGAAAACTGAATAGAAATACGCAGAGCATATGAAACCATTCGTCTCACTGGTCCACTCACTGGGTCCACGAGTAACTGGTTCACTGCGCATTAACGTGCAGTAAAGGAGAGCACATGAGAAACACCAGACGATTACTTGTCTTCGCTTTTGTCAGCCTGCTTCTTTTTGCTACGGCTCTTCCCGTTCCGGTGGTTCAGAGTCATCACGGAACGCCGCCACAGGTTGGTCCGTTGGATTTGTCAGGAGAGTTGTTCGGCGCTCCGTATCGCATCCGTGTGCCCGCCGTTTGGAACGGCACACTGTTAGTGTATGCGCATGGCTATCGCGACAAAGCCGACCACCCTGGTGAGGTCGACAACCGTAACGCTGATATTGCTCCGAGTGCGGCGCTTGAGACTGCACTTCTTGCCGGGGGATATGCTCTGGCGGGGTCCGCGTACCGTGAAAATGGCTGGGCAGTTGACGAAGGAATCAAGGACACCAGGAACGTCGCGTTGCTGTTCCATCTAACGGTGGCCCGACC
>JAMQPI010000171.1 GCA_023717565.1 Pyrinomonadaceae bacterium | reverse complement strand
ATCAGCCTGCTCTCGAACCATCCAAAAACGCCAGCGCTAGTAAACTTCCGCGCGGGGCGCATCACCGTCGATGCGCGAGAGAAGGATTAACCGTGCGTCACTATGCACTATTACAGGGCAACAAGCAAGGCGAGACCCGAGCTACATGGAAACGAGGCCCAACGGCAACTGTGGGAACTGTACAGGCGCTCAGCCAGGAACTAAACTTTGGGCAGGCATCGTACGTTAGCTTCTTTTGGGAAGAAATCGATGATTCTGGCAATAATACACAAAGTTCGGTCAAATGGACTCCCGCTGCTGGTCGCCGTGGCACTCTTATTCCAAGTAGACGCCAACGCCCAGACAAGGAAACGTACAGAAACCAGGCCGGCCAACGAGTTATCACGGCTCCGCGAGGACTTCATTAAGGCGACCAAAGACTACAAAACGAGCCTTGCGAAGTTATTGGCTATCTACGAGCGTAATGTGAGCAGTTCAGAGGAAAAACTGGTTCAAGCACAAAAACTGTTCGCCGAAGGACTCATCTCGCGAAACCAGCTCGTCGAAGCGGAAACTGCGGTGGCTGCCGCAAAAGGGAAAATCAACGAGGCCCAAAGCCAAATGGCAAATGCCGACACCCAGATTGCCGATACGATGCTCGAAGCCCAAGCCGAGGCTCAGATGTCCAGGACACCATTGCGCAAGGGAAGCCTGGTGAGGACTACGTCATATATCCGCTTCAGTGGTGCCGGTACGTGGGCATTGTCAGACGCGTGGAGAGTGCAACGATTCTTCCAGGATTCGTTCAAGAGGCAGCTGCCGGTTGGAGTATTTGGTCAGGGAGCAATTCACGACCGCTGGCGTCTGGATCATCGCAATGCCATGGATGTGTCTCTTCATCCGGACGCCCCTGAAGGTCAGTTGTTAATGAACTACCTTCGCGCTAATGGAATTCCCTTTCTCGCATTCCGGACGGCAATCCCAGGCACGGCCACCGGACCCCATATCCACGTCGGCCGCCCGTCTCACCGCTTCTGAGTCATTCAGTCTTCTACTCTTACCAATTGCTTGCCCAAGTTCTCGCCACTAAATAAGCCCAGAAAGGCCTGCGGAGTATTCTCAAACCCATCAACGATGTTCTCGGCGTACTTCATCTTTCCTTCAGCCAACCACCGCCCCAGTTGGATCACTCCCTCGGCAAAGCGGGGAGCGTAGTCCGTGATAATAAATCCCTGCATGAGCGCACGATTGACTAACAGGTACGGTTGAGGGCGCGGCCCAACGTCAGGTTGTTCAAGGTTATAGAGTGAGATTTGCCCGCAAATGATTATTCGCGCACCCTTGTTAACGAGCGGCAGCACTGCATCTGAAACCGATCCGCCGACATTGTCGAAATAGATATCCACTCCGTTGGGGCACGCATCCTTCAGGGCCTGCTTCATGTCAACGGCTGTCTTATAGTTGATAGTGCGGTCGACCCACAACTCGTGCTCCAGATATTCGTTTTTCTCGTCACTGCCTGCAATACCAACTACTCGACAGCCCTGGATCTTGGCGATCTGGCATACAGTCATCCCCACCGCACCTGCCGCGCCGGAAACGACGACGGTTTCTCCCTCTCGGGGTTTACCTATGTCCATCAGACCGAAGTAGGCAGTCAGACCCGGCATACCCAATACTCCCAGAGCGGTTGTAACCGGAGCCAGGTTCGGATCAATCTTTCTTAGTTCTGCTGCTTTGGCGACGGTGTAAAGCTGCCAGGGGAGTTGTCCGGTTACGATGTCGCCGGGTTTAAAGGCGGCTGAACGCGATTCAATTACTTCACCAACCACGCCACCATTCATGACTTCATTTACAGCAAACGGGGCCACATAAGACTTGCGGTCGCTCATCCGACCACGCATGTACGGATCGACAGACAGGTAGCGAGTTCGAACCAGGACCTCTCCATCCCTCGGTTGCGGTAACTCTGCATCTACGATCGCGAAATTGTCCTGGGCAGGCATGGCAGTCGGCCGACTAGCCAAAATTATCTGTTTGTTTTTCATCGCGCCATCATACCCCAGTCACGAGGCGGCAGTCAGGGACAGCTGAGGGGAGCGGATCTCCGCTTCCCCGAACTTTAGTCTGCAACGAGTTTTCCCTCGTATGTTAGTATGTACCGCTCAACGGCGCAGTCCAGAGCGTTGCCGAGTAATAAAGCTAAGCATTTCGAAGCTGCCGCAATTTCGTTTTTCAATCCAATTAATCCTTAAGAGGTAAAGATGCCGGAACTGCGTGGACAACAGGCAACCGAAGAGGTCAAGCAGGAGTGGACGTTCGCATACAAGCTTTATTTGAAAGCGCCCGGGGACCCTCGGGACAAGAAGAACGATCGCTCTGAGCGAATCAGCTATGTGGCGCGGGAAATGAACCTAACTCACAAGCAAGCCAAGAGGCGCATCAGAAACTACGAGTCATGGCAGCGCAATATCAAGAAGCACCTGGTGGAGCCTTAAGCTAGAGCAGATATCCCCGTAAAACCCCATCATTCTCGTAGCGGGCCCATCTCCGCAAATAGGCTGAACCCTGTGAGCTGACGCGTCAGATGTCAGCTTTTTCAATAATCTTGAACGCGTTCAAGAAACCTCTTGACACCCTCTAACTATGGGCGTAGTCTGGCCCGTAGTTGAACGTGTTCAAATTTGGAAGGAGGTTCACAATGACCATAGGGATAACCACCTACCTGATTTACCTGTCCATCAGTATTGGACTCACCATCTGGGTTGCTCGCACGCTTCATAAGAACGGGCGCGTTTTCCTCGTAGATGTGTTCCACGGTAACGAAGCTCTGGCGGATTCCGTCAACCACCTGCTGGTGGTCGGTTTCTACCTGATCAACTTTGGCTACGTCAGCCTCGCCTTGAAGCTGGGTTACGACGTGGCAACGCCGCAGGAGGGCATTGAGGCACTGTCCGTTAAGGTGGGGATGGTGCTACTGGTCCTGGGCGCAATGCATTTCTTCAACCTTTTCATTTTTAGCCGCATGCGCCGCCGAGCCAGTTTAGTGAACGGGCCGCCGCCCGTCGCACCCGATGCCTATACGCGGGTGCAGGAGGCCTGAGGATATGACAGCGCTAACGGTCCTGTACGATCCTACGTGCGGACTCTGCCGGAGGGCGCACGAGTGGCTCGAGCAACAGCGAAAACTGATTGAACTGGTCTTCGTGCCCTGCAAGTCAGCAGAAGCGCGTCTTCGTTTTCCGCATCTAGACCACGATCTGACTGCCAATGACCTAACAGTCATCGGTGATCAAGGAGAAGTTTTCATGGGTCCGAAAGCCTGGCTCATGGTTCTGTGGGCGCTCTCGCAGTATCGTGAATGGGCGTACCGGCTTTCCTCGCCCGCACTGTTGCCCACCACTCGCCGGGTCGTCTCAATGATCTCTGAGCATCGATATCAGATTAGTCGGGCCACCGGTCTGACGAGGTGACTCCATGAGTCCTATTGGGAGGAAGGTATCAACCACCAAAGGCGGCCAGACAAAGGCTCTGATCCTGGAGACCGCTTTGAAGATGTTTCGCGATCACGGATATGAGTCGACGACGATGCGTGCGATCGCCAGGAAGGCCGGAGTCTCGTTGGGTAATGCCTACTATTACTTCCCGTCGAAAGAACTCCTCATTCAGGCTTTCTACCACCGCACTCACCAGGAGCATCTGGCTGCATCACTTCCCATGTTGGAAAAGGAGCTGAGTCTGAAAGCGCGCCTGCTCGACGTGATGCGTCTCAAGATTGCCACGCTTGAGCCGTATCACGAATTTGCCGGCGCGCTTTTTAAAACGGCCGCCCATCCTCAAAGCGCGCTGAATCCTTTCGCCACCGCCTCCGATGCGGTCCGCCAGGCAAGCATTCAGCTCTTCGCAGACGTAGTAACGAAATCAAAAGCGCGTATTCCAGAAGATCTGCGGGTCGAACTACCATACCTGCTCTGGCTCTATCACATGGGCATTATTCTCTTTTGGATTCATGATTCCTCGCGGAAACGCGCGCGCACTTATCGATTGATAGACCACTCAGTTGACCTTTTAGACAGAGTTATTTCGCTGGCTAGCAATCCTCTGATGCGTCCTTTGCGCAAGAGAGCTCTAAGTCTCGTGGACGAATTGCGAGAAGGTTTGCCGCTTGATTCAGAAGACCCAGAGTCAACAGTGGAAGGAAGGCAAAAATGAAAATCGCAGTTACAGGTGGAAATGGGTTCATTGGACGACATTTGGCACGGAGTCTCACCTTAGAAGGCCACGAAGTTGTCCTGGTGGGGCGTGGGAAAAATACCGGGTCCGAAGTCGACGGCTCCAAGGAGATGAAATTCGTGGCCAGTGATCTTTCAGATCAGGACGTGCTTCTGCAGGCCTTCGCCGGTTGTGAAGCGGTAGCCCATTGCGCCGGGATCAACCGTGAGATAGGTAATCAGACCTATCGCAAGGTGCATGTGGTGGGCACGCAGAACGTTGTCGAGGCTGCGAAGCAAGCCAAAGTAAAGAGAGTTGCTCTGATGAGCTTCTTGAGAGCACGTCCCAATTGCGGTTCGCCATATCACGAATCAAAATGGGCTGCCGAAGAGATTGTGCGCAACTCAGGGCTTAACTACACGATCGTTAGGGCCGGCATGGTTTACGGACTCGGCGATCATATGCTGGATCACCTCAGCCACGCCCTGCATACGTTTCCGATATTTGCGATGGTGGGACTAAAGGAGAAAGGCATCCGGCCGCTGGCTATTGAAGACCTGGTCCAGATTCTCCAGGCAGCCCTGGTCTACGGCCGATTGGGCCGTCAGACTGTCGCCGTCACCGGGGCCGAAGAACTTCACTTGAGCGAGGCGGTTCGGCGCGTGGCACGGGTTAGTGGGAACAAGGTTCGCATGGTTCGCGCCCCCGTGTGGATGCACTACATGCTCGCGCGCTTTTGGGAATTGACGATGAAGGTGCCGCTCGTGGCCCGGGCGCAGGTGCGCATTCTTTCAGAAGGAGTGTTGGAGCCGGCGCTGCCCTGTGACTCGCTTCCCGACGATCTGGTTCCCACGCGGAGGTTCACCGACGACCAGATCAGCAAAGGTCTACCTGCACCCGGTTCCTTTACGTTTCACGACCTGAGATGCTGTGCCTGACACTAATTCCAACACACTGGTTCTCTACGATGGCGTTTGCGGCCTTTGCAATCGTCTCAATCAGTTTTTGCTTAAACGTGACTCGAACGATCACTTTCGGTTCGCGTCGCTCCAGAGTAAATTTGCGGCGTCTCTGTTGGAGCGATATGACATCAAGGTCGTCGACCTCGATACTTTTTACGCACTTGCTGACTACGGAGAGCCAAGTCAACGTCTCCTCGAGAGATCGGACGCTGCTCTGCATGTCCTCGGCCGGCTCGGTCGCGGTTGGGGCCTTCTAAGAATAGGTGGGGTGCTGCCAAAATCGCTACGCGATGCGCTTTACAATTTGATAGCGCGCAATCGCTATAGCATCTTCGGGAAATACGATGTCTGCTTGATGCCTGAAGAAAAATACCGAAGAAAGTTTCTGGATCTGGTCGCTCCAGTTCAGCAAGACTGATCGGAAGTCTAGCTGGTGCCTCTAAAGGCGCTGTCGCGAGTATGGTCAAAGGGGTGACCTCTACTTCATTTCTTCCAACAGTCCTTCTACTTCCGTCTTGAGCTGAATATCGGGCGACTGCCTCAGGATTTCTGTCAGTATGGACTCAAGAAATCGCCCGTACTTGTTGATTTCCCTACGCGCTGCTTTCCGATCGCTAATTGAGCGCCCACTGAGCCTCGAAATCTGTTTAGTAACGTTCTGTTCCATTTCCGGAGTAATGATCTCCGTTCTTCCCACCATCACGCGAACAAGGCCGGCCGGCTCTGGTTCAATGACAATGGGGAGAATAGCGTCGGTGTGCTTGCGAGGCATCAGGTAGAAGACGCGCAGCCCTTCCTCAAACCAGGAGTCGCGCCAGGTGTTGAGCATTGCGTCTGCCTCCTTCTCAAAGAGGCCGTTCGCGATCAGCATGGCTTTGATTTCCTGACGCAACTCCGGGAGCCTGTCGTTCAGGATAGGGCGGTCAACCATCACCTGAGTCTCGGGCATGTTGAGGATCTGATAGCCGATGTTGCCGCCGCTGTTCTCGAAAAGAACCACCTGCTTGATATCCTCCTGGCTGGAATTTGCTATTCTCACCTTGTCCCCTTCGAGTCTCACGGAAAGCGGCAGGCCGAAATTACCGACGCCGCGATAGAAGAGAAACTTCTCATGCTCTGCCTGCTCACCAGTGCGGACCTGAACTAGAGCAGCGTCTGTTTCGCGGGCTGGATAGTAGTGGTTTTCTCGGAAGTCGTTCGGCAGGCCAAAATGGGCACCGGGCATAATCCTGACTTCTCCCCAGTCAATGCCCCGGTCGCCTGCGGAGCTAGCTTGGGGATACCATTCTGTAATTACCCCGCTGGGGAAGCCCACTCTAACTCTGACAGTCGCCTCTTCCTTTGAATAGAAATAGAGGACGGGTGTTTCCATTCGTACGCTGACGGGCCGGTTACTTTTTGTTGGGTAACGGTGCCCTCTCCAACTGTGGCCTTTATCCACACTGTAAACGAATGACGGCAGATCGCTCTCAAAGGTGAGCGGACGCCAAATTAGCTGGCGGCCACCTCGACCCGCCACGGAGGTGAACGTTCCCCACTCATGAACCACGAGACCTGTGCCCGCCATTCCTGTGTCGCGGGACGGATGGCTTGTCCCAACTCCAATAGTCAGAGAAACCAGTGCCAGGCAAAAAGTGGCCAGGCCGGCCAGAGGCGTCGTCATGATGTCATTTCTCCTATCGCTAAAAGCGCCAGCTTCCCGGCTGAGTACCCTTCTTGATGAACCAAGTCGCATCACAGATCATTAGACGAGTTGATAGCAAATTTGCTTCCCGGCCAAAGAAAATAGGAAAAGACAGCATCCAGTTTCCGGAGTTACACCGAAACGACGGTCTGTTGCCGGATTTGGTTCGGGTAAGGCCTGAGATTAAGGGATGAGTCTATTGCAAAATCAGGTATGATCATGCCCCATGACATTCGCCTCGATTGACCAACCGTATCGCGGCAGCGGCGTTGACCGGCCGCGCGGCGTACCACTGCCACCAGAACGCGTCCCGCTTTTACGAGCCGGACAGCTGAGAAAGCGCTGGCATTACGTCTCCTTTTGGAGTCGAGAGTTATCTTTCTGCGCGGCACGAGCCAGCGTCGGGCCGTTAGCGCAGGAGTATTGGGGGATTTGGGATCGCGAGGCGCAGGAATTCCGGGAAGGCTCGCATAGATTTACGAACCGCGTGCAACTTGACACGGATCGCGTACAGGTGCGTGACGACAATGTAGAGATCGCCCTTAAATTCGAGCCATGCACCAGCTTCGAGGTCTATCGGCCCGCGGGGAAGGCCTATATCTGGTCTCACAAAGACTACTGCCAACAGGCGCAAGGCAGTGTGCGCTACAACGAGAGGACGCGCCCTGTAAAGGGCGTCATGTTTGTAGACATCAATGCTGGATACCACGAACGTCAGACGCACTGGCGTTGGGCTGCTGGTGCAGGGCTGGACCAGCATGACCGGCTGGTCGCGTTCAATGCCATCACTGGCTTATTCGACACGCCCGACCAAAGCGAACGCACGATATGGATCGAGGATGATGCGAAAGAGGTAGGACCGAACAGTTTTGCGGAGGACCTGTCGACTGTTTCCTTCGCCGAAGGCGGCACTCTGCGCTTCCAACCCGAGGCGCTCATCGAACACCATGACAACTTTCTGCTAATCCGCTCCGACTACTTCCATTGGTTTGGGACTTACACTGGCACACTACCCGGCGGCATTGAGTTGCGTGAAGCCTACGGCGTCCGCGAGCGCCATAACGCACTCTGGTAACGACGCTACAACAAATGACTAATGAGTCGGGGATGACTCACGCTTTTCACGCCTTCCCTGAAACCAGTGCTGATCGGTCGCGAAGTAGGCCAACCAAATCAGGAACAACTGGAACGGCACTCTGAATAGCAGGTAGGCCGGACCTGCCCCATGTCCGCCAAACTCCACATGATTGATTGCTGAATAGATGTTGGACGGCAACACGCCGATCAGCAGCAGGATCAAGCAAACGCCGGTTAGCTTCTTGAGGCCTCGGATCCACACCGCGATGGCCCCCAGGAATTCCAGCACTCCCGTGATGTAGATCAGCTCGACGCGGTAGGGAATAGCTGGTGGCAACATGGCGGTCATCTCGCTGGTTTTGATGAAATGACCAATGGCTGTGAACAGAAAGAAAAGTGAAAGGCTAACTCTTGCGCGTGCCCTCGCAGAAATTCTCAGGCCAGAGAAACGGTCCACTAAAGTGAGGACGATATAGGGGACCACTAGCAAGAGAAAAAGAAAAAGCAGTTGCATTGGGAACGAAAGGCATGAATGCTCCAAGGCGCCGGGCAAGGAAAGCACAGAACGCTATCGCCGCCCTGGAGTTGGTTCTAGCTGTAGACGATTTTGAAGACAGCTCCGCCGCCACCCCGCACCAGATAGTAGAGGTTGCCATCCGGGCCAACTTTCAAATCCACCGGTGAACTGAGGCCTGAGGCAAACGGCTGTGAGGTGCTGGTCGCCGGGTCAAAGCGTCTGATCCATCCGCTGCAAAACTCCGCATAAAAATACTTTCCCACGTTATCGCTCGGATAGGTAACGACGGCGGGATTGTAGAAAGCCCCGCCGGTGATCGCACAACCTGTCGACGCTCCTGTCCCGTGCCCATACTGGAAAAGCGGATCCCGAAAGTTTCCATTCGGCGGTGCACAAACTCCCTCGCAATTTGACCAACCATAGTTTGAGCCAACGATGCCATCGTTGATCTCTTCCCATGAGGTTTGCCCCACGTCATTGATGAACATCCTGCCGGAACCTGGTTGAAAAACGAACGTGTAGGGATTGCGAAGCCCAACGCTCCAAATTGCCCGGTTGTTGCCGGTAGTCGAGCCGCCGATCCCCGGAAAGGTATTCGGATTGTCGCTCGGGATGGTGCCGTCGGCATTTATGCGTAGCATCTTCCCCAGCAGGTTCCCAATCGACTGCGAATTTGAGGGGTTCGCGTTCTCTCCGACTGCGATGTAGAGCTTGTTGTCCGGCCCGAAATGTATCGCTCCACCATTGTGATTGGTTGCGCTACTCAAACTGTTGAGCTCAAGGATCGGCACCTCGCTCGCCGCCATAGCCACGTCACCCGAGGCCGTGAACCGGGTGACGCGATTGTGAACGGATGGCGTCGGCGAGGTGTAGTAAACGTAGACCCACTGATTGGAGGCGAAATTCGGATCGAATGCCACGCCCAGTAGGCCACGCTCGCCAAGTGAGTTAACCGTCACGGTGGTAAATGGAGTTGGCAGTAACGCGCCATTCGCAATTACCCGCAACTCGCCGGTTTGCTGGGCGACGAACAGACGGCCATCCGGCGCAAACTCCATTGCCGTTGGATTGGGTAAACCGCTGGCAACTAGAACCGGATTAAAGGTCGCACTCGTACCCGCCGTGTAAGCCTCGATCTCCGTGATGCGACTGTAACCCGCCAGCGCATTGTTAATCACCACCTTGATCTTCGTGGTAGTAATGTTCGTGAAAGTGAACTTGCGCCAAACTAGATTGTTTCCTACCACGCTGCCGTTCGGGACGTTTACCCAAGCGCTTCCAGTCCAGTACTGAACGTCGAAAGCAGTGATCCCATACTGCGTAAACGCCATTGCCTGCGTTGGGGGACTGGGAGCCTGGTAGTTGTCTTGCAGCGTGAAAACGTCGATCTCATTAATAGTTTGGGACCCGCTAAAGGTTACCTCCACCGAGTCGGTGAAAACTCCCTCTGTTCCGTCGTTCCAGCCTCCACCGCTACCCCAACCTGCACCAGTGCGATCACCGTTGTTGACTGCAACGACTGGGAAATTGGAACTGTAGGTGGAAGAAGGCACCGCTATCCCTCCGTTCGACGCCAATGCGACGTTCACGCCTGGTGCAGGCGTTGGTGTTGGCGTTGGCGTTGGCGTTGGTGTCGGCGTCGGAGTTGGTGTCGGCGTCGGAGTGGGCGTGGGAACACCTCCCGACGTATAAGCTTCGATCTCAGTGATGCGGCTCCAGCTCGCTAGTGCGTTGTTAACCAACACCCTGATCTTTGTGGTCATGATGTCCGAGAAAGTGAACCTGCGCCAGACTAAGTTGTTTCCCACGACGCTGCCGTTAGGGACATTTACCCAGGCGCTTCCCGTCCAATACTGCACGTCGAAAGCAGTAATTCCATACTGCGTAAACGTCATTACTTGCGTCGGCGGACTGGGTGCCTGGTAGTTGTCCTGCAAGGTGAAGACGTCGATCTCATTTATGATCTGCGAACCGCTAAAGGTCACTTCTACCGAGTCGGGAAAGATTCCCTGTGTCCCGTCGTTCCAACCTCCAGTGCCGCTTCCCCAGCCTGCCCCATTGCGCTCACCGTTGTTAACAGTAGTGACTGGGAATAGGCCAGAGCTATGGGTGGAAGAGGCGACGACCGTCCCACCATTCGATGCCAAAGCAACGTTCACGCCCGGTCCAGGAGTCGGAGTGGGCGTGGGAGTCGGTGTCGGCGTGGGAGTCGGGCCTCCGCCAGCAGGACCCTGGATCGAAACAGCCACTGGCGATCCTGTCTTGAAGAAGCCGACGGTCGCATTCGTGGTCTGTGGCGGTTGGTCAGCATCGAAACGGAAGTTATACAAGGTACCCCACCGGATCGCATTCGCGTTCGCATTCTGGGCAAGGGTTTCAGAGTTCCAAGTTAGAGAGTTGGAGGTCTGCGTGGGCGTCCAGGGAGTGTTGCTATACCCAGCACTTCCCGCCGTTCCATCGTTGGCAGCTGGCGCCGCCTGAGGCGGCGCATGAAATCCTATATTGCTAATGTTAGTTCCGGGCGCCAAAGGCACACTGAACGATTGAATCCCGCGATCGAGGTTCTGGTTATAGAGAGCGTACTCGTAGTGCCATACGCCAGGAGCTGTATTAGTCACTTTGTAGGCGACGAATGCCACGCCATCGGCCCCCGGAACCGGCTCGACCTGATTGATAGTCGATCCCGGCCAGGCACCGATCGCAGACTTCGTACGCACCGTAGATCCGACTGGTGAAAAGCTGAAGCTGGTCGTGCCGCTAACATTGAAACGACGATAGGAAGCATTGTTGTACATGTTGCATTGCCCAGGATGCGTCTGGCACCAGGCATACTCATGCGGCGTCACGTATTGAGCTTCAGCATAATAAGTCGCCCCGGGATTCAGCGTTGTGTTCAGGTCGCTCATTTCCACAAGAATCCTGTGGGATGAGCCATTGTGTGAGTGACCCGTGTGGTCTCTGGGGCCCCCAGCGCCGCTCCCCGTCGGGTAAGCCCCGGTAAAGGGATTCACAAACGCGCGCGAACCCAAACCGGTTTGGCTCGAATTTAGACTAGCGGAGTAAGGATCTGAGCAGCCCGAACCAAGGAGCGTACCGGTACCGGAGGACTGGCAGCCGAGGCCGCAGATGTCCTGTTGCAGAGCAGTGAATGCATGTTTCAGCCAGGACTGGCCAACTTGTTCAAAGCGTTCGTCGTTGGTGGGTCCACCGCTCATCCGATAGAGATTTTGCGGAATCACCGGATGGTCGTTTTGTGGCAAGGCAAACCAGTGCAAGGGCTCCACCCCGGCATTGCAAGAGTCCGTTGCGACCGCGAGGCCAACTTGGGTTCCGCTGCTGCCAAATTGCTGCAAGGCGGGTAAATCTCCAACGATGACGTCCGGGCCCGGCACCAGAGCTCCGAGGGGCGCCGGTAGTTCCCCAGATTTGTTTTCGCCATTGACCACGTGCGTGATTTCGATCGTCCGCATCGTTGCGGTAATAGAAATTCTTCCTACTACAGACCCCGCATCAGCCTTACGCCCAAGCTGGGCAGCGAACTCTTCTGAAACCAGAAGTCTTCCCTCCTGGATACTGAGTACCTGGGACTTGGCATCGTAATCGTAGAGATTTCCCTCAATATTGAAGAACGTGAAACCGGTTTTGCCATCGCGTACTACCAGGTCGAACTGTTCAGTCCATCCGGCTTTTTCAATGACGAGCTGGTTGATGGACGCGGCCAAGGCAGCAGGGAGAGTCGCGTAGCTCTGCGGAATGAGGGCCATCGATCCGAGCTCGGGGCCGCGCAAGACCTTGTTGAAGACAAGAATTGTGAAGAACGAATCCGGCGCCACGGTGAAATTCAACGATTTCGTTTTCAAACGGGAATCGATTCCATTCAGCCGGCTTAGATCGATGTTCATCGCGGCGCGCCCCTCCGCCACCATCATCTTTTCGAGAGTTCCGGTCTGGCTTTCCAGGCTCTGTGGGCTATTCTGTTTGACGCGGGCTACGGAATTGTCAGAACCCTTGTTAATCTTTGTGAACCGGGCTGCGGAATTGTCCGAACCATTGCTAAAAAGGAAGAGTAGCGGAAGCACAAGAGGGATCAGGATATTCTTCAACATGGTATTGAATCTCCAGTTTTCGGGGGTCAGGGCTAATGTTATGGATAAGACCGTAAGGTTTTCGCATAAGCGTACGTGAAAAGTAAAGGCTGGATGAGTTTTTGCCGAGTGAAGGAAGACGTATGAAAAGCGGTTGTGTAAGCCGGGAAGTAAAGAAACACAGGTCGATTCAGCTCCCTGTTCTAAAGAACTCCCCGGTTCAGGAAAGTGGCATTCGCAAGTCGAGAACCAGCCGCTGGCGGGCTGCGGCGCTCATCATTCTTAATCTCCTGATGATCGCCCACATCATTCAGTGGCGAATCACGGGAACTACGATTTCGCCTATTGAGCCTTCGGAAACCATGTTCACGCTCCAGCAGGGCGCGATCAATGCGGGTCTGATATTTTTTTCTCTGGCGATCTTAGCGACGCTGATCTTCGGACGATTTGTCTGCGGCTGGGGTTGTCACATCGTAGCGCTGCAGGACTTTTGTGCGTGGCTACTAAAAAAGGCGGGCCTCACTCCGAAGCCGTTTCGGTCGAGGCTGCTGGTCTATGTTCCGCTCATCGGCGCTCTGTATATGTTCGTTTGGCCCACAGTCTCGCGAGCCTTGTCGAACCCCGACTCACCGCTTATTCCGGCATTCAGCAATCACCTCGTCACCAGCAATTTTTGGGCAACTTTTCCTCCGGTCTCAGTAGCCATCCCGTTTCTTTTCATCTGTGGCTTCGTAACAGTTTATTTCCTGGGATCGAAAGGCTTTTGCACATACGCCTGCCCTTATGGTGGGTTCTTCAGTCTGGCTGACAAGGTCGCGCCCGGAAAAATCCGCGTCACGGACGCTTGCAATCAATGTGGCCACTGTACCGCGACCTGCACTTCGAACGTGCTGGTGCACGCCGAGGTGAAACAATACGGGATGGTCGTCGATCCAGGTTGCATGAAATGCATGGACTGCATCAGCGTCTGTCCAAACGACGCGTTGTATTTTGGTTTTGGAAAGCCAGCAATCGCGGTTCCGCAGAAGATTAAGAAGAACTTCTCTCTGACGTGGCCTGAAGAAATCGTTGGGGCAGTCGTATTTCTGGGAAGCTTGCTCGCTGTCCGGGGTGTTTATGGACTCGTTCCGTTCCTGATGGCGCTCGGTTGTGCGTCGATCACGACGTTTCTCGCGCTAAGAACGTGGAGACTGTTCCGCGCCAAAGAAATGTCTTTCTACCGCTTCAATCTGAAGTCGGCGGGCCGAATTCAAAAAGCAGGTTGGGGATTTCTGAGCTTCGCCGTTGTCTGGATTGGCTTGAATGCGCACAGTGGCTGGGTGCGCTATCACGAATACGAAGGAGATGGCGCATTTCTGAAACTCGAAATCCCCGACGAGCTGGCGCTGGCGCAGATAAACCCCGATCCCTGGCTTAGCCCGATCGATCGCGAGAACATCATCGACGGTAAAAACCATTTTCAAGCCGTCTCGAATTTTGGATTATTTGTAAACAGCGAGGCACTGTCGAAGCTTGCCTGGTTTGAATATCTCTCCGGTGACGCCGAGCAATCCGTCCAGTTGCTCGGAGAGGCCGCTCCGCTCCAACAAGGTCAAGCCAAAGCTTTGAGCCTGTATTATCGAGGCACGATCCTGAACCGTTTAGGGCGTTATGAGCAGGCGCGGACGAATCTCGATCAGGCTCTGGAGGAGCGACCCGACTTGATTCTCGCTCGCCAGGAAAAAGGCGAATCGCTCTGGCAACTGGGCCGCAAGGAGGAAGCCATTTCAGTCTGGAGAGAAGCCGTGCAATTGAATGGGCGTCTGGTCCTGGCTAATAATCAACTCGCAGGCGCTGCAGCATCGCTGGGCAGATCCGCAGAGGCACTCGTTCATGAAAAACAAGCTGACCAATTCACTCCCAACGATCCGGTGTACCACTGGGTGATCGGCCTCCGATTGCAAAGCCTCGGCATGAACGAGCTTGCTGAGAAACACTTTCAACGTGCAATCCAACTCAACCCTGAATTCCGGGGACGTCGGAACATCCGACCGCCAGTCTAGTTATCACCCGCTGGTTCTACCAGGCGACTGCATATCTTCCTCGCCGCGGATCAGCCCCGGCGGAAGAGACTCCTGTTTGTGAGTTGTAAGTGATCACAGTGGGCGACGAAAGCGTGCCCCAGCCGGATTGAACTTTTATCTTGTGACCGCGTGACTTGAGTTCGGTGATTGTCTTCTCATCAATTCGCGATTCAATGTTCAGCGACCCGGGTAAGAACTCGTGATCGTCAAACGAGCTAACGTAGTGCTGTGTATCAAAGCGAGGTCCTTCGACTGCTTCCTGGGGGTTCATGCCAAATTCAATGATATTGAGTAAGACTTGCAGCAACGCCTGATCCTGATTGTCACCTCCCGGCGTGCTCAACACCATGAAGGGCTCGCCATTCTTCAAAACAACCGTCGGCGTGAGAGTAATGCGAGGACGTTTGCCGGGCGCGACGACATTGGGACTGTTGGGATCCGTTAAAGCTGACTGCAGACGCTGGCCCATTAATACCCCTGTATCGCCGGCGACGACGGCGGGCAGCCAGGCGCCACTGGGTGTGGCACTGAAGAGATTCCCGTCTTTGTCGACCACGTTAACGCAGGTGGTATCGTTGGCGCGCTCCACTTCCGGAACCGCAGACGCGCGGCTGATACTCGGTGTAAAGCTGGCCAATACGGCTCGCATGTTGAGCGGATCGCCGGGCTGCTGCGCCAAAGAAGCTTGTTGCCGGTCGATCAGCGAGCGACGCAAAGCAGCATAGTCCTTGGATAACAACTGAGTCGTCGGGATCTTCACAAAGTCAGGATCCCCGTAGTAACGATCACGGTCCGCCAGGGCAAGTTTTAGAGCTTCAGCTAGAGTGTGAATGTAATCCGGCGAATTGTGGCCCAGCTTTTTGAGATCGTAGCCTTCGAGGAGGTTGAGTGTTTCAACCAGGGCCGGTCCCGCCGTCCAAAAGCCCGCCTTATAAACCTCGTAACCGCGATAATCCGCTTTCACCGGTGAGCCTATCCTGGCGTGAAAGCGGGCGAGATCTTCGGCTGCGATCAAGCCTCCATTCTTTTGCATGTAGTCGCCTATGCGCTGGCCCACTGGTCCTCGGTAGAAATAGTCACGCGCGGCGGTAAGTCCAAGGTGGCGCTTCTCTCGCACATTACTGGTGCGCCTCACTGCTTCCTTTTCAGCTTTCACAATTTCACGCAGCGTACGGGCCAGGTCGAGCTGCACAAATAAGTCACCAACCTTGGGGACATTTCCGTTGGGCAGGAAGATGCGCTTGGCATCTGGCCATTGTGCAAATACCGGCGAACGCTTTTGAATGTACTCCACACGCAGTTCATCGATAGGAAAACCGTCGGCGAGCTCGATTGCGGGTTGGATGACTTCGGCCAGAGACTTGGTGCCGAATTGATCGAGCGCCACCACACAGGCGTCAAGCACCGCCGGAACCGTAGCTGGCAGCGGGCCAGTAGAAGGAATCGGGCCTGACTTGGCTCCCGCCATGGTCGCCATGCCTGAGACCGCAGTCTTTTCGCGATTGACGAAGAACTCACGTGTCGCCTTCATCGGAGCTGGGCCCATTCCCTCGACGACGCTGACATCCTTACCCTTCATCTTTATGAGAATTGGTACTTCGCCGCCAAACGAAAAGTGGGAAAACTCGATCACCGAAGCAGCGAGGATTGTTGCCACGCCGGCGTCTGCAGCATTGCCGCCCTGCTGCAGAATGCGCATGCCCGCTTCAACCGAGAGCGGGTGACCACCGGCCACTACCCCGCGTTTGCCGCGAACTACCGGACGAAACGTTTGGGCATCGGAAGATGGCAGGGGACAGGAGAGTAGAAGTAGTACAACGACGAGAGGTACAGCGAGCGAGCGACACATGGCAGGGTCACCTTTCAAGCCTGACGTTCTGGTGGTGCGTTGAATTGTTACGCTTGTCTACCGGAGGAGTCAATTGTGCAGGTTAACAATCTGCGAGCTGAAACATCCATAGCTTAGTGCGTACGGTGAGATGAGGAAGAGAGCTGTTCTTAGGCAAAAAGATAGGGCGTCGACCTCCCCCAAGACCGGCGCCCTTGCTTTTATCTCAGTTCTCCCGTGGAGAATTAACGATGGGGCCATGGTAGATCATCTCGGAAACCTAAGGTTGCAGTTATCTTGCAAAGCCTTAACGAGGCTGTAACAAAACTCTCTCAAAGCGGTTGGCCAGCCGTACTTCCGAGCGACGTCCGTGCTACTTTTGGTCTTGCTTGATTCTCATTTCCGACAAGGACACCATTAGAAAACTCCATGAATGAACCAAGAACTTTGCCCTATGGATCCTGGAAGTCTCCTATTACCGCAGACTTAATCGTTAGCGGGTCGGTAGGTCTTAGTCAGCCGACAATAGCCGACCAGGACATTTATTGGATTGAAATGCGGCCGTCAGAAGGTGGGCGCAATGTAATAGTGTGGCGTAATGCATCGGGCGTATCGACTGATGTTAATTGCCCGCCATTCAATGCCCGAACACGTGTTCATGAATACGGCGGCGGCGACTATATCGTAAGCGATAGCGTGGTCTATTTCTCGAACTTCGCCGATCAGCGCATCTACAAACAGATCCCTGGTGGTGAGCCTCGTCCTATCACGCCAGAAGCCGACTGGCGTTATGCTGATGCCGCTGTCGACGCCAAACTTCAGCGATTGATTTGCGTGCGAGAGGACCATAGGGTAGCAGGGCACGAAGCGGTCAACACCCTCGCGAGCATTGCGCTTCAGAATGAGAACGCACAAGTGCTGGTTCATGGAAATGACTTTTACTCATCACCTCGCGTGAGTTCTGACGGTGCCCGACTCGCCTGGCTTACCTGGAATCATCCACAGATGCCTTGGGATGGTACTGAATTGTGGATTGGTGACCTTCAGGCTGACAGATCACTGACCAACACCCGACGTATCGCCGGCAGTACCGCCGAATCAATATTTCAACCGGAGTGGTCACCCGACGGCACCCTCTATTTCGTCTCCGATCGTAGCGGGTGGTGGAACCTATGTCGCCTGCGGGCCGACGGAGAGATCGAATCCGTTACCGAATTGAACGCCGAACTCGGAGTGCCGCAGTGGATTTTTGGTATGAGCAGCTATGCCTTCGAGTCGGCTGACAAGATCATCTGTACTTACTATGAACGCGGCACCTCGAAACTGGCGTCGATAGATTGTCGAACTCGAAGACTAACGACCCTCGATACCAACTACACGGACATAACCTTCTTGCGCGCAGCGCCGGGTCAGGCTGTCTTTCGGGCCGGTTCACCTTCCGAGGCGCCATCGATTGTTAGATTGGATCTCAACACCAAAAAGATTGAGGTCTTGCGCCGGTCGAACAACCTGGAGATTGGCACCGGATACTTTTCACGTCCTCGTGCCATTGAATTCCCCACCACTGACGGATTAACCGCTCACGGATTTTTCTACCCGCCTCAGAATCCCGATTACCGTGCGCCCGATGGCGAGCGTCCACCCCTTCTGGTAAAGAGCCATGGGGGACCAACATCCGCGGCCGCCACAGCCCAGAGCCTGACAATTCAATACTGGACCAGCCGGGGGATTGGCGTGCTGGATGTGAACTATGGTGGCAGCACTGGCTACGGTCGGGCTTATCGAGAGAGGTTAAAGGATAACTGGGGAGTAGTAGACGTTGACGACTGCGTGAACGGTGCGCGCTATTTGGTGTCGCAGGGGGAAGTCGACGGCAACCGTTTGATGATCACCGGGGGCAGCGCCGGAGGTTATACAACGCTCTGCGCTCTTACTTTCCGGGACACTTTCAAGGCGGGTGCCAGCCATTTCGGTGTCAGCGATGCGGAAGCACTCGCAAAAGAGACGCACAAATTCGAATCCCGATACCTGGATGGACTATTTGGTCCCTATCCGGAGAAGCAGGAAATCTACTTTCAACGTTCACCAATCAACTTCACGGATCGGCTGTCCTGCCCGACGATCTTTTTTCAGGGACTCGATGACAAGGTCGTGCCACCTAACCAGGCCGAGGTAATGGTGAAGGCACTACGCACGAAAGGAATTCCGGTGGCTTACGTACCGTTTGAAGGCGAGCAGCACGGCTTTCGACAGGCAAAGAACATCAAGCGCGCGTTGGATGGAGAGCTCTATTTCTATTCAAGAGTTTTCGGCTTCGAGTTGGCTGAGGATGTGGAGCCAGTACAGATCGACAATCTCGGCTAAGAAGACTATCCGCAGATTACAGAGACAGAAACGAAGGAGGCAGGAGCAGACGGCAGGAGCAGGAACAGCATGCCAATGGTTACAAGCTTCGTACTCCTGCCGTCTGCCTCCTGCTCCTGCCTCCTTCGTTTTCTGTCTGCGTGATCTGCGGATAGCCCACTACTGCACAGGCTTGTCGGCAGCGGTGGCAAATCCTCCGCCAATATCCGCCCCTCTGAGCACGCCACTTTCGTCAACGAAGAACGACATCCTCCCGGTCTTGCCGTATTCGATCGGCACAGCGCTGGCTTCAAACTTTGTTCCACTTGCCGTCAGCTCAATCTTGTATCCATTCTGCTGGAGGTGTTCTTTTCTCACCATGCCCTTTTCAACAAGTTGGTCAAAGGTACCGTAATTTCCATCGTCCACAGTTGTCTTATACAACTCCTCGGCCACTACGATGGTTCTTAGAGCACCTTGCGCACCTGCCTCATTGCTTGTCACCGGAGGCTGACTACTCTCGCTGGCAATTCCCCCAATCATCAACAAGACTAGATTCTTGGGAATACGCAACTCATGAAGAGGTCCCAGTCCTTCATTCGAAATCGCATAACTAACCGGCTCGGCTGTCGGGCTTAGTCTCGAGATAAAATCTCGTAGTACGTCATTAGTGATCAGGTTAAGGTCTTTGCTATATGCGCTTAAGCTCTCCATCAGCGCGGGCGAAACATAAACCTGGCCCAACACTTGGCGCGGTTGCCAGCGAGTCGAGTTCCTGAAACCGCTGTTGCCGGCCAGGGTCTGATGATTCAGGTATGCATCGACCACATTGCGAACAGCCTTGGCATCTGGAGAAACAACCAGAAAGTTGCCGATGAACGCGTAAGAAATGACGTTTGCAAAGGTGACAAGCTCAGTGTCGTCGCGCTTCTCAGTCTGGGCCAACAGGCTCGCACCCTTCACGCCAATCGCGTCAATGATCTTCGGTATCAACGTGCGGACCGCTTCCTTGTCCTTTATTGAAATCGCGATCACTGGCTGAGTCGCAGACGAAACCGGATCTGGCTCCTTGGCGTCTCCCTCACCTCCCGGTTCGCGAATGGCAGCCGCTGAAGACTGTGGACCCACACCCAGGGCTTTAACCGGTACGCTCAGCGCGATCTCATTGCCGAAGAGCGGCAACACATCCTCCTTGATCTTGAGACCCAGCTTTTTCTCATAGGCTGCAAACGGTGTCTCCGGCTGATTAACCTTAACGTTTGGTCCGCTGGTCACGCTCGTCTCACGCAAGGTTTTCAGCGTGCCCTCATAGATCTGCGGAAGGTCCAGTGAGAGCGTCACCAGCAATTCCGTGTTGGCCGGCAAAACCGTGGAGGCCTCGGGGGCCAACGGCGGTCCAGAAATTAGCTGAGGAGCAAAGGGTATGGCACTGACCTTCGTTTCCGGGCCGCTGATCATCAGTGCGCGGACGATGTATGTGTCGGCATCAAAATTAATGGCAAAACCAATTGCATCGGGCCATTTGGGCCTTCCAAAAAACAATGAGCTAGCCAGTCGATCGAGACCGGGGAAACTTGCTACCGGTGTTTCCTGATCGGGTCCACTCTTTACGACAACCTGAGTACTAAACTGGTCTTCAGCAGGCTGCGGAGGTCCAAGTTCGACTGACGTAACCGACGTATGCTCTTCGGGTACGAAATCAGGTACATCGTCGTCTGAACCACTCTCTGGCACTTCGGGTGGCGTGGGATTGGCGGCGGCGCTCTCTTGTCGCCTCTTCTCCTCTTCCTGCATTCGGAGCATTCGTTCCTGGTCCTCCCTTTCCGCAGAAGCCACATCGAAATAGACAAAGACGGATTCGGAGCTCAGTCGATCATGCACCTGGCGAAAGTTGGGATCCTCGGTAAGCAACTTACTCCCCTTCGGTCGTAATGCCTTGAACGCAAATTGCGAATCGCTGATGAAGACCAACGCGCCCGACTGCTTCAGAAAGAAAGACGGAGGGCCTATTGACGTCGTCTTGGCTTCGGAGGGTTCATTTTTCCCCGAGCCTGGACTCGGAGAACTCTCCGGCGCAGGCGTGGGCAGAAACTTGGGCAGGAACGTCTTCAGATGTGGTTCAAACTTTTGTGCCTCTTCAGCCGTTGGAAACTCGATGACGAAGAGCGCCTGGGGAAGGTTGGGGCGCGAAGCCCAGGCCGCAAACATCAGCCGCGAAGTCATCAATTCATCCGCGTGAGAGTTGAGCCACCGCACCAGGGTTTTGAACTCTTTCGGCGGGGACGCAAGCTTCATTACGGGGTCTAAAATGTCGTTAACGCCGGCTGATCGGAGCAGTTGGCCCACGCCTCTCACTTCGCCGTAAATTTTGTAACTATCGGCAGCGAGTATTGTCTCAAAGGTAAGTTCAGGCTGCGCTGGCTTAGCTGGCGGCGGAGGCGGTTTGGGCGCGGCGGGCCGGCGTCGCTGAGCGCTAATAGGTGCTGCAATTAAGAACAAAGTTAGGAGTAGCCGAATGGCGATTGCGGCAATCTGGGACATTTTCATGAAATCTACCCTCTCAGGCTTCGGGCTAACCAAAGCGCGATGCCCCGTCTCAGGAGGCGGAACCCTCTCATCGTCTGCTAAGCCCACTGCAAAAGCAATACCACCGGCCAAGCCGCATCCCTTGCGTAGCAACTCTTGAGGACGGCTTGGGCTGATCCCTTATATGGAGTCAGTCCTTCCGAAGCGCGATTACCCGCCGCCAGACAGCAGACTCACCTTCCGTATCAATCAACCTTTTTACTTCGCGATAGGCAGCCGCGTAGTCCGCTCTCATGTCTGCGGCTGACGCTCGGCGGGACAATCTCAGCTCAAGGTCCGCGACGGCTATTTCAGTCTGTCGCAAGTAACGCGCAACCTTTGGTCCTTCACCGGCAATATGTAACGCCAATCCTTCCGCAAGCCAACGCGGAGCGCGCCCGGCCCCAATCGCTTCAATCACGGAATGTACGAGTTCGTGGCGTATGGTTGTTTCAAGGATTCGTCGACGGGTGAGCAGTTCGAGAGGCTGTAACTCGACTCTATTTCGAAGAGTTGCCGCCGCCACCCAGGATGGCTGTCCGGTTCTACTAACAAAGTCGCCGGTACTTTCATTGATGAACAGCTCCAGGACGGGTAACTGAAATGAAACGCCCCCGGTCGAAACACGTCTGTATAAATCGGCCCGGTTTGTCTCTAGCACCTTCAACACATACTCCACTTTCGGTTGACTGAGGCGTGCCGGGTAACTCACACGAAAATGTTCGCTGGAGAGAGTGCGACGCGCTGTGGAGATGGGGGAACCAGGAGACGCGGGGAAAGGGGGACTCGGCGACACGGAGATATGGGGTTGGGGAAACGGGGAGACAGGGAGATGGGGAGAAGGGGAGACTGCGTGATGAGACATGACGGTGTGATCATAACCTAATCGCTCCGTCCCCCCGTCTCCCCTTCTCCCTGTTCCCCCGTCTCCCCTTCTCCCTGTCTCCCCTTCTCCCCTTCTCAAACGCGTACCGGGAAAGTACTTCGCCAGAATCTGCTGATAGTGGGCGCCACGTCGTGCCATCACGTGTGCCCCTTCCTGACAAAGCCCCAGCCCGTGGCCAAAGCCACTGCCCCGAAAAACGTAATTAGCTCCCGAACGTGAAATCTCAAACCGCGAACTTTTGAGCAAGTTCCATCCAAGCGCACGGCCCACGATGATCTTGAGGTCCCACCCGCTGACAGTTCGATAACGAGCGCCGTAAATAGTTATTAACTCAGCTCGCCCGCTGGCATCGCGTCTGGATACCGAGACGTTTCTCAGGCTTCCGCCTGTCATGGTTCGAGGATCACTCTCGAGCGCCTTTAATAGGTCACCAGATGAGATCACGTCTCTCCAGGTGTGATGAGGCATGGTCAGGCAATATTCATCGGTGCCGCCACTGAGATAGGAAGGCGTCTTCACTCCCCAAAGCGTGCCGATGTTCGCCGTTGCCCCACCGCACGAAGCGCTGAAGTATGAATCAACAACGTTGCTGTCCTTGTCCCGTAACACTTGCCCGGCCGTCTCCCTCACAGCACTCGAGCCGGCAGTCGAAATTTGCGAACTGGTGAGCGTATCTATCGACAGATACCTCTGGCAATGCGTTGTGGTGCAAAAATCGTAACCATCAACTTCGTGACGTCGAAGGTTTTTGACGGCGTAGGTTCGACTCGCAACCGCCAGGGCCTTGAGTGCCTCGACCTCCATTTCAGTGCTTCCTTCCGCCGCCACTACGCCGCGGACGTAGTCCTCCAGCGACATCGTCCTTACAGAAGAAGACACGGAGACGCGGATACGCGGAGAACCGGGAGACACGGAGACTGGGGGACGCGGAGAAGGGGATATGGGGAGATAGGGAGAAGCAGACATCAGGCCGGATAGTGGATCAGTGTCGCCCTGTCCCCGTGTCTCCCCGTCTCCCCTTCTCCGTGTCTCCCCGTCTCCCCTTCTCCGCGTCTCCCCGTCTCCCCGTCTCCGTGTCTCCCCGTCTCCCCGTCCCCCGCCTCCCCGAAGGTAAGTCTCAAAAATCGGGCGCGCGATATCAGCGGCATCCGCCCCGTGCGCCCGCTTCACAAAAACCAGCACGGCCAGAAGAGAGTTCTCCGGTGCACCGGGAGACTCATCAACTCCTGAAGCGAAGCCCACGAACCAGCCATGGGTGCGAAATCCGTCGAACGGAGTAGCGGTACCGGTCTTGCCAAAAACATACAGCGGCAGCGAATACAACCTCGCGCGCTCTGCAGTACCGTAGCGAACCGCACCGCGCATCCCGTCCAGGACCACTTGTCGGTGCTCATTATCGATCGAGATCTCCCTCTGATGCCGGACTTCAAAACCCGACTCCGACACGATCTGTGGCACCAGGAGATGGCCGCCGTTAACCAGTGCCGAATAGGCAGCCAGCAATTGAATTGGAGTGACCTCGATTTCAGCGCCCTCACCCAGAGCCGTTTCCGCGTTCCATTGCCCGTGCGGCAATTTGCCGGAGACTTCGCGGACACCAGCCCGAGTGACCTTTGTTGGTTGACCAAAACCAAACTCAGCGAGAGTCGAATTAAAATCAGATTCTCGCAATCGCTCGCCGAGTTTTCCAAAAAAGTAATTGCACGAGTAGGCGAGCGCTTCGGCCGGCTTTAACGGCGGCAGCCCTCGCGGATGAGAGCAAACGGATTCGAAGTGTTCATGAGAGAAGTGTTCGCGACACAACAGGCGGGAGTCTGCCTCGATGGTTCCCGCGCGCAGAGCAGTTAGCGCCGTAAACGGTTTGATAGTCGACCCTGGCGCGAAAGCCGTCTCAAACGCAAGCTGTGGATTCGCCACGGCTCGGACACGACCGGTGCGCGCGTCCATCACAATAACAGTGCCCTCACGATCGCCAAGAGCCGTTGCGGCCGCATTTGATAGATCACGATCCACGAGATCTTCAGCGGATACAGTCGCCCTTGTGGCGTCAGTATTGTTAAGCGAAGAGTCCTGGAGTGATGACCTTACGCCGACGATTGCCACTGAAAAAGCCGCCACTGCACACACGACCAGCACGAAGCCCTTTGCTGGGGCCGCGGAAGTCTCGCATGGCCTCGGATGAGGAGTGCACACTGGTCGAACTGATAGATTCATCGGGTTGGGTGGGTATGTGACTTGATGCGGGCGAGGTGCCCGCGGTCCCACTGAAGAGCTTGAGCATGGCCATGCGTTCAGTATCAACTCTCCCTCAAGTGAGACAGTCGATTGCTTGCGGAGGTCGCCAGGGCGCTCATGGTTACGACCCAGCCGAAAAGAGTCAGAAGAAACACCAACAGGAGTCGTGTTACCAGAAGGGTTATCTCCATCCAGGCTTTGCTCGCAGGAGTGGTTCTGAAAAGAAGTAAATACGGAATTAGTCCAAACACTACAAAGCCGGCTGTATATATAAGGACAGAATTTGGAGCAAAGGCTGCCACGATCAGATCCTTAGTTGCCCTGATGGTCACCAGAAAGTTGTTTCCCACACTCGCCACCCAGAGATGCATCGCGATTAAGGGCAGCACGAATCCTAACGAAAGGTAGCGAAGGGCATTTAGGGTTACCTGACTCCACCTCAGCGCCGGTGCGCCATCACGGCTCGCCGTCAATTGATATTGAGCCGCGACATCAGAAACCTCCTGCCCGTTGGATCCGATATACGACTGGATCTTACCGAGCAGGTAGGTCATGAGAACTGCCAGCCCAATAAGCGGCACGCCGATCAGAACCACCTTCCAGGAATTCTTTAAAGTGTCTCGTAACAATCGTCCAGCGCCGAGATTTCGGATTTGGCTGGCGCCGGCGGTTTGCAGAACGAAGAACAGGAGTGGCGCCACGATCGCTAGTAACAGACTCAAGATTACCTGTCCGGCACTGGCCTCCCGAATAGTAGCGAAGAGATAGAGCACCGCGATCAGAGAAGCGTAGAGCCCGGCGAGCACAATCATCGCACTCCAATTTTTCAGGAGCTGGCCTGTGGCCCGCGCGATTGATTGAAAAGATTCTGTAAGCATTGATTCTCCTTTATAGACGGGGCACCTGGCGCCCTCGTCCATCAGTTATTTCCTCTCGAGGAACGTCATTCTTCCGCTGGTGGTATTCGTTTGCGTGGCTGGCTGATACATCAACTCAGCACGCGCCGGAGCAATGCGAAATTCTCCAGGCACCTGAACGCGCATTGCGTACTGGAAGGTCGCATCGCCGTCAAAGTAGTCAAGGAAAAAGACGGTGCGCTGATCTCGAAACTCTCTGGAGCTATACCAATTAGTCCAACCATTCCCGCTGGTGTAATCGAGATTGAGGTTCCCGACGTTGCCAACCTGCTCAGCTCCGGCAGGAATCGGGTCCTCGATCATCAGATGTCGTGCTTTGGCCCCGTTGATACGAAGGCGCACCACCAACAGATCGCCGGAATGAATTTCGCCAGTTAACGGCTCCAACGCCCACTTCAGTTTGTAGCCATCCTCAACAACTCGAAGTCGCAAGTACTCACGAGTTAAGTTGAGATCCGTCGATCCACGCGCCGCTACATCTTCCTCCCCGGTGTAGTAGTCGATCGCAGTCGAGAAATAGA
Organism: Pyrinomonadaceae bacterium; assembly: GCA_023717565.1. GTDB lineage: Bacteria > Acidobacteriota > Blastocatellia > Pyrinomonadales > Pyrinomonadaceae > PSRF01. Next base: position 36,528 of record JAMQPI010000171.1, on the reverse strand, counting down.
GAGTTCCATGGCCCCGCTTAACGACGCGGATATGGTTGGTCGGTGAGATCTCGCTTGCCTTGCGGTTGATTACGAAAGTCTGTGAGGTCGCTGTTGATGTGACGTGTTCCGCGAGTACGGTTTCTCCATTCAGGTAAACCTCAAAGTCGTAGTTCGGTGAAAGCTCGCGACTCACTTTCAGGTAGTCGATGAGGCCAAAGATCGCGAAGGCTGTGTCTTTGGTGGAATTCCAGTAGTAGCTATTCGGACGCTGCGAAACCAGCCAGCGCGCGGCGCGTGGCATCAGTGGGCTTTCCGGCTTTATGCGGGCCAGGGCCTTTAGTGAGAGTGCGGTTGCTTCCGTATCGTTCTGTTCGACGAAGTCGAGCATTTCTTTGCGCTTGGATTGCCAGTGAACACTAACGCCGTCGTCACTTGCCGCGCGCTCGATCTCGGCGACAACCTCGGCAGCGCGCTTTTTATCCTTGCGCTGATCCAGTGCCAGCGCCAACAACGCCCGACCATAGGGTTGCAAATTACTTCTCTCAGCAAACAGCCTGTCGATATGACTACCCTCGACTCCGCCCGTCTCACCGAGTGCGTAGACCATGAACGCGCGGGTCTCGGCATCAATGGTTGTCCCCTCCTCGGTCTTGCCGGCTGAGAGCATCTCTTGAAGTTTCTGCCGACCTCGCTGCACCCGACTGTCATCAATCTGATAACCGCCCTGTTTTGCCAAAGTCAGTCCATCGATTACGTACGCAGTCATGAATGGATCGCTCTGATCGTCTTTCCACCATCCCCATCCTCCGTCGCCATGCTGGAAAGCGTACAAACGATCCAGGCCGCGGCTCACTTTCTTTTCCAGATCATTCGAGCTGCGAATTGATGTGGACTTCACTTCGTGCAGCGCCTGCGACACGACCACATTGGGCAGGAAACTGGACATCGTTTGTTCGGTGCAGCCGTACGGATAAGTCGTGAGGTAGTCGAGGGCGCCGAAGAGTGTGCCGGCAATCGAGGGCGAAACCTCGATCCGCAATTTGCGCGCGCGTGCGTCCGCATTGGCCGGCAAGTCGAGCGCGAAGGTGCGGTCAGCATTGTCGTCAGCAGACGTCCAGGTCTCGTTTTTCACCTGATGAAGCCCACGCGGAACAACTTCCAGCGGCAGTTCAACCGCATCTGATTCAGTGTTGGTCAGAGCTTTTGCGAGCAGCTTCATTTGACCGATATTTGGTGCGGAGATTTGCCAGTCAACCCGATGCTCACCTTGCTTGCTGATAGTTACTGTCTGTTTCGAGGGACTGAGAAGTTGCGCGCCTTCCACGGATATGGAAATTTGCGTGGCCATGTCCCGGTTGAGATAGTTGTGAACAATTCCTGAGAGCCTAACCGTATCCCCCTGGGTAACAAATCTGGGCGTCTCCAATCGCACGATTACATCTTTGCGCGACACTACCTTGTAGTTCGTGGCGCCGACTTTCGTATCGCTGGTGACACCGCGGGCGGTCGCTCTCCAGGTCGTCAGGTTGTCTGGCAAGCGGACTTTTACAGATGCTCGTCCATCCGATCCGGTGATTACATCCGGTTGCCAAAACGCTGTGTCTTTGAAGTTCTTTCTAATTACCGGCTCAACCACGTCACCTTCGTTCTTGAAGTCAGCAAGTTCATAGGCAGGTTTATTCCTTGCCAGCTCCAATGGTCTCTCCCCGGCGTAGCCGGTGAAGCCGTAGGAGATTGAGAGATGCGTTTCGACGCTCTTGTAGCGCAGACCATAGAACTCGCGGTTGATGTTGCCTGAGTAGTCCGGCGAGACGCTGTAGATCGCTTCATCGACCACCCCGAGACTTACCTCGGCACCGGAAACTGGCGCACCGTCAGCGCCGCGAGCCAGGATCGTGTAGGAAGCAGTTTCACGGGGCTTGTACTCCTGCTTGTTGGCAATGATCTCGAGATTCAACATCTTGTCTCGCGCCGGCACGATGAGACGCTGATCGCTCGTGTATAACTCGCCGTCGTTTACATAAGTCACACTGAGGAACACGTTCGGCGCGTAGCTGGCTTCGATGGGCACATCGAGAATGATGGATCTTCCGGGCGCGTTCACGAGGCGGGCTGAGAGAACAGTTGACAGTTCCGTGCTGACCAGCAGGTGTGCGTTAGCGGTGGGCAGGATCGCGAGCACCCGGGCTGTCTCTCCGGGACGGTAAGACTTTTTGTCGGGAACGAGCTTGATCGAACGGTGATCTGCGTCGTAGTAGGCCGAATCAGACCAGATCTGCTGGCGGTCGGTTACCCAGAGATTACCTCCCACGGAGACGATCTGCTTTCCGCCATCGTGGACGATTACTTTGATAGACAGATTGCCGGCTTCAGAGGTCGTGTAGTTGTAACTGCCTTCACCCTGCGAGTCGGTTTCCAGGGCAGCCGAACCAACCTCCCGTTCGTGCATTTCATACGACGGATAGGAGAAACCATCCTCGGATTTCTTTTCAACCCTGGTCCAGGTGTGTTCAATGAAACGAAGCTGGGTTTTGGCAGCGACCGGACGCCCTTCGTAATCAGTGGTCGTGACTCTGATTTTGGCCACGTCGCCTTTGGTGTAAACGTACCGGTCAGGACTAGCGTAGGCCACAATCTTGCCGCGGGTTGCTACGAAGCTGGCGGCGCCATCCAACGTGCGCCGAGAAGAGTCGGTTACTTGTGCATCGAGCCGATAGCTGTAGTCCCAGGGGTCGTTCTCATCGGCGCCGGGAATTTGAAACTCAACACTTAGTTGGCCCTGCGCGTTGAGCTTCCCTTCACTCTCCTGGACCATGTCGTTGCCGTAGCCATAGGTCTGGGTATAGTCATCGTCACCTTCAGTTTCTTCACCTGTCTCATCGGTCTCCTCGCCGAAATTCCATCCGTAATACCGCGAACGATAGATGTAATATTTTACGTCGGCATTCGCTACCGGTGACCCGAAGAAATAGCGCGCGTTAACCGAGAACTGCATCTTCTCCCCCGCATTGATATATTTCTTCGGGGCCGAGACTTTCACCTTGTATTCAGGTTTCTTATATTCAGCAACTTCGAACCTGCCGCTGGATGAACCCACATCCGTCTCAGCCACAATTTGATAACCACCCAGGGCAGCCTCGGCAGAGACTTCCATCTCGCCACTGAACGTCCCTCGGGCAGACAAAGGTAGTTCCCTGGCAAACACGCGGGCGTTATTGGGATCCTCGATCGTGACATTCACGGTCTTCTCGTTTAATCGTTGGTAATTGCCTCGCTCATCTACCGCTCGCAAGATTCCTTTGAAGTAGACCTTGTGTGAGGGTCGGTAGACGGGCCGGTCAGTATAGATGTAGCTCTTAACGCGATCCTCATCCTCGCCCTGATAGCCACCAAAGTAGTAGGACTGTAGATCTGAAATGGCGAAGTTCTCGCCCTGATTGGCGAGAATCAGGAACGATTTGGATCGAGTGGCATCAGTCGCGGGATCGACGTCTGTTTCAGGTGAGTTAAGCAGCTTCTGGTCTATGCTGGTTCTGAGAATCCCCTGTCCGTCAGTAGCTCCACCGGCGATTGCCTTTTTATCTTTGATAACTTGAATCTGTGCATTGGGACGTGGCTCTCCGGTCTTGCGGTCGACGGTGTAGATTAGCAGTTCGCCGTTGCCCGTAGTCTTGTCAACCATCGTGAGGTCGGTCACCACTACAACCGTGTAAGCTCTCAGTTCGCCGCCCACCGCCTCAATCAGATAAACACCCGGCTCGCGTTTATCTAGTGGAACCATGCGACGGTCATATTGATCCTGGAGAGGTGAAAGAGGCTCCCGCCAGCTACTGACTAGCTGATCTCGATTCAGCAGAGGCACGCGGGCGTAGTCAGCTACGTTAAGAGGCGTTCGAACGGACACTTCATCAGTGCGAAACTTCTGATTGAAACTCTTTCGCGAGGTGTGCTGCAGTTGGGTTCGTACGTACGACTTGACGCCGGCAGCAACCCAGCGCTTGACCTGATGCAACCGTTCCAGAGCTGAAGGCTTTTGGCTTACGGAACCAGCAAACTCCTCTTCTTCCCGCTCGCCCATTTGATGAGGATCATCCAGTTGAGTAAAAAACTTCAGTGGATCTTTGACGCGGTAGACGCGGAAATCGAGTTTGTCTACGCCATGATAATCGATCCAGAGTCGCGCTCTTTCACCGCTGCCGTAAGTGCGGTTGGTGGACAGCGAGAAGTATGGTTTGGCGGAGGCTGCGGCGCTTGGTGCGGCCAGCAGGTCGGCCTCAGGGCTCGTTCGGACGACGGCCTTAGAACGAAAAGTGGCGATGGTCAACACGGCGGCAATCACCGTCAGATAGATAAAGCCGCCAGTGAGAACGCGATAGGAACGTGAGTTCATTTCAAACACGATTTAGCCTCCGAGCTATTCGAGAATCTTAAGTCGATAAAAACCGAGAAAATTGGGATTGCTCTCTACCGGCCGCCAGCGCTTGTTTGGGTGCTGGTCCAACACCGACAGCTGGACCTTCTTCACCGTTCCTTCGTCGACTGCCGATGCGCCGGTGTGGTACACCACCCATCCGCCGCGTGCTGCCTGCGTGGCAGTCGGCGACTCCCCAACAAAAATCATGACGTGGTAGGGGAACTTTTGGACCCAGGGTTGGTGATAAAAGAGCAGGTCGCCCGGTTGGGCGAATTGACGATCGCGACTGATGAATTGACTGTTGAAGTTCTTCAGTGTGCGAGCGTCAGCGAACTCGGAAAATTTCGCCGCCGCCAGATCAGTGGGCTTGTATGACCCGAAATCAGTGCGGAATAACTTCTCTCCGATCGGCCCTCGATCCAGATAGTTCGCGGACACATCGGTTGCAAGAAATTCGTAGCCAGGACCCATCTTCTGAAACCAGGCGCGATCGTGGCGGCGCAGTGCTTCGCGCCAGGCAAAACGGACCAGGCCGGCACAGTCTCGCTGCTCCTTGTTCCATTCGTTGCTGAGCAGGTAGAACTGCATCTCAGCAATTCCGGTAAAGGCGCGTTTGAAATTCTCACGCTCGCGAAATGAATTGAGTTCGGCTGAATCGGGAATTCCGTCATTATCACTATCCAATGAAACTGGGTTGGCAGGTGGTCGCGGTGCGTGATCGTTAGGCAGCGACGTGATAGACGAGACTGGCAGGAGCTTGCCAAAAGAAGCACCGCGGTTAGGTTGGCTCGAGAAATAGGAAACCAGCGAAACAACCAAGATGGTTAGCAGCAGCCCGAAACCAAGTCGCAAATTTTTGATAATCCCCAACATCACTCCGCATTATCGAGAAGGGCGAGTGTCGTGACGAGGCGGGGGTAATCAGTCTCAGTATGGGTTAACCTCTCTCTGGCCTGCGATTGCCACTGATCGTCTCTCTGTGGGTAACCACAGTCCTTTACTTCCCCGGCAACTGGCAACTCTGTGGAGACAGTGCGGTCGCAAGCGGAGCGCGACACCGCTATGGATCTCCTCCGCCATGATGACTCAAACCAAAGCCGTCGGCGGCGCACTCCAAAGGACCGCCCTCGGATAGTCTTTAAATGTACAGAAGCCGACAAAAAAAGACTGTTGCAAAATCCATCAACGGCAGTTAGATTGTCGCCAGCCAATCATACTCAAGGTGGAGGACCCCGTCGTTTTGGGTGCGCCGCTGCCTTCACGTTACCTAAGTTGGAGGTAGAAAAAGTGCCGACAGGAACCTGCCCGGAATGCGATGCCGATGTCCACGTAGATATGGACACGGACAAGGGCGAAACGGTCTCATGTGAGGAGTGCGGAGCAGCACTGGAAGTAGTTGGCCTCGATCCAGTCGAGTTGGACATTGTTGAAGAAGAAGATTTGGACGACGACGAGGACGACGACGAGTTCTGAAGAAACAGGTGGCAGGAGGCAGGAAGCAGGTTCCAATACACAGTAGTTTGACTGCTTCCTGCCTACTGCTCCTGCCGCCTGTTCTTTCCTCCTCCCTGGTATCCTGGACGGCTTTGCCTGAGAGTCAGACCAGGCGGTCCTTCCACCTTGATCGAATGGAATTGACCATCCCGCCGTTTTTCTTCCGCCGGGTAAAATGCCAAGACATAAGCAGAAGTAACCTCTTCGGCCAGCGATCGAAACAGGGGTCCATAATCCTTATCGTTTGCATAGACGCTCCGCCCACCGGTCAACTCCGCCAGTCCAGTCACGTCCAGCGGTGTGGGTAACGCTGCCTGCGTCGAAGCCGTCAATACCCGGGAGTACGAGGGCAGTGTGACAACGTAGACACTCACGTTGGCGGCATTGGCACGCTCTATAACTGTTTGTGGAGATACCGTATCTCCCACTGGAAACCCGTCAGTTACGACCAGTACCGCCCTCTTAATCAAGCGCCGATCTCGAGTGCGAGGAGCATGGCGGACGACCATCCGGATAGCGTCGTCAACCGCGTCGTAAGTGTGGGTTGAGAGGCCGTTCGGTTCGCGGGCAAGTTTTTCAAAAGTACGATCAAGGGCCTTGGGATCCGAAGTGAACTTCTGCAGAGTCTTAACGTTCATTCCAAATGCTATGACCGCGTACACGGCTTGCTGATCGGCGATCTTGTCCGAGAATGCCTGCAAGGCAAATCGCAATCGGACCATCTCTTCCGGCGTCATGCTGCCCGAGATGTCTAAAGCAAATACCAGCGCGAGAGGTCGTGGCGGGCCAGTTCTTCGTTCAACTTGAAAGAAGGAAACCGGTTGTTCAATTCCGTCAGCATAGAGTTTGAAGTCCTCCTTACGAAGGTTCCGCACTGGCGCGCCCTGCAGATCGCTAGCCGTAACATCCACAGCGACTAAATCAGTATCGATACGCAGTACGTCGTAGGGTTCCTGAGTATGAGGAGGCAAAACGCGCCGCGGCCGCTGAACCGGATTGGACGCATCCTGGGCTGGAGAGGATATGAGTCCCTGTGCAATCAAGAGCAGCGGTGCCAGGATTAGAATCGCGGCCCGACGAGGTTTTCTGTGACTAAAACGAATGTTCACAGTGTTAACAACTATCGACAGTCTCTGCTGTTGCGAGCCGGATTCATCTGAAACCCGATTGGGAGAGATTATACGAAGTTAGTTGGATGCCGCCAACGCCTGACTTGGGCAACAGCCGAGCTGATTACCCGCATCAAGTAGTCGGCTGTCCGCCGGGAAACTTGCAGGCATCTCACATGCCTACTAACTCCTGGCGTAAGCAATGACAGGAATCACGCGGGTCCGACAGCCGGTAATGATACAATTCGATCACTCGTCTGGAATTCAGACCTCTAAGGCCGGAGATTTCGCAATGAGAACTAAGAAACTAATCCTTGCATCGATAGCCTTGCTCTCTTTGGCAGCGACCTCAATGGCCCAGGACCGGGCAACTGGAGCTATCAAGGGCAAGGTTCGCGTTGAAACTGGTGGACCGGCGGGCGTCACAGTTGTTATCAACCAGAACGAGCGCGAAGTTAACCGCGTCGTAACTGACAAGAGCGGCTCGTTCTTAGTTCAGCGATTGCCGGCGGGCAAGTATGCACTGACATTTAGAAAGCCAGGTTTGAGTGTAGGCACGATTGAAAATGTGGAGGTCAAGGCCGGTAAGACACGTTCACTGGGAGATCGCCTGATTCTTACCATTGATGAAGGGTCGATCGCCTTTATTCGAGGCAGCGTCTTTAACCAGGAGGGCCGCAGCGTTCCCGGAGCGAAAGTCGAGCTCTGGAAGATTCTAGGGGACGGCTCCACGAAAAAGATCGATGGTCGGGTTACCAACGAGACCGGTTCATTTGTATTTAGACTGACGCCCGAGACCGCGAAGTATCGCGTCACCTTGAAACCTGCTAATGCCGAACCGGTCAGCCAGGACGTCGAAATTGAGGGCGCGGCGGTCTACCGCGTGGCTCTTTCTCTGCCGGCTGCCCCTAAATAGGAAAACGGGTCAAAGGGGAAAAGGGTAAGAGGACGCAAGAACTTCCATACGGCGGTCTGTCATTCTTTTTGTGATGCTAATCTCAGGGCCTCTTTCTCGCCGCTTCTTTTGGCCCTTTTACCCTCTTCCCCCTTTCCTTCTTCCCTGTTTTATTTTTGGCCGACCTCATACGGTTGCGCTAGGATGCAGTTAACGCCATGGAAGACCGCGAAGAATTTCTGACTGCCCGACAGCTCGCAAAGGTTCTGCAGGTTAGCGAGGCGACCGTTCGACGCCTGGCTCGCAAGCGGCGCATCCCTTCCGTTCGCGTCACACCACATATCATCAGATTTCATCTCGACGCCGTGCGTGAGGCCCTGGATGTGCCGCGCTCCAGGATTCGCCACGGTGAATACACCGAGCAGGTTGACGACGCCCAGTTGTCCTTTGAGGATCTGCTGCTCACTTGAAGGCGACCTTAATTGGTGTTGCTAGTAACCACGCTGGTAACATACGAATTTGCCGATAGAGGGCACATACACAAGTTTGTTCAAATCCTCACGCCATTCCGCTCGATAAGAAAACAACGAGTTCGTATGCTGCGACAATATACCCGTCTTCAGCTTCGTCAGCGTGACTCCATAGTACTTCGCGAACCCCTTGAGACGTTCGTGATCTCTAAGATCAGAGTCTTTTAGCTGCCTGCTCTCAAAGTCAGCTCCATATTTCAGGCTGCCAACGAAAAAGTCTCTGACCCAGGATTCCAAAGTGACCCGCTTACCTGTTACGTCTCCCTCAGTCTCGATTAACTCTGACAAGTCGCCTTCGGTCATCAGCCATTGATGCTCCCACAAGATTGTTCTCGTTGCAGAGGTGATTACTAAGGACGCTTCGTAATCGTTTTTCCACCTCCTGATTTCATAAACGAGTTCATCAGCCTTTCCGTCGCCGTCTACATCCTTCAGGTAAATGGCACGAAGTGGTTGGGCCGCGCGATTATCCTGAGAAAAGCTGGGCACTCCCACGATCAGTAACAGCGCTATCAAAAGAGTCGTCATAGATATTTGAGGCGAGATCAGAGCGTCTAGCTGCGCATCGAGCGAGGCGGGTTAAATTCTATCCACTTCGCGCCCTGTTTGACGTAAATCCGCGGTTGGCGAATCGGGAACTTCCGGCCAAAGGCCGGATTGCTCGCCAGGAATCGTTTGATCGTAGCGCTGTCACCGGTGGCCACTCGCCACTTTCCTTCTTCCCGCACCAGGTATTGCTGAACGACGATCTTACCTTCAGTTTCGATGGGAACCACTACCCTTCCGTAAAGCACGGTATCCACCACGGCAACATTTGCCGAGACTCTTACTTGGCCCATTTCCATCCGGTCGAGTACGTACATGTTCTGGGCCCGACTGAGCGAGCCGGTGAAGCGCGCCCGCGACATCCGCGTCCGCGTTGAGGCCGGCAACGAATCGTAAACCGAGCCGTAGTCGCGGGACTTTAGCTGCTGGAAAACCCGTTGCACTGTTCCGCGCACCTCCGTCTCATCCGTCGCCCGTGCAACAACTGGCGCCGCGAAAATCAATCCACCCAGAATTAACAAAACGACTTTGCGATTACTAATCTTCATCTGGATCGTTCACCTCGATATTTTCTTCCTGAGCCGCATCCATCACAGCCAGTTTCTCCTTAACTTGAATACGATAGTTTAGAAACCAGGCGACCATGCCGGCGGCTGCGACGACAAATGCCCTATCAAAATCACCGCGCACCAATAATACTCCCGCAACGGCACCGCAGGCTCCGGCTACGATCAGCCAGACTAATTTCACTTGATCAGCACCGGAATCGCGACGTCTATCGAACCGGGGGGATAACAAACCTGATCATCGCAAGCTTGGATGCTCAACTTGGCCGGAATTGACTGCTGGCCTTTCTTTGCGTTCTTGGCAGCTTGCAAAGCGACGGTAAGTTGAGTCTCTCCTTCGTACACCTGGAGCGGCTTGTCTGAAAATGCAAACGTCTTAACCAAAGGTTTGGGATAGTAGATGTTGTTGAGTGAGATCTCATCCGTGTCGGCCATCTCCAGCTCGGTTGCTTTCAAATAGGGAAAGGTTGGGGGATTCGAATTGATATGGTAGCCGTTTTGGACGGTAACCCGGACAATTGCATCAGCGAATCCACCCGGGGAAAGTTCAGCGCCCTGAATTGCGACCTTCACTACTGATTCAGACGTTATCCTTCCGACCGCCGCCGGCGATGGCGATGCTGTGGACGAGGCGCCCGGAGAATTCTGATTGGATCTCGAGCAACCCGTCACAGCGAGCGCCATTAAGACGTTGATTAGAACCAACCTCGATCGAAGCATCTTATCCTTGTCTAATCTGACCCTGGGGTCGATTCTAACTCAGGTGTCGGGTTCCATCTCTGGGCTCGCCGAAAGATGTAGCGAGCTAACAACCCGCCGGGAAGAATAACCAAAATGAGTATCGGAATCATCACGATCACGAAACGGACGAGAAACAAAACGATCTCCCCAACCGTCCTAAAGCTATCTGATACCGCTTCTTTGATTTCTCTACCAAAGCCCGATGTGTTAACGGCGATCGCCGTAGGAGTTTGTAGACCGACAGTGATGGTTGACAGGCTGGCCCTATTTTCCAGAAACCGCTTGCGACCTTCAAGCTTTTCAATTTCCGATCTGACTTCGGCAATCTGGCGTTGCACTTCCAACGCGTCCGCCACTTTGTTAGCCTGCTTCATGATCTCGAGAAACTGGAGTTCGAGCGCTTTCTGCGTCTTGATCCGAGCCTCCAGATCGATGAACTCCTCCGTTACGTCCTGCCCAGTAATCTTATCGTCAATCACCCGACTAGCGGTGGCCCGAATCTGCTCCACCGCAGAATTGAATTGCAGCGCCGGGATTCGCAAGACCAGAGAGATATCCAATTGCTGTTTGGTCCGATCTCCGACATCACGCTGCTTCGATTCGGACGTGACCACGAACCCGCCCAGAGATTCCGCCATCGACGTGATTTGGCGCTGAGCGACTGTGGGGTCAGATACTTCCAACTGGAAATCGGCGTTCCTAAGAATCTTGCGATTCATCGCCTCGACCATCGATTGCGATTGGTCGGCCTGTTTGAGCGAGACCTGGTCGAACTTATTAAGTGCTTCCTGTTGCCGCTCAGCGACTTGGGAAGCAGGGGCACTCGTCGTTGCTACCGAGCGCTGGGCCTTTTGCGCACTGAAGCAGCCGCTAAAAGAAAGCAGGATAAGAATGAGAAAAGCTTGCAGAGATTTCATGATCGCCTCCGGCAGCAAGGATCGGTTTGAGATATGAACGCGACCTACTGGATATACTTGCACGTGGGCGGAATCGCTTAGAGTTCTACCCACAGATCGCCTGCGGTGAATGCCACAGCCTTCTCTGTGGGTTACTCGCCTACCCAGCTGCTTCCGTCTTGCCTTCCGGTTTCTTGATGCCGAATTTCTCCAGGCGATACTGCAACGTTCGGAACGTCAGACCCAGGAGCTTGGCCGCTTTAGTGATGTTGTAATCGGTTCGCTCCATCGCCTGGGTCAGTAGATCCCGCTCCACATCTTCGAAGCTGATGCCTTCCGCGGGTAAATTGAAGGCCCCTTGCGCAGCGGGACGATTCTCCTGTCTCACCTCGAGCGGTAGGTCTTCGACGGTGATCTGATCGCCTTCACAGAGCAGGATGGCCCGTTCGATTGCCGACTCGAGCTGGCGCACGTTGCCGGGCCAGCTGTAGTCGAGCATTAGTTTTCTGGTCTCGGGCGTGAGTCCCCGAACAAGTCGCGAAGTGTTGCGCGTATGTTTCTTGAGGAAGAACTCGATCAGAACCGGAATGTCATCGCGCCGTTCGCGCAACGGGGGCACATCCACAGACAGGACATTGATCCGGTAGTAAAGGTCGTCCCTGAATCTGCCATCGGCGACCATCGCGCGCAAGTCTCGATTGGTGGCCGCGATTACCCGCACATCGATGCTGATTTCGTGGGTGCCGCCGACACGTCGAATCTTACGTTCTTGGAGTGCTCGAAGCAGTTTGGCCTGCATGGCTACGTCCAACTCAGCGATCTCATCCAGGAACAGAGTGCCATGGTTGGCAAGTTCGAAAAGACCCTTCTTCTCAGCGTGGGCGCCAGTGAAAGATCCTTTTTCATGGCCAAACAGCTCGGACTCAAGGAGGTTCTCGCTAATGGCCGCGCAGTTCACAGCCTGGAATACCTCAGTAAGCCGTGGGGGTGATTGATTATGAATTGCTCGGGCGATTAGCTCCTTGCCGGTACCCGACTCACCTCGAATCAATACTGTTGAGTTCGAGCGGGCCACCTTGACGATCATCTTCTTGACGGTCTCCATGTTAGGGGAAGCTGAAACTATTTCGGTATCAAGTTCCTCGAGTTTGCCCAGCGCACGCCTCACTGTTTCCAGCAGCGGCTCCTGATCCACTGGCTTCTCAAGGTAATCAAAGGCACCGTTGCGTAAGGCTTCCTTAGCCGATTCGATCGTTCCGTGTCCGGTGATGAGGACCACGCTGGTAGAGGGGTCTTGCGCAATTACGTGTTGTAAAAGCTCGATGCCGCTCATCCCGGTCATTTTCAAGTCGGTCAGTACCAAATCGAACTTGCGCTCGTTTATAAATTTGACCGCCGCCTCGCCCGAGGAAGCCGTCGTGACTTCATAGCCGGCGCCCACCAAGGGTCTCTCGTAGGCCTCTCGCTGAGGCCTTTCGTCGTCTACTACCAGAATGTTTTTTCGTGACATGTCGTAAGTATGGACGATTAGGGATAGGGAAAGAAAGTCAGCGACCCTCAGGACTCTTCATCCTCTTCCTGGTTCGCCCTTCCTTTCAACGGCAGTGTAATTGTAAATGTTGTACCTTCTCCCTGCTTCGAAGTAACGCCGATCGTCCCGCCGTGATCGTCAATTGCCTTTCTAACGATGGCGAGCCCAAGGCCCGTACCGGTTTCTTTAGTCGAATAGTATGGTTCAAATAACTTCGCAATGTCTTCGGGCGCAATGCCTCGACCGGTATCACTGACTTCAATAACCGCGCGATCACCAGCTTGATCAGCACGAATAGCGATCCGCACATTTCCGCCGTGACCATCAATTGCCTGCAACCCATTGACGAGCAGGTTCGTGAGCACCGAACGCAAGGCCTCGCGATCAGCCATCGTCGACGGCATGTTCTCTTCAGCCTCCAATTGCATGGTAATACCGCACTCGTCAGCCTGTGCTTGAACGAGACGCACCGCATCTTCGGCTTCAGAACTCAGATCGATCCGCTGTAACTCAATCAGCGACGGCCTGGAATACTTCAGGAAATCTGTGATGTGCCGGTTGATGCGCCTAACTTCGGTTTTGAGCTCAGCCGTCAGCCGGCCAAATGTCTCAGCTTTCTCCTGATCCTCAGGGGTAAACGTCGACCGTAAGTGATCCAGCGTTAGGTTAATGTAATTAAGGGGATTGCGAATTTCATGAGCGATGGCAGCCGCGAGCCTGCCCACGACTGCTCCCTTCTCTGCTTCATGGAGTTGAGTCTCAAGCTCGCGAGCGCGCGCAAGTTTGGCAGTCATCTCGTTGAAGGCAGCGGCCAGCGCCCCCATTTCGTCCAGCCGATCCGTCGGTACACGAACGCTGAAATCACCACCAGCCACTCTCCGCGCAGCGATCGACAAGGATTTGATCGGTCTAGTGAACCTCCACACGAAGAGGCCGGTCACCAAGGTCGTGGCGAGCAACAGCAGCAGAGTGTAAAGCGCGGATCGTTGCGCCTGCCGCTCGAGTATGTTGGTCAAAGTGTTAGCCGAGCCCAGTACGACAATGATGTACCAGCGGCCTTCCGTCGTCTCAAGTGGAAAGTAGAAAGCTCCGGGTTCACCCGCCCTCGCCGGCGCCGAGGCAATCAGCCAGGGCGGCAGGTTTACGTTTTCATCTGCCAGTCCGAGTGCGCTGTTAAGCGGTGGAAGAGAAACGTCCTTGAGAGGAACATATCTGGGTGTTTTGTCTTCGTTCTCGCTGGGAGCGTAAGCTCCCAGAAGGCTGTCTCGAATGAACCCCTGACTATCCACCACCAGGACGTTTTGAACCCGACCTTGTCCTTCGCGAGTCACCGGATCACGGAGACTTGAACGCAGTTCATCAAGATACTTGTTGCTTGAAATACTGTTTACGCCCAACGCCACTCCGGCCATGATCGCCTGCTCCTGCTCAACGATCATATGAGCGTTGCGTCTCACGGAGCGCACGTTCACGTAGTACTGAACACCTAACGTCAACCCCAGGAGAACCGCCAGAAGCACTAACAGTCTCGCGCGAAAACTATTGAGCAGTCGGGATATCTTCATCCTAAACCCTACGCAAAACAGACACGACAACCAGCCGATTGCTAACGCTCCACGGTTCCTTTGGTTGATCGGTATTGTCTAGTGTTGGCATCGTTTGAATCTCAATGTAAGGACCGATCTAAGTAAGGACCGATCTAAAAACCACACCAACCAACAGGAGTGGCTTAACCCATTTGGTGTGTGATTGCATGAATGTCTCTCCGCGGCTTCGCAATGCGCCCCGGTGACACGGAACACATCACACTACTGTTTTCCAGCTGCTTATGACTAAACTGACCATTGTCGAGAAAACAACCAGTTATCGTTTCCATCTATTTGTGGCTTTCTTGAGAGCCAGCTTAAAACACAAACAATCGCCATTCCAACACTTTCTTAAAGGATTGTGTACAAAAGGTTACTTTTCTGTTGCCGTGGAAGCCCGCTGGGTGGTATATTCACGTCGGTCTCGAATGTGTGTCCCCAGAGACCGCCTTTTAGGGAATTCTCCCACCTCAAAGTTGCAGGATTGGACGATCGCCAAGACCGTGAGTTATTAGGCGTTGAAATCGAGATTTTTTAACGAGAGGACTTGAAGCTCTCACGACTGCAAAAAAGAGTTGTTTGTGAGGAGCGGGTGCCTTCCGAAAGTTTTGAAAACCTCACCACCTCAGGCGCCCGAAGGTTGTAACGCAGTATCTGGCCAAAGATGAGTCAGACCAATTCCTAGGAAAGGTAATTAGACCCGCATGAACTTTTATTCCCGTTCTCCTAAATCCCTCCGTTACGCTCTCATACTAGTCATTATAGTTACGTTCGCCTGCTCCGATACCGTGTTCGGAAAGAGGAAGCGCGCCAGTTCGTCGCGCAACAAGGCGTCGCGCAACAAGGTCGTAAGGGCGGAAAAGGGAAGAAAGTCATCGGCGAGAAATCGACGCTCCAATCGCCACGGCAGGGTCGCGAGGAATACGCGACGGGGTAGGAGCTCGCGCATGTCTGCGCGAGCAGTCAGAAACCAGCGAAGGCTAATTG
The DNA here is from genome assembly GCA_023717565.1 of Pyrinomonadaceae bacterium. Taxonomy (GTDB): domain Bacteria; phylum Acidobacteriota; class Blastocatellia; order Pyrinomonadales; family Pyrinomonadaceae; genus PSRF01. The sequence goes on along the minus strand of JAMQPI010000171.1, from coordinate 21,251 downwards.
CTCGGGAACAGTCCGCTTCTCTAAAAGCTCTTGAGCGCAGACTACACCGTCCCTTGACCAAGCGCGAACGAACAGCCGAACTGCGCAGAATCGAATCCCGTCACCGTCATGCAATGGAAGCAGCGAGGCGGCGCGCCGAAGCTGCTCGCCAGGCAGCGATCGCTCGCCAGAGAGCACTCGAGAAGGCGATGCGCGATGAAGTGCAAGCTTTGATCGCTCGCGACGATACAACAGGTGAAGATTTAGAAGTTCGCCGTGCAGCACTAAACGCTCTCGGCAACCACATAGGCACCGCCGTAGTCATGGATCCTATGACCGGTAGGGTTTATTCGATCATTAACCAGGAGTGGGCCTTGAGACGCGGTTTCAAACCGTGCTCGACAATCAAGCTGGTAACAGGCGTCGCTGGTTTGGGTGAGAAAGTGATCGATCCCGCGAACACTGCCGCGGTTTCCGATAGATACAATATCGATCTCACAGACGCTCTGGCATATTCAAACAATACCTATTTTCAACAGGTCGGCGGTCGCGTTGGCTTTGAGAAAATGATGTCGTACGCAAGGGACCTCGGTCTGGGTGAGAAAACCGGCATCAATTCTCCGAATGAGTATCCGGGTCGTCTGCCATACGAGAAAACTGGCTTTGCCCTTAATCGCATGTCATCTCATGGTGATGATTTCGAAGTGACGGCCGTGCAACTGGCCACTCTCGTGTCCGCCATGGGAAATGGTGGCAAGCTGCTGGTGCCCCAAACGGCGCGCACCACGGAAGAGCAGTCGAAGTTCAAAACAAAAGTGAAACGCCAGATCAATGTGGAGCCGGCGGCGTGGAGCCGAATGGTTCCGGGTATGGTCGGAGCAGTCAACTATGGCTCCGGAAAAAAGGCTTACGATCCGCTGCAGACCGTCGCCGGCAAGACCGGCACCTGCATAGGTCAGGGCGGTTGGCTTGGGTTGTTTACATCTTATGCGCCGCTGGCGAATCCCAGACTGGCTGTGGTCGTAATTAGCCGCGGACCTGACGCCCGCCAGCACTTCCCAGCAGCAGTTGCCGGCAGAATTTATCGTGAACTGAATAGCCGATTTGGGACTCCGATCAATCTCCAGCTTGCGACCGCGCCGGGCGCCGACGACCCGAAGGCCGCGGACCTGAACGAAGAAGAAAAGGACACCGCCGAGGCAGATGCTGCCGAGGCCGCAGCTGAGGTCACGGTCGACGAGTCCGTCGCTGCCGATGCTACCAAAACCGCGGTTCCCGCCGACTCATCAGTCCGTCAGCCGGTTGTGACCGAAGGTCCCGCTCCACGAAGCACGGTTAAGCCAGTGTTGATGCAGATTGATCGACGGCCTGCCGACGCTCCCAAGAGCACCACCACGACACCAAGCGGGGCGCCAAAGACCACTGAGCCACCTGCGAAGAGTGTTCCCTCGGGCAGCGATCGACCTCGTCGGACCCAACCGGACTGACCCGGTTACGCCAGACCACAAATCCAACAAAACCAACCTGCGCCGGGCACGCGTAACTGATACGCAGCCCGGCGCAGATTTTTCTGCTGGCAAGTTTGCCTCAAAGGTAAAAGCCGCTAAGGGCTTGACACCTCGTTATAGTTGCAGGAATATTGCGGGCGTTCTTTGTACTAATCCCGACTCCTATCCACGTCTTCGTGTGCTCTCCTCCGAGATGCGCCATGCCCTTATCGGCAACCGGCCTTTGTAGGTACGCATCTCATCGTCGCTCTAAAGCGACCGTGGAAAAGTCGCTCGTGGTCCTGAGTGCAGAGATGGCAGAAAAGTTCTTGGAGGTCGTGAACAACTAATGAAAAAGATTATTGGGTTGATAGCCATTTGCTTGAGCGTGTCAATACCTGCGCTCTCGCAGGAGTGCACTCCGGAGGCCAAGACTGCGTTATACAACGAGTTCCGGCAACACTTTAAAGGCGACACCGCTAAGGCAAATGAGTTGGCGAAAAAGTGGTTGGCCTGTCCCGAGGTCGCCGGTGAGGAACAGATTAGCGCTTATCTGAAAAACTTCGTCACGCTTTATGAGAAGGCTAATCGGAAAGATCGAGTTACTGACCTGGTCTACAACAAGAAGGATTACCCCAAAGCCTTCGAGGTAGGCAGGGCTGTGTTGGTAGATGAGCCCGAAAACCTGAAAGTCCTGATCGACCTTGCGTATGCCGGATTCGCAGCGGCTACCGACAAGAATGACACATTCGCTTCGGATGCGGTCACCTACGCCAAGAAGGCTATGCAGCTACTTGAAGTCGGCAAGGCGCCGGACAAATGGGACCCCTATCTCGGCAAAGACGACGCCCTTGCATACCTCAATAACATTATTGGTCGGCTGACCGTCGAGAAAGGCCCGGGTGCGGCGTTGCCCTACTTGATCAAGGTCGCTCAGTACGACAGCAAGCTCAAGAAGATTCCGTCTACGTACGGGATCATCGGCGCCGCATATGAAAGCGGACCCTACGCCACACTGTCGGAAGCTTATAAAAAGGACTTTGGCGGCAAAGATGAAACCCCTGAGAGTAAACTTGCCCTGGAGAACATTAATCAGGTAGTCGACCGCATGATCGACGCTAACGCTCGCGCGGTCGCTCTCGCAACTGACCCGACACAGCAGGCGGCAAAGAAGGAGTGGATGGAGACCTTAAGCAACTGGTACAAGTTCCGGTACAAGTCTGACGCTGGCCTTAACGAAGTGATTGCCGGCATTCTTGCGAAACCTCTACCGCCCTTGCCAACTCCGATCACGACACTGCCGGCAGCCACGCCCACCGCCACGCCCACTAGCACACCCACCTCGGGGAGTGTTAGCGCTGCGGGAAATGGTGGGGCGAACGGTGCGACACCCGCGACGGCAGCAATGGGCAATCCCGGCCCTGCAGCTACAACACCTAAACCGACTTCGTCCACGGCAAACAAGCCAAAGACCACCACCCCGACCAGACCAAAAAGGAATCATCGCAGCTAACAGAACGTTGAACAGAGTCGGGCCTCCACATCAACGCCGAAAGCCTCGTCAGTAACTTCGACGATGCTTTCGGCGTTTTGCTACAATCGAATTCGTTTTGAAGCCGCCAGAGAACATTCCAGATCTCGACCTACTGGAAACAACCCTCGACTACACGTTTCAGAACCGTACCCTGCTTGAGCGCGCCGTCACTCACCGCTCCTGGGCCCACGAACAGGTCGCGCCGGGGGCGGAAGATCTCGCTCGCCGACTTCATAACGAAGCGCTGGAATTTCTGGGTGATTCGGTGCTCGGATTGATTGTGGCCGATTATCTCTGCCGCGCGTATCCCGAGGGCACCGAGGGTGAACTCTCGCGAATGAAGCACCGGCTCGTGAGCGCGCCGACACTCACCAAGGCCTCCTGGCGGCTTAATCTCGGGGACTTCCTGCGCTTTGGCCGGGGAGAAGAAAAGAGTGGGGGACGCAGCAAAGATGCGCTGCTTGCTGATGCCCTGGAAGCGCTTACCGGGGCGATCTTCCTGGATGGCGGATTTGAAGCTGCGATCCGGTTCGTCAATCATGCTCTGGGTGAAGAGCTGCAGCGGGCGAACCCAATGTCAGCAGCCGAGGCGGACTACAAAACCCTGCTCCAGGAAAAATTGCAGGCAGAACGCCGTCCGGCGCCAAAGTACGCAGTCGTGGAAACGCTCGGGCCACCACACCGTCGCACCTTTCATGTCGAAGTAACCGTGGACGGCCGCAGTGTCCGGGGCGAAGGACGCTCGATCAAGGCCGCGGAGGTGGCCGCAGCAAGGGAAGCACTGCTAAATATGAAGTTAGATGGAGAAACAGGCCCTAAGCCCTAGCGTACTTCTCTCTGAGTCGACCAAAGGTAGCCGGGCTTCGGCGCCCCTTTTTCGGAGGAGAGCTTGACCCTCGCACCGAACGTATCTAGGATGATTTTACGATGACGCGCAACTTTTCAATCCTGAAAATCACTGAAACACCCTCTGAGACCGAAGAGAAGCCGTCGCGGTTCTCCTTCGGGCGAATCTTCAATCGCAATGGCCACGAAGATAAGCCGGTCCCGGAAATCAAACCTCCGAGCCCGCCCAAATCGGTCTTGCGCGAGTACTTTGAATCGGCCGTAGTCACCGTAATCATGGCCCTTTTCGGGATGACCTTTATTGTGCAGGCGGTGAAGGTTCCGACCGGATCGATGCAGAACACTATCACTATCGGCGACCATCTCCTTGTCAATAAGTTCATCTTCGCTCCGGGCGAGTCGATGCCCTTCCTGCCTCAGCGCGAAATCAAGCGCGGCGACATCATTGTCTTCAAATACCCGGGCAATAAGTACGATCCCAAAAGCGATTACGATAGACCTGACAACAAACCAATTACTACGAACTACGTCAAGCGCGTGATAGGTCTACCGGGCGACACGATCCGTCTGGACGGACGGAATGTGATAGTGAACAGCCAGCCGTTGCCGGAACATCAGATAGAAGCCATTGACAACAACCAGAAAGACCCGCTCAAGATCACCCTCGACCCGCCTCGCAAACCCGGCGAGACTTATGACGTGTACTACCGCTCGGATCTCATGGATGATGACTATCCCGTCTTCGTGCATGAAGGAAAGGGCAAGGACAAAGAATTAACGGTCCCACCTGACAGTTACTTTGTCATGGGTGACAATCGCAACAACAGCCAGGACAGCCGCTACTGGGGTTTTGTTCCGCGCGACTATGTCATTGGACGGGCGATGTTCGTTTATTGGTCCTACGATGAAAGCGCCCCCTCGGATGATAACCTCCTCATGCTCTTCTTCAAGAACACTCGCTGGAGCCGCACCGGCACCATGGTGAAGTGAATAACAGTGGATTCAACTCATGCGCTTGAGTTTTTTTGGTGACCGGCTTGATGTGCTTGTTAGATTCTTCAAATCCCTGACCAGAGGTTTGTTAGTAGTGAGGCAAGGGGTAGCAGTATGAAACTGATGAGAGGTGCCGGGCGGTCTTTAATAGCCGCGGGCGTTGTTTGCATTATCGCTTATGTTCTGGCCACTTTATATGGAGAATCCGCGACTGGGTTACGAATTGGCAAGGTGTTGTTATATCTCGGCATAACTATACTGGTTGTGGGAATCGCCGTGCGCCTATCAAGAACATCCCCACGTGAGTGACAGCTCCAGCTAGTCGAACATTTCTCCACCGTTCCCAAACCTATCTTAGCCTCACACGAAGTTCCTGCGTGATCGGGTCTGCGAACCGGCTAGTGCCTACTGTTTCACTGACTGCGCACTCAGAGCCTTAGGGAGGTGCTCGGCTCGGTGCCGCGGCAGCGCGCTCTATGTTGGGTTGGCGTCACTCCGTAGGTCCTTTCAAAGTCTTTCGCAAAATGTCTCTTGTCACGCATACCAATGCTGGACATTATCTGTTTGATATTGAGAAAGGTAGTTTCTACCAGTTCTTTTGCCTTTCGCATTCTAAGCGATTTGAGGTACTGCGCGGGCGTCGTGCCCGTTTCTTTCTTGAAGAGGTGACGAAAGCGAGAAGCAGAAAGGTTGACCGACTCGGCCATCACTTCGAGAGATAGCTCACAGTGAAGTTGCTTCTCCATCTGATTGATAGCCGATTGTACCCGCGGTTCCATACTTCACCCTACATGATCCAGTAAAGACGCAGCTGAAAAACGTTGTCCTTGCGTTCAGGCTGAAGTGGGCCCCTTCTAGTAGCGCGATGCTGGAATTCGGCCGCAATCCGAAGTTGGCTACGGATCCACACGTTCACATAAGGAGTAACCCCAATCATCTCGTTGTCATGCTTGATGCGTGCCGGATCAAACCAATCGAAGCGCACGCCTGCTACACTGATGTCATTCAAGACTTTCACATTACCCTCCGCAAAGTACCCGAGGCTGCTGAAATGTCCGCCAGACCCGATATTGTCACGGCCGTACTGAACGCCACCCAGCAGACTGAACCTCTCTATCGGGTAACCAGCGTAAAATGCCAGTCGCTGAAAAGTGTTCTTGAAGAAGGTCAGGTTCGCAATCTCTTCCGGCGTGAGCTTGGTCGACTCGTCAAACGGATCTCTCGGCTCTCGCTCCGGAAGTAGATCAAGACGAGGAAGAGTTGCGCGACCGTTGTAATAGTAAAGAGAGACATTGCCGCCATCGGGATGCAGAATCTGGTTGAAGAAAAGCTGGAGATCGGGCCCACCTTCGGAACCGCTCAAGCCCCTGGTGAAAGGCTCCTTTCTGCCGAACGGTTGCAGCTCCCCGTCTTTGTCGTCAACCAGAAGGCGCATACCGCTGGATAAAGCACCTCGGATCGTGGTTCGCTTGAAGTAGTAGCCGGCGCTGACGGCCAACTGGTGCAATCCGAGCGGTGTGAAAAAGGTGTCCTGATCGAAGTTGGCAGTCTTCAACTCCTGAATGAAAGGCTTGGTGTTGGATACTGAATAGCTTTCAGATCCTCCAAAACCTTCCAGCGGGTGGGGAACGCCCGCGCGTATGTCGATAAAGTTTTCAGCGTTTCCGTAGTTGAACCGCAAGCCACCTTCCAATCTTTCGTGACGCTCGGTCTCGCTGGATTCTTCTGGCCAAAAGGTCACCTTCGCCATTGCCGAAAGATGCTTCGAGATGGGTCCGTACCAGAGGTACGCTTCGGATGCGAAAAGCTCGACGTCATTTATGTTCTCACTGGCTGCCCCAATTGATGAACGCACCACATCGACACGGGGTTGTAAGCGGAAGCCGATATGATCAGTGAGCTTGTGCGATTGCTCTACGCTCTTGTCGAGTTCTTCCGGCATGCGAAAGCCAGCAGCGCGAAATCGGTATCCGGTTTCGTTCAGGCGTGGTGGCGAAGTGTGGCAAGTGCTACAAGGCACTCCGTACCGCCTGGCGAACATTGGAATCGCAGAGGCAACAGGACAGACAACCAAAACCACTACCGGAAAGAAAATGACGATGCTCGATGCTCGAAGAGCGTGTTCTAATGAAATAGACTTCCTCACGAAACTCTACCTCCTGAGTGTGCGAACCTGTTTGACCAACGCCTTTATTTCCTCATCAGAGAGTTTCTTCGCAAAGCCAGGCATTTTGCCCTTCCCTTCCCGAATCCTGGCGGCAATCTGCTCGTCAGAGTGGGTCTTTTGCCAATCAGCGGTAGAAAGATCAGGTTGCCCTTTCGCTCGTAAAGCGGCAGTGCCAGCGCCGTTTTTACCGTGGCAGATCACACACTTTGAGGCGTAGAGAGCCGGACCGTCGGCTGTCGTGATGATGGTCGCTGGCGTGGTTGTCGAGAAATCTACTGCGCTAACGACGCTGAGCAGACCCAATGTAACCAGGGGCGCAAGTAACGTGATGATGAGGCGAAGCGTTCTTGTTTTTTGCATTCTGATTCCCTCCGATAATGGCAAATCCAAGACAGACGATCACTCACCAAGTGACGGACTGTCCTGTTTGTTAAGGTTGATCAGCCAATCGACAATGAGGCGCTTGTCGTCCGCTGAGAGGTCGGGAAATGACACTGGCATTGGATCTTTCAGGCCATAGGCCGGGGGGTTATCCAGAATCCTTAATAAGTCGTCTCTTGTCCGGTTGGGTTTGGCCGTAACGCCCTGAAGCGGTGGCCCTAGATCGTTACCTTCGCCATTGTCTCCATGACACAGGGCGCAGGTGGCGAGAAACTCCTTGGGGGGTTCTGCGTTCGAGTTAAGAGAGCCGGCGGCGCTTGAGGAGGCCCGCACGGCCGAGGCTCCAACTTCTTGCGGCCGGAACTGAGCCTTGAGAAATATTCTTGCCAACTCCTCCTGGTGTTGCAATTTGGCGTTGTACTCCGGGTTTGTTTTGTCTTGATACTTAGCCAAAAAAACCAGGCTGCCGCTTCCAATCAACACGAGTGCCAGCGCTGTAGTGGCGACCGGCCGCCTCAGCGGATGACGCTCGTGACGTCGATCAAAGAATGGGAGGAGGAAGAGCAGAGTGAAGAGAAAACCTGGAAGCAACAATGTCGGAATCAGCGTGAGACGGCCGGGAAAATATTTGAGCAGCTGGAAAAGCGGCAAAAAGTACCAGGCAGGCCGAGCGAGAAAATCGGAACCTGGCTTGGCTTGAGGACCCAAGGCAGCCGGCATCAGAGTAGCGACTGTCACGAGCGCAACGAAGACAAGTAAGAAGAAGAAGGAGTCCTTAAACAGTTGTTTGGGATAGAACCGATCCGCCCTGTGTTCCCGGTTATCAAATGGCCCGGCTGCTCCTGCGTGCCTGAATAGATAGACATGCAGGAGCACCAGAAACCCCAGGGCGAGCGGAAGAAGAAACACATGAGCCATGAAAAACCGCGACAGCGTGCTCGATGTGATGTCTGGCCCACCCAGAATGATCCGCTGTTGGAGATGGCCAACCACGGGAATCTCGCCCGCAATCGAGGTCCCAACTTTGGTGCCGAAGTAGGCCTCCTGGTCCCATGGAAGTAATTGGCCGGTGAAGGCGAAGCAGAGTGTTAAGAGGAAGAGAACACCGCCAACTATCCACAACAGCTCACGCTTTTTTTTGTAAGCACCGAAGACAAAAGTTTGGGTTAGATGTGCGATGAGGAGAAGGACCATGCCGCTAGCACCGTAGTAATGTAAACCTCTAATCAGCGCGCCGCCGGGAACGGCCTTTTGAATGTAGGCAACGCTTACATGTGCGTGATCGGCACTCGGTACGTAGTACATCGTGAGAAAGATGCCCGTCAGCGCCTGGATGACAAACAGCAGCAGGAGAGCGCTACCGAAGACATAAGACCACCGGGCGCCGCCTCGTATCGGCTCATCAAGCGTCCGGCGTACTAGCCGCTTGATTCCCGTGCGTTCGTCAAGCCAAGCATACGTCTTATTCACTATTGAAAAGGGTCTTATCATCAACTCGCCACTGACTTTTCAGCCACTCCCTGCTTGAAGTTTTGATATCTGACTCTGACAACGTTGCTTTCAACCTTGTGTTCGAGGGTGTCCATCCCGCGCGGAGCTGGGCCACTCAGTTTCTCGCCCGCGCCGTTCCAGGCACTGTTGTGGCACACGCAGCCAAACCCACCGGCGTTTTCGGTGATGGTGCAGCCCAGATGAGGGCACACCGAAGAGAACACTGTCAGCTGCTCGGCCTTCTTCACCACCCATACCGACTGGTCAGAACTAAAGTGACCCCAACCTGCATTCTGCGAGACCACGAGACTGCGATTCGTAGGTTTGCCTTCGGGTATCTCTGCTAGCGGTGCTACATCGATCCATTCGGACGCATTTGAGGCTGAGAGCGCAGGAGCAATGCTAAAACGCCCGAGAGTTATGCCCAGCACCCCCGAGATGCCGGCCCCAATCAAGCCTGTCAATAGGCCAAGAAAAGACCGGCGCTCATCTGAAACCGCGAGCTCGGCTCGCCCTCCAGAATCTGGCGGCTGGGCATCCCGCAGTTCATCAAGGTCGGGATCTGATTGATACGAGGGGATCTTGACTGTTGTACGAACCAGGTTGATCTTCATTGGCGCCTTCGATCTTATCGCTCGTTAAAGTCTCACTCGATATAGACAACACGGATCGGTTAGACCGTCCGGACTCGCTGAGCATTAAGTTCTAAGGCGGTAGGAGATGCCGCAGGTTGCCGATGGGAGAAATCGACTTCTGGGTATTTGGTTTTCTGAATTGGGGGGCGAAGATTTACTCGGTCGGGATTTCAGAACGGGCCCGAAGGTTTGTCACAGCTCTTGAGAACGGAACTGACAACACACCTTCGAAGCTACACTCTCTAAGTGGTTATAGAAATCTTGGTTGCCCCACGCCTCAACCATGAACCACCTAGTTAAGCCGATGCACACTACTGGAAAGACATGGCGGCAGGCAAGAGAAATTTGGTAGCGAAAACGGCTATTTGGTAGCCTATCCGGCTATCCGATTCGCTAACCTTCCTTCCTCATTAGGTCACCTTGCAGGCAGGTTGCGTTTGTGATGCAAGGGGCTAGTGGTCACCCGCAGCAATTGTGACTCAGAAAGAAAATTTATGATTGTATTAAATGTCCGACAATGGCAGTGAAGGGATTTTCACAACCCATCAAGTTGGTTTAGTCGACCGGTGCTGTCGCCGAGGTTTTCTGGATGCACGCCCATTCGATCGAGCAGCGAGAGGTACAAGTTAGTTATGGGAGTTCCGACCGGATAGGTGAGGTGTCTTCCCGGCTTCAAACTGCCGCCACCACGACCTGCAAGCAAGACCGGCAATGCCTCATGAGTATGCTTGTTGCCATCCGCTATCCCACTGCCATAAACGAGCATTGAGTGGTCCAGTAACGTACCGTCTCCATCCGCAGTGGACTTAAGCTTTTGCAGAAGATAAGCGAACAACTCTATGTGTAGCGTATTGATCCGCGTGACCTTGTCGATCCAATCAGGGTTGTTCCGATGATGCGTGAGGGGATGATGCGGATCGCTGATGCCAATCTCTGGATAGACTCGATTACTGCCTTCGCGTCCCATCACCAGCGTGCTCACGCGAGTAAGATCTGATTGGAACGCCAGGACCTGTAAGTCACACATGAGCTTTACGTACTCGGGAAACTCGAAAGGGATTCCCGAAGGCTTATCGATGCCGGGAACAACCTGACGCGGATCCTTTTCGGTGTTCTGGATCCGCTGCTCGATCTCACGGACCGAGAACAGATACTCATCCATCTTCCGGCGATCCGCAGGGCCGAGAGTCTTGACCAGATTCCGCGTATCCTCCGTGACCATGTCCAGAATGCTCTTGCGGTACTTCGCGCGCCGGAGCCGGGTTTGCGGATCGAGACTGAGGTCTTCGGTCCCGAACAAACGCTCGAAGGCCGCCCGTGGATTGACCTCCGGAGGCATAGGAGTCTGCGGCGTACGCCAGGCGAGACTATTGGTGTAAGCACAACTGTAGCCGGAATCGCAATCACCGACCGTGCGTGAATCTTCGCAACCAAGCTCCAATGAAGAGAACCGGGTCGCGCCCGTCAGCTTAGCCGCGGCAATCTGGTCCACCGACACTCCACCTCTTATGTCGGCACCTGCGGTCTTGCGGCAATGAACGCCAGTCAGAAACGAAGCGCCGGCGCGAGCGTGGTCTCCAGGTCCGTCGCCCAAAGCGTTGCCAGTGTGAGAATCCAAATTAGAGAGGACGAAGAGGTCCTGTCGAAAAGCTTCGAGCGGCTTCAGGATGCGGGTGAATTCAAAGTCCTTGCCTACCGCGTTCGGCGTCCAGTCTTTCATGACTATGCCATTAGGCACGTAAGCAAAAGCTATTCGCACTGGCGCTTTCGAGTCCAAACCATTCGAGCGGGCAAAGGCCGGCACCATTGCGTCGAGCATCGGCAGAGCCACAACCGTCCCCAGTCCCTGGAGAAAGGTTCGTCTTGGCAATCGCTTCCTGGTGATGATCATAGGGGCCTGTCTCGTCGTTTTTGAAATGGTTCACTCTTCACGATTCCCAAGACCAAACTTGAGAAGCGGTAATTGTCAGCCGCCACGCCTTTTACAATCTTCTTGACTGCCGGATCATCGTACGGCTCGAGGCCTCGCCCCAACGCGTAGATAAGCAACTTTCGGGTCAAGCACTCAGTAAAGGCATCTGGCTGCGCTTTCAAAATTGATTTCAGTCCCACCGGACCGTCAAAGGTTCTGCCGTCCGGCAACGTGCCTGACGCATTAATGGGAAACTGCCCGTCCTTCGTCCGCCAAGCGCCGATGGCGTCGAAGTTCTCCAGCCCGAATCCCAATGGGTCCATGCTCTTGTGACAAGAAGCGCAGACCGCGTTCTTGCGATGCAGTTCCAATTGTTCGCGCATCGACGATGACGAGCCGATCTTGGCTTCGTCAAGATTCGGAACGTCAGGTGGCGGAGGTGGCGGCGGCGCGCCCACCAGATTCTCGAGCACCCACTTGCCGCGCAGCACCGGCGACGTGCGGTTCGCATAGGACGAAATCGTGAGCACACTGGCCTGGCTCAGCAGACCGCCACGATTCGCATCAGGGGCAAACAAGACTTTGCGAAACTCACTTCCCCGAACATCAGGGACATTGTAAAAGCGTGCGAGGCGCTCGTTCAAGTAAGAATAATCGGCATCGATGAAATCCAGGATGCTGCGATTCTCGCGCACTATGCTTTCAAAGAACATTTCCGTCTCTCGCTGCATCGACAAGCGGAGATATTCGTCGAATTCAGGAAACCGCTTGCGGTCCGGTTTGACAGATTCCAGCTTCCGTACCTGCAACCACTGTCCGCCGAAGTTCTCGATCACCGCGTGCGACCTCGGATCGAGCAGCATCCGGCGCACCTGCGCCACGAGCGCCGCCGGTTGGGCCAACCTTCCCCGATCCGCCGCGGCTAACAGCGCATCGTCCGGCATGCTGCTCCACAGAAAGTAAGAAAGCCTCGCCGCCAATTCGTGTTGGCTCAGCGAACGCGCGGAGGGAGTCTTTAGCGACTTCGCCGGAGCTCGTTCGATACGGAAGAGAAAGTATGGCGAGAGCAGCGTCGCCTGGATCGCCGTCGCGAGTCCTTCCTCAAACGTTCCGCCATCCTTTTGCACCTCAGCGACCAGACTGGTTAACTGAGTGACTTCTTTTGGCGTGACTGGACGTCGGTACGCGCGGTGCGCCAGACGTGCGACGATTAGGTGGGCGCAACCCTGCGTGTGGTGACCGTCCAAATGTCCGCAAACGTAGATCTTCTTCAGACTCTTGCTCGACGGTCCCGAAGTTGCAGCGTATGGCCCACCCAACTCCAGCGATCCAATTCGCGCGCTGTTAGCCGGGATCTTCTCAGCTCGACGCTTTTCCAACTCTTTCCGGCGTTCTTCGATCTCCTGCGGCGTCAGATCGGGAGGCGGCTTGAATGCCGGCAACGGCGGCACTGGCAGCTTTGATGGATTGGGTCCCTGGTAACTGACAGGTAAGCCCTCGTAAAGGTGCGGAATCGAAGCCGCCAGCCAGTGATCGCCGGCAGTGATCCTCGTCCTGAATTCCTGAGTCATTCCCCAGAGTTCCTGTCGCTCGGCAGCGCTGCTAAACGATGCGACTCCTGCCGGATCGAAATGGACCACCTGGATCTGTTGGCCATCAAGCCAAAGGGCAACCTGGAGCGGAGCTGATCCCGCGGGACGCTCACCACCGAGGCTGACTCGGATCACATACTCGCCATCGACTGGAAAACGATGCGTGGTGTGAATTGCGTTCGGCAAGCTCAAGCCGGTCAGGTCATAGTTAGTCAACGGGGTCAACTGGGGCGGTTGGTTTCGTTCGCCCGAACGCAAGCGCACCAGCGTAGGCTTCAGCGGCTCGATGCCGAAGACCGCGGTGCGCGAGATCTTTTCCGCCGCCGTCAAATACTTTTCCATCAAGACCGGAGAAAGCGAGAGCACGTCACCGATGTTGTCAAAGCCGTAGCCGGAGTCATCCTGTGGGAAATCGTCCGAAGAGTGAAGATCTACTCCGAGCAAATCACGTACAGTGTTGTCGTACTCGATCCTGTTCAAGCGGCGCGCGGTAACCCGACCGGAGTTCATCTCCTCCGACTTTGCGCCAGCAGCCGTGCTCTTTGCCGGTTCGCCCAGCTGTTGAGAGAGCCACTGAGTAACCGCCAATATGTCTTTCGGTTTTGGGCGAGGCATTTCCGGAGGGGGCATCAGACCAGCGTTAAGCTTGTCGAGAATCAACTTCATCGTTCCGCGCTCTTTGCTGAGTGAAGCCGATGTCTTGAAGGCTTCGAGGCTTAGCTTAGCTGTCTGTTCCTCATCGTTGTGACACGTATAGCAGTTCTTCGCGAAAAAGGGTCGAACCGATTTGTCGAACGTAGGATCAGTCTGTGTGATTGCTTGAGTGGGAGAATCTGCACTCTGCGCGTGTCGGTCAAGCAACGCGACGCCAACGAGCAGCCCGCCCAAAACAATCAGCATTCGCAAAAGATTTCTGCTCACTATGGTTTCCTACAATGGCAGAGCCGAATCCGGTAAAGCTCATGCCAGAAACGGCTAGCACCGACTACGCCTTATGGCTAACGACTTATTATGACTGATGACTTATGTGACTTATGACTAAGCTTGCAACAAACAATATAGCCGACTGGACTAGATTTGGGGAAGAGGAACGACATTGTTTTGCTACCGGATTACGGCAATCCGCCCCGGTTTTCCGGCTGCGGGACAGAAAGGCCCAGGAGTCGAACCAGGGCTGACCCGTGGGCGAATTACGTCAAGATTGGGGCATAATGTCGGGCCACGCGTCGAAGACCCGCCTTATTCGGGCTATGGTTCGCCCCCGGCGACACTAGCCGCCAGGCAATTGTTTTGAAAAGTCCGTCTCCGCGATGTCGAGAATACGTCCCGGGCTCCGTCTAACCTATGAAAGTGAGCAGAGCAATGCGAAAAATAAAAAGGAGCAGAGCCAATGAAATACATATTGATGATGAACACCCCGGAAAGAGGAGCCTACAGCATTTTCAACTGGCCGAAGAGGGACTTCGAGGCGCACATAGCGTACTGGAAGGGCCTGAACACGGAACTCGAAAAGTTGGGCGAGCTGGTGACGGTCGAAGGCTTGACCAGTCCAGATCAGGCAAAACTCGTCCGGGCCGGCAAGAACGGCACCCCCGTCACGGACGGCGTGTTTCCAGAATCGAAGGAATTTCTCGCCGGCTACTGGATCGTCGATGTCGAGAGTCCGGAGCGGGCTTATGAGATCGCTGCTCGTGCGTCGGCTGCTCCGGGGCCCGGCGGGACTGCTTTGAATATGGCGATCGAGGTGCGGCAGGTGATGAGCAGGCCGCCGGATGAAACGCCATGACGCTGGGTTTGCTGGATACTCGTTCCGAGCATCTGTTGCGCGAACTCGCGCCCAACTGCTGGGCTCGGTGGTCCGCCGCTTCGGTGATTTCGCCGCCGCCGAGGATGCGGTTCAGGAGGCGCTGATTGCGGCGTCTCTTAGACCCTCGTGGACGGCCTCATCGCGAGGAATCCTTTCGGCGCCGCTGCTCGCTCTCCTTTATGATTTCGCTCAAATCCGCAACCGGCCGTATCTCATTCGGTCCAAGTTCATACTTCATGCCGCCTGGATGCTGTGACAGAAGCTGAATGGCATGATTGAGGTCTCGCGCCTCAAGGATGAGAATGCCGCCGAGCTGTTCCTTGGTCTCCGCATAGGGGCCGTCCGTCGTCGCGACCTTGCCGTCTTTCCAGTACAGGGTCAACGCGGTCTCCGGAGGCTGAAGAGGTACTTCGGCAATAAGATGTCCGTTGGCGCGCAAATGGTCGTTGTACTCAAAGCATTCGTCAAGCGTTGCGTTTCGCTCGTCGTCGCTCATCCCTTCGAATTTTCCTGGCTCGAGGTATCCCAAACAGATGTATTTCATTGTTCTTCTCCGCCTTGGTGGTAGCCAGCAGCACAGCTGTCGCAGATTTTTCTGTCACTGTTTCAGGTAACGAAGCGCGACACATCCTGATTCAAAAATCTTTGACTCAACAAGTTTTAGTTGCAATCTCTCCGGCAGGCTAACACCCTCCAACAACCGTCTCCCTTCTCCTGCAACGATTGGCCCAACGACAAAACGATATTCATCAACCAGACCAAGCTCTATAAGTTGTGAAGGGACACTTACACCTCCGACTAAAATATTTTTGCCTTGTTCTTGTTTCAACTTAAGTATTTCGTCGCGAAGGTTCCCTCGAACAATTCTCGTATTTCTATCTTCAGCGCTGTCTAATGATCGTGAAAAAACAATTTTGTTGATGGAGTCAAATGCTTGAGCAAATTCGTTCGATGCTTTGTCCATCGACTGGTTTTTTGCGACTTCAGGCCAAAAAGGAACCATCAATTGGTAGGTGATACGCCCAAAGACACCCAGGTCAACCTCACTCAGGAGGTCCGTAAAATATTGATGTGTCTCGTCATCAGCAACTTGCTTGGTGTGGTCGACGCAGCCATCCAGGGTAATGTTGATTGCGAAGATTACATTTCTCATTTTAGTGTCCTGACCCCCTCTTCTATCCGGCTTTAATAAATATTGCGCGATAAACTTTTGACCTGTTTTATAGACAAGTTTTTTCGGCTTCTGCAGCAGCTCGATTTCTTGACTAACCTTTCAGGAGTTCAAGTTGCCGCATGATCGCTAGACTGTCCATCAAATTCCACGTTTCGATTATCAGTCCTTCATCGTTAAAATGGTGCAAGTCCCAAAACGTTGCGACGATTTGTTTGTTTGTCGCCGGCACACCCAAAACTGTTTTTGTATGTGTGGCAGTGGCAACACTCCTGCCCATTACCCAATTCTCTTCCGCGACAACGTGTTCAACGATGATCTGGATATCTGCCCAGGTTTCGTGCAATCCTTCTAAAAACTGTTGAATTCCTCCACGTCCTTTCTCACTCTGTTTTGATTTAACTTCGTGGCTCGGAGCATAGTAAAGAACACATTCGTCAACCTTGTTTTGATTGAACAATTCTTTTGCTTTTAGATAATTAGCTTTATTTCGTGCAGCTGTTTGAACTGCGGTTAGTTTTTCCATTTTGTTTATTTCTCGCCTCCGCCTACGAAAAACTTATTTCATCAGGCCGCCTTTTTCATTCTGAGCCTTAAACCCAAATCGTATTGCCGCTTCAAGTATTTCAATGTTTATGTCTTTTAGAGTTTTAAACCTAATGCAATACCCGGTCACGCTGGCCTTGCCGAGTTCTTTTCCATATGTCTGGGCTAAGTATTTTTTATCTTCGATACCAAGGATATAGACAGAGACTCCGGTTTTGTTTGCGCTCAGACCAATTTGATAAAACTCTCTGGTTGTTCCATCCGCATATTTTATGGTGTGGAGTCCGTATCCTATATTGGGATTAGAAACAGTCTTATTTTCAGTGTTTTTACCATCCAAGAACCATAATTTACATGCTGGCATAACCTCCAGAATGGTGCGGTGCAACGCTTGCATGTCGCTGCGTTTTGGTTCGGGTTGGCTGCCAATATATTTTTGGATCTGTTGTTGTACGCTCATACAAAATATAAATCTATTGATTTCTCCTTTGGTTTCTCAATGTTTGTGCTTCGCCGTGCTCGGCGCCGGCGTTCCGTCGGAGTAACGTTCGACGGCGATCACGAACTGCGTCAGGTGCGACAGTGGATCAGCAATCCCGATGACAGGAGAACCCCGGAGATTGGCTCCCCAGATAGCTGGGTCGGTATCGGAAAAGAAGAACATGAGGTGAGGAGGCCAGTGCGGAGCGACGTCGCCACCATACCCTTGTTTCCCCGTCATGTAGCACATCGCGCCTGGCTCCATTGCCGGGAGTTCCTTTTTGGAGGTGGCGTCGGCGATGGCCTCGTTCACCTGAGCCAGGTTCCGCCCCGCCAGAGCCAGGTCGGTTATTTTCGTGATAGCTAGAAGGTACGTACGCGCGGCTGGTGAATTCATACATATGGGGACCCGCACTTTCGGATTCCAGAAGTCGGGATCCGCTGCGGATGACCATCCACGCCCCACGATACAGACGAAACCGTTTTTGCCTTTGACTGCCGTTTCGAAACCATGACGTCCAAGAACCAAGACTTCTGCATCGCCTGATATGGACTCCGGTGCTGCGCTGCGTGCCAGCGCGATCTCGGCAGTTCGATCCATTAGGTACTGCTCGATTGTCGCCATCTTCGGATAAGGTGTTGCGGCATTCTGCGCCATCGCCTGGTACGCCGTACCGAGCAAAACGAGCAGCGCAAAGCTTTTGATTGCAATTGACTGAACATTCTTCTTCCGCATTGTTTTCCCTCTTGAGAATAGGCGTTCTGTGACCGCCGGCTTATTGCGAGCCACGCGCAGCTTCAGAAAGCGGGTGGTGGCGTCCTTCAGGAAGCCTCGCGGCAGGCACCCGACACGACAACTCGGCGCCAGCGCGCTGCGGCCAGACTATTCCGTTGCTCCCTCCGGAGCCGGGTAGAAAAGAAGCTCGCGCACCTCGCCGGCCACATCGCAGGCGATGGCAGCCTTCTTCGCCCATGCCAGCGCCTCGTCGATATCAGCGCATTCCAGAATCCAAAATCCGCCCATGTGCTCCTTGGTCTCGGTGTATGGCCCGTCGGTGATGAGCACCTTGCCGTCGGGCTGGGACCGCAGCGTCTTTGCGTTGCTGGCCGGGGCAATGCCGCAAGCAAACTTCCTCACGCCGGCAGCAATCAGTTCGCGGTTGAGCGCGTGGATCTCCTCGATCATCGCTTCGGTTACGGCGGACGGGTCGAAGTCGTCGGGGAGGTAGTTAGCAACCAGATACTGTGGCATGATTTTTCTTTTCTCCTGTAACGGTCTTTATTTTTTGGTCTTTGGGCGGGCCGATTGCCCTGCTTTCACCATATAGTCGAACGGCCGGACGGAATTCGACAAATCGTCCAGGAATTTTTTTCTTCAGCGGTTAAGCGACTAAAGTGGGTCAGAGCAGGCCTTCGATTCTGCACTGCTAAGCCAGGGATATGACGATCAAGAGATTGGATCACGTCAGTGTCGTCGCTGAAGATCTTGAAGCCGCTCCGGGCATCATCGTCGCGGCGGCCGAGGAACTCTTCTGAACTAACGATAAATATTTATTGGACAAACGATAAACCCGTGAAATAGAGTCGCACGTAAATGAGCTATAAGGATCAACTATGAAACGAGGCTTTACGATCTTCCTTCAGGTAGTAACAGCACTTCTCGGCGTAGGCGTTCTTGCCTTGCTGCTTTGGGAACCCCAGGTCGAGGGCAGGAACGTGAACGCCACGCTTTTTGAGATCTACTTCAAGGATCCATTCCTGGCGTATATATACCTGGCCTTCGTCCCATTGTTTGTCGGTCTTTACCAGGCATTCAAGATATTAGGGTATGCCCGACGAAACGAAATATTTTCCCAGCGTTCGGTGCGAGCTTTGCGGATCATCAAGTACTGCGCATTAACAACGGCGATCTTTATTCTCGGGGCGGAAGCCTATTTGTTCATCTTTATCAGTGGTAAGGATGATATTGCCGGTGGAGTCATGATGGGTGTCTTCGTTATTTTGGTTTCTGCCATCATCGCCACCGCCGCCGCGGTGTTTGAGCGGATCTTACAAAATTCGGTGGAGAAAAATCTGAGAACGACCTGACTGTCTGATCCAACCATGCGGAGTTTTTAGCCTTTGTCATCGTGAGCACTCCGACGCTGGTTGTGCTGAGTACTCACCGCTTCTGCTGCTGTTCGGCTTCTTCCAACCAATGGGCCATCCTTTCGTCGTTTGCAGCGTAACGCGCCCAGCCCTGCGCAGTACTATTCCAGCGGTGGTCTTTGATGGTCATATCAATGCCGCGGTCGATGAGAAACTGCATCGCCTCATAGTTTCGGTGCCAGACGAGCTCGTGCAGGATGCTTGCCGGCTCATGGGAACTCCAGGTCGTGTTAATGTCGGCTCCGTGTTGAAGTAAGAGGTCGGCAACGTCGAGGTGACTGTTGATGACCGACCAGGCTAGCGCTACATCGAGCACGTGCTGCTGCGTTAGCGGGCCCCATTGGCGTGAGGATTCCGCGACGCGATCCTTCGGCATGTAAGGACTGGAGGGATAGTGATTCTGGATTCCACCCAGTGCAGGAGCACCCGAGTCGTCGAACCATTGCTTCACACGTGCAAGGTTGCCCATGGCAGCGGCATGCGGTAGATCGTCAGGCACTGGCCAGATGCGAGTGAGGATCGGAATCACGTCCGTGTTCGCGTACGTAAATGCGAACTCGATCGCCTGCGATGTCGGTGGCGGCTGACGCCGTAGAATCGCGGGATTCAAATCGAGGAGGGCGGTGATAAATTCTCCGCGACCCTGCAGCGCTGCGCGCTGGATGATCTCCGTTTGAAAC
The DNA here is from genome assembly GCA_023717565.1 of Pyrinomonadaceae bacterium. Classification (GTDB taxonomy): domain Bacteria; phylum Acidobacteriota; class Blastocatellia; order Pyrinomonadales; family Pyrinomonadaceae; genus PSRF01. The sequence goes on along the minus strand of JAMQPI010000171.1, from coordinate 1,402 downwards.
TCCACGAGGTCCTCGCCGAGCAGCCACGATTCCCGCTGCAAGAGTTCAACGAACGCGGGTAGATCGCTGTCTCCGCGTCGATCCTTCAGCGAAGTCTCGCTGCCACTCCAGGAATACACCGCGCGCTTGACGTGCTCCATGACAAACGCCTTCCAGAGACCGAGCTCGGTTGCGTGCCCAGGGCGGTTGTCGATGAAGTACCTCGCGAACGTCGGTCTTCCTACGCTCCCGTCGATGAGGGCACCAAGCTCTGGATCGCGCGCGATGACTTCGTCCAGCAATAGCGATGCGATCGACTCATGCTCGAAGCTGCAGGCGCTCGTGAACGCTTCAGTGATTGCAGGTAGATCGTTCACGTTTTCATCGAGCGCCGTGCGGACAGCGTCGATATCGCCAAGCGCCACAAAGAATTTGAGAGTGCGCGGCAGCAGACCTTTTCGTTGAAACAGCTGCAGCAGTCCCCTGGCGCGGGAACTGAGGATTTCCTCACACACAGATGGAATCACGACTGCGCCGACGTCGATCAGCAACTCGGCGCAGTCGGCGCGGGTGAAGTGTTGTTCGCTGAGCGAGTTGAAGCTATCGCCATAAGAGCCCGTCGCGATTCCCAACAGACCGCGCTCAGCACCGACATCATGCCAGGAAAGCAATGCGGGATATTCGGCCAACAGTTGCTTTAGACGTTCGACGTCGTTGTTATGAATAGCGCTTTGAGCTTGCGCTGCTGCCTGTTCCAAATCGTTACCGAGACGTTTTCTCACTTCGGCCGTTAGTTCTTGCCAACCAGCGAAACCGTACTCCCGCGCGATCACTAATTGCGCGTTGCGCTGCGTTAAAGGCAGCTCAATATTTGGCAGTTGCAGCTGCGCACGTGCGATAGCGTCGGTATCACGGGCATCAATATCGCGCGCAAGTTTTTTTGCCTGTTTACGGAGAGACTCGAGAGAGGGACGAGGCGGAAGAGACTTCGAAGTGGTCATTGCGACCTCCTTTCATGAATCGCCTGTGCCCCGCTGAGACCAGGCTGAAAGAAGGTGCAAAACGCACACGACTCAGACCAAACAGGTGGGAGTGTTCCCTTGCCGCGGGTTGGTGGCGCCCTGTAAGCGCGCTAGGAGAAGTATCAAGGGACTTTGACTTCGATGTCAAACTTGTAACCCGCCGCAAAAGATCAATCGTGAGGCGAAGTCGCTACTTCACAACCTTGATTGGTAGACCGAAAATCGACAGCCACTCAAATGTTTTTATTTCAGTTGCCGAATCCGCTCTTGCAGGAATTGCCGCTCTGGTTCCTGTTGGGTCAGAGCCAGAGCTTTCTCATAAGAGGACCGGGCCTCAGCTGTCCTGCCGAGCCTGCGGTACATATCTGCACGGGCTGAATGCGCCAGGTAATAATTTGCCA
>JAMQPI010000712.1 GCA_023717565.1 Pyrinomonadaceae bacterium | reverse complement strand
ACCATTCGTCCGACGATCAACCTGCGTTGAGCCTCGGCAGCCACTGGGTTGATCAGCTGACAGCCCCATCGCCTAACTCTCCGGACTTTCGGTTACCGTCGTAGTGTGCCTTTGCCAACACATTATTTTCAGAGCAGGAGTTAAATGTTTATAGACCCGCACCCGTTGACAGCTTGGCAAGTTCTGAGGGGCGGAATGATACTGGATGAGGATCTGCCAAGATGAGTTCCGCCCCTCAGAACGGAAGGGGGGAGTTCGGCGTGCAGTACCTATAGACATCCGACCCCTGCGGGGTTGCTACGGGGTTGCTGCTACGGGGTTGCTGCTCCACTATTTCGAAGCATTCTCGGTCAACATTTGCCATATTTAAGCGATAAGCTATTGAACCACTTAAACGTGAGGGAGTATGAAAATACGCTTAATCCGATTTCCGCTTCTGATCATCACGACGGTTGCCGCGCTCTCACTGATAGCGTGCGGAAGTAATCAAGACAATGCAAACACAACTGCCACATCCACGGTTACGCCACCGCCAACTCAGATCTTGAAAGTTGTATCGACCCCTCACGCGGTGCTCGACCTGAAGGCAACGCACGGGGAGCAAGATGAAGCCAGGCCGGAGCTGCACGTAGTCTCACCAACCGAGGGCGCGGTGATAAATGGTTCGGTAGTAGCGGTCAAACTGCATTTGACAGGTGACCTCAAGGGCTATCAGCCACACAAGGATCCGGCCACTCAAAAAGGCAACCACATTCATGTGATTCTGGACAACGAACCTTATGAAGCCTATTACGAATTGGACCAGCCATTCGAGCTTCGTAACGTCGTCGCGGGAAAACATACTCTGCGCGTTTTTCCTTCGCGCCCCTGGCATGAGAGCTACAAGAGTGAGGCGGCGTTTCGGATGGTGACGTTTACGGTCAAAGGGGGCGGAGATGCGTCTAAACCAACTACCACCAAGGCCGGCCAGACAATGGCGAATAGCAATTCTTCGGGTACAGCTCCGCGCGAAGGAAAGGACATGAAGGCCAGCACGGCAGGCGACGTCGATCCTGCCAAACCTTTGCTCACCTATAGCCGTCCGAAAGGGGAGTACAAAGAGGCGGACGCCGATCCAATCATGATCGACTTCTGGCTTTCGAATGCGAAGCTCAAGGGCGATGGCGGTGAATACCGAGTGCGCTACATCGTCGACGATGACGAACCGCGTTTCATAGATAAGTGGGGACCCGTTTGGTTATCAGGTTGGCTGGCAGGTAAACACACCGTCAGGCTCGAGCTCCTCGGTCCTGACGAGTTCCCGGTGAAGAACGGCGACTTCAACATCACCACTCGTGAAATTACGATCGTGAAGTGAGACGAAAATTATTTAGCCGCGGATTCACGCGGATGAATGCAGATCAGAACGAAGACAAGCACAACGCTCGCTTCAGAGGATTTACTACGTCCCTTTCTGACCCGCGTTTATCCGCGTGAATCCGCGCTAAATGATTTGTTAGTCTTCTCCTGCCTTTGTGTCTCCGTATCTTTGTGGTGAAATCAAGGCGAATGGACACCACGGAATCTAAAGGAAAACGGTTCTCGCAGCTCGTCGCTGAGGCCGCCGGCTGCACTCGCTGCCCGGCAATGTGCGGTCGGACGGCGGTGCTGAGTACACTCAACGGCTCGCCTGGAGCTCGGGTACTGTTTATCGGTGAAGCGCCGGGACGCAAAGGCGCGGATCGCACTCATGTGCCTTTTTCAGGCGATCAATCGGGAAAGAACTTTGATCGGTTCATTGCCTCGATCGGTATAGCGCGCGAAGACATATTCATCACCAGTGCGGCTCTCTGTAATCCTCGGACCGATTCGGGTGCAAATCGCAAACCTACGAAGCTCGAGGTGGCAAACTGTTCCCAATTCTTGCACCGAGTCATTGAGACTGTTGATCCCCGAGTCGTGGTAACGCTGGGTTCGGTGGCGCTCGACGCGTTGAAGAACATTAAATCGCACGAGTTGACCCTTAGAGAATCGTGCGGACGAATCCATAATTGGGATGGACGGTTGTTGGTGCCGATTTACCATCCGAGTCCCCAGGTGCTGGCCTCGCATCGGCGCGAGGCGGCGCAGTTGCAGGACTACAAGGTTGTGACTCAGGCGATCCAACGGGCCGGGTTGTCAATAGCAGCTTAGTCTTCACGTTGCTCAATATGACTGAAGCAGTGGAACAGATCACACTTCGTCAGTCACCTCTCGACGAGGTGCACAAACATCTCGGTGCTTTGCTGGCAGCACGTGATGGTTGGTCCGTCCTTGCGTCGTACGGTGACGAACTGTTCGAATATGCATCTGTTCGTGAAGCAGGTGCCGGGTTAATCGACCTCTCTCCACGCGGTCGTTTTCAAGTAAGCGGTTCCGAGGCGGTGCAGTTTCTCAACGGCCTGATCACAAACGACATGAAGACGCTGGGGGAGAACCGTTGGATGCCGGCGGCTTTTCCTAGCGTCCAAGGCCGCTTGATCGCCAGCGTTCGCGTTGTTCGCAAGCCAGACGATGCGACGGGCAAGAAACCGGTTCCTGTTTTTCTGATCGATACGGAGCCGGCGACCAGCGTGGCTGTTTTCAAAACGATTGAGCGTTTTACGTTGGCTGGTGACTTTCACGTTGTTGACCTCACTAGCCAAACCGCACTCATGTCGTTGCAGGGAAAGCGCGCTCACGATGTGATCAGATCGGTCACGGGCGACTCGGCGTGCGAACTCTCAGCACACGGCGGTTCCCAGGTCGAATGGCAACAGACAAGCCTGACAGTCTTGCGCGCCACTCACACCGCCGAGGATGGCTTTGACATCTTTGTCAGCGCGGCTCAAGCAACTTCGTTGTGGGGCGCTTTTGTGCAGGCCGGGGCCACGCCCGTTGGCCAGGACGCTTTAGACCGGCTAAGAATCGAAGCGGGCGTTCCCCGCTATGGTACCGACATGGACGAAACTAACGTGGTGACCGAAACTAATCTCGACGAGGCGGTGAGCTATACAAAAGGGTGCTACATCGGGCAGGAGATTATCGCGCGCATCAAGTATCGAGGTCACGTCGCCAAGAAACTCGTTGGTTTAGTTTTTGATCGAGGGCGTAAGATCGACAAGGATGCAATAATCAAGTCGACTGACGACAAGGAAATTGGACGCATAACCTCGCACACTTTGTCTCCGCATCTCGGCAACACGATTGCTTTGGGTTACGTTAAGTATGACTACCTGGCACCCGGCACGGAAGTGAGGGTCACTTCATCGCAGGGAGATCTCCAGGCTAAAGTTGTCGAGCTCCCATTCGTGTAGGGAAACTCCTCCACCCCACGCCGCGAGCCGTTGCGATTCTATTGAGCATAGAAGTCAGTCGAATCTCTTCGACTGCCGCGTGTGTTCGGATGTTTCACTTCGTAGAAGTGAGATGTTTATAGACCCGGATCCAATGATTACCACTTCGCCGTTCTGAGGGGCGGAATGAAACTGGATGAGTACTTGTCAAGTTGAGTTCCGCCCCTCAGAACGGTGGGCGTGGGTCGAGTGCAGTGCTGTATACATTTTACCCCTACGGGGTCGAACAAGTGGTGCTGTACGCGCGTGCAGCTGGTGTGAGCGCTCGTATGAAAAGTTTAGGCCCATCTCATGGAGTTGAATGAATGACCGGTGAAGCTGATCAGCTGGTGCCGCAGCAGGCACAGCAGTCCGACCTCGATTACGAACAGGCACGCCTGGCGTATTCAATCATCCAGTCACTGCTCGAGCATACTCGCGTGGTAAGTGACCTAATTGCGGTGATGGCCCAGGCATTGGACGAAGACACCCAACGAGCATTGACCCAGACACCCATCTGGACCGCATACCTCGACAGC
>JAMQPI010000703.1 GCA_023717565.1 Pyrinomonadaceae bacterium | reverse complement strand
GGTCAGCGAGTGATATACGCGCGCGACCGCCGCCACCATCCCGGGCCAGGGAAATTCGTCGGCGTAATACTGAGGCAACGCAGCGCCGATAAAACTTCGCTCGGTGCGCGGGACCTCAAACGGTAAGTGTGATTGATAGCGCACAAAGGCATCCACGGGCAAAACCGGCAGGACGAGCGGTAGCAACGGCGCGACGCCAACTAGGAGCCAAACGAAGCAGACTGGCTTCAGAACCGCACGAAGTGTTGGACGCGCAGTGAGGCGTGCGCTCATGAGCAGACGCTCGGTGGCAAATCCTCCCGCAGCCAGCAGCATTACGTAGGCAGGCGCGGAGTAATAATCCTTGCCATGGGTGAGAAGAAAGAAAGCGATCGTAATAACGAATGCCCAGCCGAACGCTCGATAGGCCTTCGCCTCACGCGCAATGAAGTAGTAAACGAGCCCGCCGCCCCAGAAGGGAAGGCTAACGGGATTCATCATCATGATCTGCTGCAGGAGGTACTTACCCGGCGGCAAGATGACGTCCTTCCCGGTGACGCGGATGTTGTGCATCAACTTCAGGAAGGGCCAGTCGTTCTGAATATTCCAAATCAGGTTGGGGAGAAAGATCAGGAAGGCGATTCCGCCACCGGCCAGAATCCACGGGGTAAATAGAATTCTCCGTTGCGCTGTCAGCAGAACGCCAAACAACAATGCGCAGGCAAAGATCGCAATCGAGTATTTATTTTCCAATCCAACGCCGGCGATCACGCCGAAAGCAAGCCACAACTTCGGGTTCTGCGTTTTGATCAGGCGCAGGGTCACGTACGCACAGCCAGCCCAGAAAAGAGTCTCAAATGTATTCATCGCGAACTGGTGATCGATTACCCACCAGACACCCGGAGTGGCTGCCAACACAGCGGCAAGAGTGACGCCGAAACGCTTTGCGCCGAGCTCCCGCGCGAACGCCGCAGTGAGCACAATGCGGGCAGCGCCGGCAAGGGCAGGCCAGAAGAGTAGCGCCGGTAGGGAAGTGCCGAGTGTGTGCCGAGCGAACCAGGCAAGTAGTGCGATCAACGGCGGCTGATCAACATAACCGAAGCTGAGGTGTTCCGAGCAGGCGAGATAATAAAGTGCATCGCGGAAGTAGCCGTAGCGTGTCGAAGTCGCCAGATGGAGAGCGAAGTAACCCAGGGCGATCAGATAAACGGATGGCCAGAGAGAGACTTGTGACCCCGGGCTGTCGCTTGGCTGTTCGTTAGACATTAGTCTCTGATCGTCCGAGGTTATGGTTCCGCTACTCTGATCACTTCACCGTTACGGATGGTGAACCATACGAACCCTCCATTTGCATTGGAGTTTGGACCACCTGCTTCATATACCTTACCGTCCACTAGTGGCGGCGGCTGACCATGCTCCGGAATCTTTTGGATGAATCCAGCAGGAGGTATGCCGTAGGTGATAGATGGCAGACGCCATACTCTCGTGGATGGGACATTGTTCGGCCAGATTTGCCACAACACGCTGTCTCTATTGGAGTCTCGTTGTGCCGGGTAAAGCCGCTGATTCTCGGGTGCGAGCTCTTTCACCGTAAAAAAGAGCAAATCACCACTTCCCGAAAGACTAAATGTTGGTGGAGTTTTTGTATCCACCGCTACGGTCATATCAACCTCGCACGCCGCAAACAAAGAGAGAAAGGTTAACAGGATCCAGAACCGACGCAGCAGGCGAAAAAGGCTGTGGGGCCGATTATCTGCGCGATTCATTTGGATGCGGAATAAAGGCAGCATAACGACTGTTTCACAGTTTCGCCAGAATCGCTTTCCATCTCACCCACGCTTCGTCGCGCGCTTTCTTGTTGGCCTTGTAGGCAGTCAGCGCCTTTTGATAATCCTCAGTCGCTTTCTGGCCGACGGCCTGATCGCCCTTTGGTTGAGGCGCTGTCGGTTCGGGAGCGTCCCCGGCCCGCATAAAGCCGTGGCCAGCACCTTCGTACGTCACCGGTTCATATTTCTTCGCTAACTCTTTCATCATCTCGGTGGTCTTCGGGAGTCCGGCGTTGATGCGCGCATCGTTACCAGCGTAAAAGCCATAGACCGGAGCCTTGATTCTGGCCAGATCGTCTTTGCCTTCTGGTCCTGACCCATAGAAAACGAAGGCCGCCTTCACTTTTGGATTGTTCGTCGCAAAACGAAAGGTCTGGCTACCACCCCAGCAATATCCTCCAACTACGACCTTGCCATTGGCCGCCGGAAGCTTCGACACATATTCGGCGACAGCATTTAGATCGGCCGTGATCTGATCTGGCGGCAAATCGCGTATGGCCTGGCCCACCGCGTTGCGTTCCGTGAAAGCGCTGGTTCCGCCGCCGCCGGGTGCCATCCCTGAGAGCAGGTCGGGCGCAATCGCAATGTAGCCTGCTTCGGCCAACTGGTCTGTCAAACTCTGGACCCAATCACTCATACCGAATATTTCGTGAATGACAATAACAACCGTCGCCTTCTTTTTTATCTCCGGATAAACGACAAAACTATTGACTTCGCGATTTCCGTTCTTGACCTTGACCCACTCCTGATGCCTTGGGGACTTCGCCAGCCGTGCCTTGGCCCAGTCCTGCATCTCTGAGTTTCCCGCCGGTCCAGTCGAGGATGGGCCCGAATGGTGGTCCATGTGTTGTGCTCGCGCGTAGCCCGTGGGCAGCAGGAGAACACCGAACAAGACGAGTAGAGCGCGGACTGAATACGGTCTAGTCAATGGTGCCTTTCGCATCTTTGCCTCCGCTAAAAAGAATTGTAGTTGCTTTAGAAAAAGGAAAGTGATTCTAGCAAAGAGACCGCCGTTGCAGAAGTCCAATCTCAAACGCGCAAGTACAGCGCCATGGCTTCTTCCTCTGCGTAGATTTGGTGATTTCAACTCAGTCCCAAAGGCAGGGAATCTTTGTTGGAGCCGTTGCGGGAACTTAGAATCGCCACACTTGTGTGACAATTTCCTCGTCAATTACGGCAATTATTGCTTTCTTCTTGCGGTATCCTTGGGTTCTCGTTCTTAAAGTTGAGCCGAGAGGAAGCCCCTGCCTCTTAGTCCTTTTCTCCCAGTGCATGGGACAAGATCATTGAACCCCATGTCCTCACGAAAGGTTGAAAAGCTGTCAAAGCGGGCCATGAATCAGGCGTACGCTGCAGCGGAGAAAAGAAAGGCGGAGGAACATGAAAGGAATTGGCGCCAGCGAAGCGAGACGAATCAGTAGTTACTCGGACGATAATCAAGTGGTCGAATTCTCACAGTGTATGGAACAAGGTCTCTGAACCTCCTGTCCTCACGGAAGTTGCAAAGCTGTCAAAGCGGGCCACGAATTAAGCGTACGCTGCAGCGGGGAAGAGGAACGCGGAGGGGAACATGAGACGAATTGGAGCCAGCGAAGCGAGACATTTCCTTGGTCACTCGGACGAGAGCGAAGAGGTCGAACGAGCAGTACTCAAAACTCTTCTCATCGCGCTGAAAACGCGCGACGCCGATACGTACGATCACTCGAAGCGGACCGTCAAGATTAGCCTACTTCTAGGCCGGGAGTGTGGTCTTGATTATAGGGAACTGCGTGCGCTCGAGTTTGGAGCGTTGTTGCATGACATCGGTAAGATTGGTGTTCCAGACGTCGTTCTGCGCAAACCGGGAAAGCTCAATGACTTTGAGTTGGCGATGATGCGGCGTCACCCATCATTGGGTCAGGAGATTCTGCGTGGCTTCAGCTTTCTAGATGATGCCAGGATCATCGTGGCCCAGCATCATGAGAAGTGGGACGGCTCGGGCTACCCACTAGGTCTGCGCGGTGAAGAGATTACCTTGAGTGCCCGGGTGCTTTTGGTCGCTGATGCTTTCGACGCCATGACCACTGATCGCGTCTATCGCCCAGCGAAATCATTCGACGAAGCCGCTGCCGAATTAGATTCCTGCGCGGGTACTGATTTCGATCCTGGCGTGGTTGCTGCTTTCCACCGTTTTCCCCGAAGTGACTGGGAACGTCTAACGCGCGGAAAACACCTATCCGCAGTGCCCGACTACCGTCCTGGGCCGCCGGCAACTGATGGCTTCGTGGATCGTGTTCTTCTAAACCGATTCGCTACTTAGGACACCGGATCCGGGTGATGCTTCGAGGGAACATGCTCGCGGCCCCACTTCAATGCTCGACTCATCCAGACTAGTTCATCCAGAAAATCCTTGGCCCGCTGTTCGTAAGCCGGATCCAGGAGTTTGCCTTGTTCGTCAAACTTCTTCTGAATGTGCGCAAAGTTCAGATCGGTGAACGTCACTGCCAGCCCCAATTCACGGACCATCGGCACCATTGCTTCTATCACGCGCGTGCCTCCCCAGGTACCAGCTGAGACGCCAACGAACGCGACCGCTTTATGAATGTATTCTTTGAGTAGCAAGTCGAGCACGGCCTTCAACACTCCGGGGTAGCCGTGGTTATACTCCGGCGAAACGATTACCAATCCATCCGCCTGCATGACCGCATCTCTCCATTCAGGAAACTGATCCTTTATTTCAGTGCCATAATCGTCCTGCGGCAACGCGAACTCACTTACATCAAACAAACGGGTTTCAATGTCGGGCCGCTTCTCCATCTCACCCACCAGCCATTTCGCGGCGTACACACTCTTTCGCTGCTTGCGACTGGTGCCTAACAACACCGGCAGATTTAACTTGTCCACCTGCGTTCTCCTCCTGTTAGTTTCGGGCGGCTCACCGTCTTGCCTGGCGTGGCACCTCTCCGGGATGGTAGGCAGCTTCGAGATG
>JAMQPI010000697.1 GCA_023717565.1 Pyrinomonadaceae bacterium | reverse complement strand
TTCCAGTTAGGACTTCTCTCTGATGAATACCAGAGCTATCGTGCTGAACTTCTAAGCAGCGATCGTGCCGTGGTGTTGACCAGAGAAGGTCTGAAATCCGAATCCGCAGGCGGCAACAGAATCATCAACCTCACGCTGCCTGCCACCCTACTCAAACGTGACGACTATCGGGTAAGACTAAGCGGCCGCCGCGCCGAGAGTAGTTACGAAGACCTCAGCAGTTACGTCTTCCGCGTAGTTGAGTAGCTCTACCTGCTTCGCAAAGCGAAACTTCCCATCTGAATCGCTAATTACAAAACCCACTCGTAAGAAGCTTCCGTCCACGGTTCCCCCATTGAAATGTTTTGCATCTCCTCTGCATAACAAGGTGAAGGCCACCCTACATTTGAGAGTGGGCCCACCAGTTAGTTGGGTATACAACTCGATCACCTCGCTAGAGGTGAACCGTCCACCCATTTTACCGACCAGAGGAGATCATGATGCTTAACCAGCCGCGGAAAGCGACGCTTTTACAGCTTGCCTTAGTATTCAGCCTAACCCTGTTTGCCGCGACTACACGCACTTCAGCTCAAACAGTTGTCTATGACTGGAGTGGTAATAGTAAGGTGCCCGAGTCATACCCGAAGATCACGCGAAAACAAAGAGTCTCTTTCAGAATTACTAACGTCAATGACATCTTGTACAGCTACAGGCTTGAGGTGACACAGACGCCAAATGAGACTGACGATTTCAAACTAATAAGTGGGCTATTCAGCCTGTTTACCTCATCCAAGAGCGCATCGAGAGATTCCTGCTCCAGCTCGGAAAACGCGGTCAAGGATGCGTTACAAAAAGCTATGAAGGCTATTAGTGAGGATCCCAAGCTGCCCGTAGGCTACTCTAAGAGCTCACCGCACAAGAGTATTCCCCTCAAGGACAGCGTTGACGCCTGGCGCTCGCACGGAGAGTCAATAACGAAAGCTGTGGATCTGGCGGAGGATTTCCTGAATAACTGCCCAGCGAATGACACGCTGCGCCAAGCATATCTGCAATTCAAGAAAAGCGTTGAGAAGATTAATAATGCAGTGAACTCATCGCATGAGTTCACAGATTTCCATGAAATCAGTCCTGGAAATAATGTATCGGTGTTGGTTGTTGAAATGTTTGAGAGTGAGACTATCAGTACCAAGACATTTACATTTCCAGGTTCCGATGTTCTGACGCTTAGTGCAGGCGCGTTATTTTCCACCATTCCCGATCGCTCCTATGAGGCTAGAAAAACGCCGACCGCTGATGAAAATGTCTTGACCGTTGAGGGAAACTCGAAAGCTAACCCCTCCCTTGTTGCCCTTCTGAATTACAGTCTCGGAGCTCTGCGTCTCGATGGGGAAACCGCCGGGTTGGCTCTGTCGGCTGGACCAGTGATTCGCCTTGGCACCAAGAGCGACGCGTCGTCGTTCGGCTTCTTTAGCGGAATCTCCGGCCACCTTTATCACCGTTTCTACGTTACGCCCGGTATTCATTTCGGACAATTTGCAGATTTTCCAGTTGGATTTGGTAACGGCAGTACGATTCCTCAAAATTTTGGTGAACTGACACCGGTGAAGCGCTGGACAGCACGCTTTGGTCTGGCCATCTCTTTCAAAACCAAAGATTTTAGCGGCTTGACTTCATCGGATGCTCCAACGGTAGCAAGTGCCCAGACCGGTGGCAGTACAAAACCGAAAGAGCCAGCCACGCCCTCGCCCGACACTGCCGCGCGGGTGAACGACGTATCTGAGCCGAACTTCACGTCCAGTAGTATTGCAAAGCGTTTCCTAAGAACAGTGCCAGAAAGGCAGCCTCCGCCGAAGCCTCCCCAACAGGCGACGGCCGAGTATAGGCATGAGCCTGAACCCGAAACGGTTTCCTTCTACCTAGCTTCATCAGACGACCGAAATTCTGTCACTCACATAACATCCGTCCAGAGTATCGTTGGTTCCTTAACGGGCGAGAGACTGTTAGTTAACGCAACATCAACCATCAAAGACTATTCGATGTACTTCAATAGGGGTCGCTTCTATTTAGTAATCCCCCACGCGAGGCTCGATGTTATCGAGGATGGATTGCGAGGTCGTGTTTTTAGCGAGCCTGTAATTGAAAGGCGGGGCAACGATTTGATTCTTTCGCTGGACCTGTTACCCGGCACAAGGGCATCAGTAATAGAAGGACCCGGTGGCCTTGAGCTAGTTCTAAGCTACTCAGCCAGGAATTAATGTCTCTATGGACGGCAGTGAGTCAAGACAACCTCAAGTCGTTATTGGTGAATACAGTCAACTAGAAGCAGGAGGTGATACTTTGATCATGAAGCGAAGATTGTTTCTCGGAGTTGTCTCATCGGTTGCCCTTTTGTGTGTCATGGAAATCATGGTCGAAGCCAAGCCTCGGCTTACATCCCCGTCTCCTCCGGCAGAATGGACAGTAATGATCTTTATGAACGCCGACAACAACCTTGAGCCGTACGCCCTTATGGACTTTGAGGAAATGGCAAAAGTCGGGAGTACAGACAAGGTGAACCTAGTGGTTCAATTCGATCGAATCGACGGATGGACGTCTGATAGTGGTAACTGGACTCAGACACTTCGGTTTCGAGTAGAGAAGGGGATGTCGCCATTGCCGGAACGAGCCCTTCAAGATCTCGGTGAGCAAGACATGGGGAATGGGGAAGTTCTGGGAGATTTCGTTGCGTGGGCCAAAGACAGATACCCCGCTGAGCGATACATGCTGGATGTTTGGGACCATGGCCAGGGGTGGCGATTTACCGATCTAGTCAGGTTGCTCCGCGATACCGCAACATTGGCCGAGACTGCTAGCGCGCGAAAAGAAGAGATCAGGGTGGCGGAGTCAATGACAATTAGAGAGAAGACGCGTGACTTTTCAGTTCTAGCTAGCGTTGCGTCGGATTCTGCAACCGAAAGTACACTTCGCTCGATATCAAACGATGACACGAGCGCAAGTAAACTCTTCAACCGCGAAGTGCAAGAGACGCTCGAGAGCGTTCTGAGGATCGACCAAGGCGGCGAAAAGTTAGAGGTTCTGGGTTTCGACGCATGCCTGATGAGTATGGTCGAGACGGCCTTTGCAATGCGCAAAGTGGCAAAAGTGATGGTTGCTAGCGAAGAACTGGAGCCCGGCTACGGTTGGGACTACTCTTTGTGGCTGAAGTCCTTGGCTGACAAGCCGGCGATGGAGGGGGTCGAACTGGGGCGGACACTCGTATCATCCTATGAAAAAACCTATGGGGCGAAAGCCGGAGATACGACACTTTCGGCCATTGATCTATCGAGGATCGAGGGTTTAGCTAACTCTATCGACGAGCTCGCGGAAGCGCTGACTCTAAGGCTCGTCATCGAACCGGAACTTCAAAACATAGTTCGAGCGCGTCAAGTCTGTCTGCCCTACGCACCGGGCCGGGGATTGCACGGAATTGATCTGGGGCGATTCTGCGAAAAAATTCTCACCTTCAGCACAGATCCGCTGTTGCGACAGCGAGCGGATGCCACCCGTTCAACCCTGGCAGATCTCGTTCTTCAGAATTACGCGGGCAAGACGCGAAAACCAACTTATGAGTTCCAATACGTTGGGCAGAAGGTGGGCTTCGGTTCCCATGGCTTGGCCATTTACTTCCCCGAGTCGAAATTGTTATTCGAGGCCGACCCCATACGAAACGGTTATGACGAGTCAAACACGGACAACCCAGTCGAGTTTGTGCAGGTTCATCGCTGGGACAATTTCTTGCAGGCTTACTTTGACAGAGTGCACGAATGAGCACTCACCAACACTAACATCTGTTGCCAATTCTCAATCCTCGTGCACAGTGGGGGCGTCAGCGTGAGGGACGAAGCAGCGGCGGCAGCGGGCTTCATACATGCCGGCGGCGCCTACGGCCACGCGTTCTTCGGATTCGAAGATGCGTTGAGAGTAATTCGCCGGCTGGCCACATTTCATGCAGATGGCATGAGTCTTGGTA
>JAMQPI010000691.1 GCA_023717565.1 Pyrinomonadaceae bacterium | reverse complement strand
TGAAGAATGGCGTATCTATACTCCAGAAACCGGCCGACAAACCGTGGATGATGCGAGAATTTGGCGTCAGGACTCCGGACGGCCATCGGATCATGTTCGGGCAGGAGTTGAAATCCGCCCCCGACGAAACGTGAAGTAGCGGTTACACCGGAGCTGACGCGGCAAGGACTTCGACGTTTTATCTCATGCCGTCACGTTGGGCCGGTGGACCTTGTCGTTTGGCACACTGGCTAGCGATGAACAAACGCCCGCATTCAATCACTGTCATCAGTTGGATATTCATAGTGTTCGGCGGCATCGGATTTCTTGCTAGCTTGCTGCCCTACCTTGATGCCGACTCCGCGCAGCGCCTTGCCTACTTCAAGGCACATTGGATGGTACACCTCGCCAGGATTGCGGGGTTTATTGCCGGTGTGTTTATGCTATACGGTTTCAACTGGGCGCGCTGGCTACTTGTTGTTTGGATAGTGTTTCACCTCATCCTCAGTGTTCTGCACTCGCCATTACAGGTATTGATGCATGGATTGATCTTTGCTGTGGTTCTATATTTTATTTTTCGACCGCCGGCGTCGTCGTATTTTCGCGGAGCCACTGCCGATTCCGATGTGAAGGCACGAACCTGAGGCAGACACAGAGACGGGGAGTTGTCTAATGCATAAGATCAACCGCCGCGAATTCGTCGGCGCCGCAGTCGCGGGAGCAGCAATCGCAGCTGGATCTAGACTCTCAGCAGCGTCGACCCGGCGTCCAAACATCCTTTTCATTCTCGCCGACGATCTTGGATATGGCGATCTAAGCTGTTACGGACGTCCCGACTACCAAACTCCAAACCTCGATCGGCTTGCCCGTGACAGCGTTCGCTTCGTCAATTCCTATTCGGCGTCGCCCGTGTGCACGCCGACACGGTGTGCGTTTGTAACGGGGCGTTACCCGGCGAGAACTCGGGTTGGCCTTGAAGAACCACTGCAGGAAAGAAGTGTCCTGCGTGACCAGCTCGAGACGCTGGGACTTCCCCCCGAATATCCGACGGTTGCTTCCCTGCTTAAGGGAAACGGTTATGAAACCGCGCTGATTGGCAAATGGCACCTCGGTTATCTGCCGAAGTTTGGTCCGGTGCAAAGCGGCTTTGAAGAGTTCTTCGGGATCATGAGCGGGGCGGCGGACTTTTTTACTCACAAGGACATGACGGGTGAAAGCGATCTGTATGAGGGCAAGGTTCCGGTAGAGCGCATTGGTTACCTGACCAAGATGCTCACCACTCGCGCCGTCGATTACATATCGCGGAGACGTGAACGCGCTAGGAGTGGTCGGCCGTTCTACCTCAGTCTTCACTACACGGCGCCGCACTGGCCGTGGGAAGGTCCCAACGACATCGCCGTCAGTCGCGCGTTAGGGCGGGGATACAATGGATTTACGGCCGGAGGCTCATTGAAAACGTATGCCGAGATGATGAAGAGTCTGGACGACGGGATTGGCGAGGTGCTCGGAGCGCTGACTAAGGCCAACCTCGATCGCAATACGCTGGTGATTTTTACTAGCGACAATGGCGGCGAGCGTTTCTCATACAACTGGCCATTCCAGGGTCGGAAGTTTTCGTTATACGAAGGAGGCATAAGGGTTCCGGCAATAGTGCGTTGGCCGGGAGTGGTTCCCACGGGTGAGGTCTCCGGGCAAATGTCGATCACGATGGACTGGACAGCTACGATTCTTGCTGCCGGACAGACGAAACCCGATCCCCGCTTTCCGCTCGATGGCATCGACCTAATGCCGGCGATTCGCGGCACTCCACCCCCAACACCCTATTCGGATCGCACTTTTTTCTGGCGTAATAATAACCAGGATGCTGTGCGTCGAGGCCGCTGGAAGTATCTGAACGACGGCACGCGAGAATATCTTTTTGATCTCACGTTCGACCAAACAGAGCGGGCAGACTTCAGCCAGCGGAATCCTGCCATGTTCGATGAACTGCGAAATGAATTTCAAACCTGGCAGTCCCAGGTCCTCCCACGTCCACCCGCTCGACCGGCCCGCGTGCTTTAACTCAAGAATGCAGCTGCCGCACGCAAGGGTTCATTGAGGAAATCTTCTCCGCGTTAGGGGAGGTATGTTTCTAGCTTGGACGCCCACCCTACTTCTGCACCGTTCGGAGGGGCGGAACTCAACTTGGCAGATATTCATCCAGTGTCATTCCGCCCTTCCGAACGGCGCAGGGATACTCCATCGTGTGCTGTCTATAAACATGCCACTCCTACCGGAGTGTCGCACCTCAAAACCCACCCCGTGGTTGCCAAATATTCGTAATATTTTCCGAAATAACATTTGTTGACTAGTCATTTGCCTCTCGCTATGCTCACGCCTCCGAAAATCGCATCCTGCGTGTGGAATTTCGGATCTCTGGATCAATTTACGAACTCCCAACAGACACGTTCATGGTCCAGGATCCGGTCGCTGTCACTCGATTCTGGCCCCCGCCAGAACGCAAAAAGCTATTTGGAGGCCCGTTATGAAATTCGACAAACACCCCCTTCCTTTCCTTGCCCTGGTTCTATTTATCGGCGCGATCGCTTTCACTGGTTGCAGCAACCTTGCCGATCATAAAGTTGCGGGTGCTGCCGCAGATAGTGGTTCGACTGAAGCAACTGCTACCGGCAAGATTCTCAACACCACCGCGTCAGAGGAAGCGCGCAAGGAATTCTTGCAGGGACGCGACCTGGCAGAGAGGTTGCTGATTCAGGATTCGATCCAACACTTTGATAAGGCACTCACCCTCGATCCAAACTTTGCTCTCGCCCACCTCAATCGAGCCAACGTCTCTCCCACGGCTAAGGAGTTCTTCGATCATCTCAAACACGCCGTCAGCCTGGCAGACAAAGCTTCGGAGGGTGAGCGGCTGTTGATCCTGGGTACAGAAGCCGGGGCCAATGGCAACGCCACGAAGCAAAAAGAGACTCTGGAAAAGCTGGTGGCCGCTTATCCCAACGACGAGCGCGCTCGCTTTACGCTGGGCGGTTACTACTTTGGCCAGCAGGATTTTGATTCGGCGATCCTCCACTACAAGAAAGCGACGGAACTGGCCCCCAACTATTCGCCGGCCTACAACATCCTCGGCTACGCCCTCAGGCAGAAGCAGAACTACGCTGAGGCCGAACAGTCCTTCAAGAAGTACATCGAACTCATCCCCAACGATCCTAATCCGTATGACTCACTCGCGGAGCTGTTTTTGAAGATGGGCAAGTATGACGACGCCATCACGCAGTATCAGAAGGCGCTGGCGATCGATCCCAACTTCATCAATTCACATTTGGGAATTGGGGCAGCCTTGATGTACCAGGGCAAGGCGGATGCGGCAGCGGCTGAGTTCAACAAGATCACCACCAAGGCCCGCAGCGATGGTGAACGTCGCCAGGCGTTGTTTGCGCTGACGGTGCTGGCGGTGGATAGCGGAAAGATGGACCAGGCGCTGGCGGAAGTAGACAAGCAATATGCACTGGGTGAGAAGACCTCGGACGTACCGAGCCTGGCGGGCGACTGGCAACTCAGGGCCAACGTGCTCCTGGAAGCGGGTAAGTATGACGAAGCCAAGCAGGCTTTCGAGAGAGGCGTGAAGACGAGTCTGGACTCAAGTCTTTCCCAGGAGATAAAGGACAACGCCAAGCTATTTCTGCATTACAACCTGACGCGCGTGGCCCTTGGTAAAAAGGATCTGGCCACCGCGAAGACAGAGAGTCAGGAATTTCGGAAGGGTGCCGAAGCGTCTAAGAACCCGGCCCAGGTAAAACAGGCGCACGAATTGGCTGGATTGATCGCTACGGAGGAGAAGAACTACGATCAGGCGATTGCCGAGCTGCAACAGACAAACCTGCAGAACCCTCAGAACCTCTATCGTCTGTCCCAGGCCTATCAGGGCAAGGGCGACGCGGCGAAAGCAAAAGAGTTTTCTGCCAAAGCTGCGGGGTTTAATTCTCTGCCCCAACTGAACTACGCAATCATTCGTCACAAGGCCGCAAAGCAAGCCTGACGTCGGAACCAGTAAACGGCTCAAGCTACAGAAATTCGTTGAGTAATACCTCTTTTCACGACTTCGGAGTGGGCGGGATTTCTAAGTTTTCCTACAAATCTGGCTGCCTCCTGCCGTCTGCCTCCTGCCTCACCTAAGCTTGCGCTCCAGCGTCAGACTGCGGATGGCCAGGTCGAGTTCGGATTGGAGGCGGGTGCGCTCTTCGACTATTGCGCGCCGGTCTTTCTCAATCTGTTCCAGACGCGTCTCCTGGTCGTTGGCTTTTGAGACGTAACGGGCGATGAGCTGTTTGGCTTCCGCGGTTGAGGTAAGCGCTTTGATGTTTTCCCGCAGGCGAAGTTGGTCCGTGGCAATCTCGGTCGCTTCTTTGTTGATCTCCAGGAGTCGAGCGTCGGTCGCGGTAACTCGGTCCTTCAGTTCGATGATCTTCTCGAGAGCGATGCGGGTTGGTTCGTCGATGTATTTGCGCGCGATGAACAGTTCGAGCTGCGTGCGAGTGAACTTTGAGAGGTCGTAAGACTCGTATAGGTCCTCGCGTTCGCTCACCGGGAACTCCACCTTCTGATGTGGCTCGAGCATGACGCGAAAGCGATAGTGCTTGGCGGTCGTCACCACCGGCTTGGCAGTATCTTCAGTGAGTTCCCAGTCGTCGTCCTCATCCTTGGGGTGTTCGAGATAAACAACCCGCGGTCGGTCGGTTTGATTAACTAACGTGTAGACGTTCTTACGGGTGTTGTAATAAGAGGCCTGGACCACCTTGTTCACTGCGCGCACCAGATACGTCGGCGTCCGCTCCTCAACCTCGCGCACACTTACCAGCGTGCCGAGATCGAGAGCGAATGAAACCAGCCGTTCTTCTTCAGGCTTCAGACGCTCCAGCAAAGCCTCGCCTGCATAAGCATCACCGTCAACTACGGTGAGTGATCCATTTTCAAGCGTGAGTGGTGAGGTGTTCTTCAAAAGCATGCCGCTCATAGGCCGTGTGCAAAGGACCGATCCCTCGCGACCGCCGCAGCCGCGAAAGATGGAAACGCGAATGCCTCCCATACGCGTCTGCAGAATCGGAATCAACGCCGACCGATCACGCGCCACGGTCACCGGCTGATCGATCCGGTATTCAAAGAGGTCACCAATCTCGCTCGCAGTAGTTTCCGCCTCCACGCCCGATTGGCTGCCGGCCACTAGGCTGCTGAGAGTCTCACCGGAAGAGCGTGACACACCCAGAGCAATTCTGGAAAGGTTGCTAAAGTTGTTGTAGTTTGCTCCGGCCGAGATGAAGTTGTTGCTGGTGCCGCTGGAGGCACTGACGGTGACAGTTTCCGTGACGCCACCAACATTAAGACTCAAATTGAAACTCGACCGGAGTCCGGCCGCGACTCTTAGATCATTTACAGTTGTTTGCTTGAATCCCTGCGCGGTCGCACTGATGTTGTAGTTCCCGGCAGGTAACTGATCGGCGCGATACGTACCCTCACTATCAGTAGTCACCTCGAAGCTTTGGTTAGTCGCTGAGTTGGTAATGACAACTGTGGCATTTGGTACGTCAGAGCCGTTGGGGTCGGTGATCGTTCCGGTCAGGGACCCTACCATGCCACTCCCATTCCCAACACCTGTTTCATAGGTCTGCGGCTTCACATTCAACTCATCTGATAAGGGGATCACGGGCCGGTAGCGATAGACCGGATTCTGGATCGGTTGAATGAACGATACTGGTGTCCCTGAAACGAGTGAGAGCTGAATGCCCGCCCAGTCTTCTTCACTTACGTTGTCAACAATGGCCCAGCCCTGAAAGAAGGGTTTGCCGGTGCCGTCGAGAACGACGCGGTAAGTCGTCTTCCAAATCGGCGCAGCGATCGTGTAGCTGACAATCATCTCGCGCTGGCCGATGCCATCAGAAGTGACGACGATGGTTTTGGCATCACGCCGCCGCGCTGAAGCAGCCGCGTGCGCAAACTCGCTCAGGTCTCGGCGAGTGCCTTCATCGGCAAGTTGGATAGAACGCACTTCTGCAAGGTCAAAGCCGCTGATCTGGCCGCTGTCGGACGCGATGACCAGCCGATGTGAAGTTACCGCGGGCTTGGTCGAATCAATCTGAGAATGGCGCGCCTCGACGGTGATTATTGAACCGGCGACGGTGCGGTTAGCCGTAGCAACGACAACTCGTGCGCCCTGGAGTTGACTTAGAACGCCCGCGAGCCCGCCGCTGTTTTGCCCGTCAGTGGATGCGGAGATCGCGAAAGGAATCTCGGCCAT
>JAMQPI010000686.1 GCA_023717565.1 Pyrinomonadaceae bacterium | reverse complement strand
TACCGGCGGAATGATCCCCCTCTCCACACTGGTCAGCGTCAACGAGGTTTCGGGGACAGAGATCACGACCAGGTTTAACCTGTTGCGCTCCGTGGAGATTACTGGCGTGCCCGGCAGCGGCTATACGTCCGGGCAGGCCTTGAAGACGCTCGAGGAGGTCTTCGCCGCGACGATGCCGAAAGAAATGAGCTTTGCCTACACCCAGCTGTCCTATCAGGAGAAAGTCGCGCCGCCATCTGCGCCGACTTTGATCCTGGCAATCGTGGCCGTCTTCTTATTGCTCGCGGCGTTGTACGAAAGCTGGAAGCTGCCATGGGCGGTACTGCTGGGCTCGCCTCTGGTAGCGCTGGGTGCCTTCTTTGGCGTCTGGCTGATGGGCTTCGACAACAACGTCTATGTGCAGGTGGGCCTGATCATGCTGATCGGTCTCTCGGCCAAGAATGCAATTCTAATTGTGGAGTTTGCCAAGGCGAAGCAAGACGAGGGCATGTCGGTCGAGGATGCCGCACTCGACTCAGCCCGCTTGCGTTTCCGCCCCATCCTGATGACCGCGTTTGCCTTCATTCTGGGCGTCGTGCCGCTGATGCGTTCCAGCGGCGCCGGCTCGGGAGCGCAAAACGTAATGGGCACCGCCGTCTTCTGGGGAATGCTGGTCGCAACGTTCCTCGGAGTGCTGATCATCCCCGGCAACTTCACCTTCATGCAAAATCTCAACCTTCGCTTTTGGTCTAAAAAGAAAAAGCCCGTAGCTGACGAGGCAATTCCCGAACCTGCTGAGGTTGGAGTCGGAGGTGGACATCAGTGAGACGACGACTTTCAGTTTCGTTAATCATCATCGTCCTGCTCGGCAATCTGGCAGTGGGCCAAAAGAAGGTCTATCAGCCACCGGCTCCGCAGACTCCGACTGTTTATCGCGCTGATGAAGCAACGTCCCCGCCCGGCACTCAATCGTTCGGCGACCTCAAGTGGTTCGAGGTGTTTAAGGACGAGCGCTTACAAGAGTTGCTACGTACGGCCGTCGCGCAGAACTATGACGTCCGCCAGTCCGTGGCGAGGATCAACGCGGCGCGCGCCCAACTTGGCTTAGCCCGAGCGGATCAGTTTCCAAATTTTGCGGCTTCCGGCAGCCTGGTTACCACGCGATTGCCAAAGGATGGCTCATTGGGTGAACTGGCCCCGGGAAGTCAGCGAAATATCAGTTTCGGACAGGTACTGCTAAACCTGCTCAACTTTGAAATCGATATCTGGGGTCGAGTACGAAAGATAAAGAACGCTCGAAAAGCTGACCTGAAGGCCGCTGAAGAGGACCGGAACACGGTTCTTGCTATCGTGGTGAGCACGGTCGCGACTGCCTACCTTCAGTTACGGGAGTTGGATCTTGAGCTGGACATCTCTCGGCGCACACTGGCAACGCGCGAGGAGTCGCAGAGAATCATCAAGCTGCGAGCGGACAAGGGGGTCTCGACGGCGCTGGACCTCCGCCAGGCTGAACAGTTGGTTTATTCAGCGAGAGCCGCCATTCCCGATCTGGAACGCAGAATCGAACAACAAGAGAATCTGATCAATTTGTTGCTGGGCCAGAATCCGGCCCCTGTTCAGCGCGGTCGCGAGCTTGTTGCTCAGGATCTCGCTCCCACCGTACCACCGGGTTTGCCGTCCGAACTGTTGCAACGCCGCCCTGATATTCGCTCCGCCGAACAGAGTTTGGTGGCGGCAAACTTCAGCGTGGAAGCAGCCAGGGCAGCATACTTTCCCCGGATCTCACTGAGTGGCTTTCTGGGAGGAGACAGCACCGCCCTCTCCAGCCTGTTTACCAGCGCCGGCAGTGTGTGGGGACTGGCGCCGCAGTTCGCCCAACCAATCTTTACTGCCGGCCGGCTGAAGTCGAATGTGAAGTTGAATAAGGCGCAACAGGAATCAGCGATTATCGGCTATCAGAGCACGGTACAAGGCGCGTTTCGCGAGGTCTCGGATGCGCTGATCGCCTATCGCAAGAGCGGTGAGGTGCGGGCACAGCAAGAGCTGCTCGTCCAGGCACTCCAGGAGCGCTCTCGTCTCGCCTATTTGCGGTATGAAGGCGGTGTTGACAGTCTGCTCAACGCCCTGGATGCTGACCGCGACTTCTTCGACGCCCAGCTTGTACTCGCCCAGATTAAGCTAGATCAGCTAACCGCCGTGGTCCAACTTTACCGGGCGCTGGGCGGTGGCTGGCAAACGTAAAGGGCGTTGTGATTGAGGTGTCCCTGTGCTTCCTTTGTACTCTCCGGTTTGATGAGAAGTAATACGTGAGGACTTTGAAGAAGAGGAGTTTGCCATGAATAAACGCCTAGCGACGATAGTGATGACGGGTTGCCTGATCCTGCTGATTGCAGCGCCCGGCATCGCGAAAACGAAGGCTGAGAAGCAGGCCGAAGCCCGCAAGAGTGCCCAGCAGACGCTGGCCAAACTTTACCAGGCGCAGCCCTCCGCGAGGGCCACCATCAAAGCTGCGGCCGGATATGCCGCCTTCAGCAATTTCGGCATGAAGATTTTGCTTGCCGGCGGCGGCAAGGGGCAGGGTATTGTCTTCGACAACCGCACGCAGAAGGTTACCTACATGAAGATGCGCGAGGTCCAGGCTGGGCTGGGGATGGGAGTGAAGAAATTCCGGACCATCTTTGTGTTTGAGACAAAAGGCGCGATGGATGATTTCGTCAACAACGGTTGGGAGTTTGGCGGTCAGGCTACGGCGGCGGCGAAGTCAGGCAGTAAGGGCGGGTCTTACCAGGGAGCGGTGCAGGTAAGGACTGGAGTCTGGATGTATCAACTCACCGACAAGGGGCTCGCGCTGGAGCTTACAGGCAAAGGCACGAAGTACTTTAAAGACGACGATCTCAACTGAAGGAAGCTCTTTGAACAGGGGCTAACGACTTCCAGCTCCGGCCTATAACCGCGCGGCATGCAACTCCGGAAAATCACGCGCCCTTGACGGCGGCTGGCAACAGTAAGGGAAAAACATGAAGCTAAAAGAGGTCATCCAAAAAGCCAGGCCATTGGCGGAACCGTTTCGGGTTTCAGATGGTAGCAAGTTTCGTCTGAAGCACGTTGATCCCGGCGATACGCTCCAGTTGAAGTCTGAGGACAAGCCCCTGGCAAAAGAGGCACTGGCCATTGGCGTCCAGGCCCTGACCACGCTACAGGACATGCTTTATGCGCAGGATCGTTGGGCCGTGTTGCTGATTTTTCAGGCCATGGATGCTGCCGGCAAAGACGGCGCCATCAAGCATGTCATGTCCGGAGTCAATCCTCAGGGTTGTCAGGTCTTTTCCTTCAAGTCTCCCACGAGTGAGGATCTGGATCATGACTACCTATGGCGCTGTATGAAGTGCCTGCCCGAACGCGGCCGCATCGGTATCTTCAATCGCAGCTACTATGAGGAGATGCTGGTGGTGCGCGTTCATCCCGAGTTCCTCAAAGCACAGAAGTTGCCGCCGGAACTCATCAGCAAAAAGATCTGGGACAACCGCGCCAAGGACATACGCAACTTCGAGCACTATCTGGCGCGGAATGGCGTCGTGGTGCGCAAATTCTTCCTGCACCTCTCCAAGGCCGAGCAACAAAAGCGCTTTCTCGCACGGCTTGATGATCCGGACAAGAAGTGGAAGTTCTCAACGAACGACGCCAAGGAGCGTGGGTACTGGGACGATTATATGAATGCCTATGAGGAGATGATCCGCAACACGGCGACCGATTATGCGCCGTGGTATGTCGTGCCTGCCGACAACAAGTGGTTTACGCGCGTGGTCGTGGCCTCGGCGGTTATTGATGCCTTGTCCTCGCTTAATCTGGCATATCCGAAGGTCGACAAGGCAAAGCAGAAAGAACTCGATGCCGTCAGACACGCCTTGATGGTCTCAAACGATCACTTAGGCGCAGGATAGCCGAGCTTTCGACATGCCAGAACCGCTCGCCAGTTCATCTACATCGTTCTCTTGGATCACGCGGTTGGTTCCCGGCGTCGGCTTGTTGCGCTCCTACGAAACCGTTTGGCTGCGCGCAGACGTCATTGCGGGGTTAACGCTCGCCGCCTACTTGCTACCGGCCGGCATCGGTGACGCGTCGTTAGCAGGATTGCCGCCTCAAGCCGGTCTGTATGCATGTTTGTTTGCCGGGCTCGTCTTTTGGCTTTTTTGCAGTTCGCGTCACACTGTTATTACCGTCACCTCTGCGATCTCGCTGCTGATCGGCTCGTCACTCGGAGGGCTGGCCGGAGGCGACGCGTCGCGTTTCGGTGCGCTGGCGGCGTCTACTGCTTTGCTCGTAGCCGTGATCGCACTCCTGGCGTGGTTGGTCAGGGCCGGAGCTATCGTCAACTTCATTTCAGAGACCGTGCTAATCGGGTTCAAGGCAGGTGTGGCCCTCCACCTCGCGAGTACCCAGTTACCGAAGCTGTTTGGATTCAAAGGCGGCGAGGGAAGTTTCTGGAGCCGCAGTGCTCATTTCCTCACGCATCTGGACGATACCAACTTCACAGCGCTAATCCTCGGCCTCAGCGCGTTGGCTATTCTCTTGTTGGGTAAAGCTTTTCTCAAAAATAAACCCGTAGGGATTCTGGTCGTTATCGGCGGCATCGCCGTTGCCTCTCTTCTGAATATCGAAGCACGAGGCGTGAAGATCCTTGGTGAAGTGCCGCAGGGAATGCCTCAACTGGGCCTGCCGGCGGTGCACTGGGCCGATCTCAATGAGTTGCTGCCACTGGCGATCGCCTGTTTCATGCTGGGAGCGGTCGAGAGCGCAGCCATCGGAAGAATGTTCACCGCGAAACACGGCGGGAGGTTCGACAGCAATCAGGAGTTTCTCGGGCTGGCTGCCGCCAATCTCTTTGCCGGACTCGGCCGAGGTCTGCCGGTGAGCGGCGGGATGTCGCAATCGCTCGTGAACGAGGGCGGAGGCGCGCGTACTCCGTTATCGGGCCTGGTCGCGGCCGTGGTGATGCTCGCAGTGATCCTGTTCTTCTCGAGTTCGTTGCGCAGTTTGCCGCAGCCAGTCTTAGCCGCGATCGTTTTGGTCGCTGTGGCCGGGTTGTTCAAGGCTTCTGAACTGCGTCACTTGTGGCAGGCAGACCGCAGGGAATTTACTGTGGCCATGGCCGCGCTGCTGGGCGTGCTGGGCTCGGGTCTTCTGCGCGGCGTAATGATCGGTGCATTGATCGCCATGGTGCAACTGCTGCGCCGAGGCTCTCAGCCACACGTCGCATCTCTCGGTCGCGTTCCCGGCACACACCGATTCTCGGACATCGCGCGAAATCCCGACAACGAATCAGTGCCCGGCGTAATGATCTTCCGGGTAGAGTCAAGCCTGCTTTACTTCAATGTGGAATACGTCCGCGATACGGTGCTTGATCGAGTGCGCCGCGAATCGATCCGGCCCAAGCTGGTTGTATGTGATCTCTCGGCTTCGCCCCACGTGGATCTTCAGAGCGCGGCGACCCTCGGCGGATTGGCCGACGAGCTGGCGGCTATCGGAGTACAGATACAAGTGGTGGAGGCCCGGGCCTCGGTAAGGGATCGACTGCGCGCCGAAGGGCTCGACGGAAAGCTCGGCGGCATTGACCGATTCCGAAGCGTGGCTCAAGCAGTCGAAGACTTTCAACGACGGCAGGCGGCCCTGACCCCATAACGACTTGGCAACTCTTACGATCAACAGCACTAGCAATGAGCGAGAATAGCCTGGAATCCCAAGCCTTCTATCGCGCTACTCTCAACAGCGAGTGGTATCGGATCGCCGGACTGCTGGCAGTGCTGGGGGTTATGCTGGCGTACACCCTTGTCCGCGCTCTCGCATTTGGAGAGTTCCGGCTGCTGCTGGCGCAGACTCTGGTGCTCGCCATCGCTATCGCCCACGAGGCGATCATGTTAAGGGCAATACGACGAGCTCTGAAGCATGACAGAGATATCCCGCCGGTAGCCTGGATGCTCAACGTCCTGGTCGAGACTCAGCTTCCCACTGTGGCCCTCTTTTTGTTGTTGGCAAGCCAATGGCTGACTCCTGCACAAGTGCTGGTCGCTCCCGCCGTGATGGTCTACTTTCTTTTCATTATCCTTTCTACGCTGCGGCTAAGTCCTAGCCTTACGGTCCTGACTGGATTGCTCTCCGCACTGGGGTATCTAATGGTGGTGTTCTACGCTGCGGCGAAGTTCGACAGTTCCGTGGAGAGATTGGCCGCTTTTCCTCGGGCTGTCTATTTCGTCTATGCCGCCGCAATTCTAGCTGGAGGAATTCTCGCTGCTGTCGTCTCAGGGCAGGTTCGGGGCCACGTGACGGTGGCACTGCGAGAAGCGGAGTTGCAGAACGAGCTCGAGCGAGTGAACCACGATCTCGGGATCGCGCGCTCAATTCAGCAGGGTCTGTTACCGGCTAAGTCGCCCGGCATGGACCAGTTCGACGTGGCCGGTTGGAATCAACCCGCCGATCAGACTGGCGGCGACTACTTCGACTGGCAGGCATTGCCTGACGGCCGGTTTGCAATCAGTCTTGCCGATGCCACTGGTCATGGGATTGGTCCAGCATTGGTGAGTACGTCCTGTCGAGCGTACGCGCGGGCAAGTTTCCTGGCGAACGGTGATCAGAACGGCCTTCTCGATCGTCTCAATCGGCTGCTGGCGGAGGATCTGTCGGCGAACCGTTTTGTGACGTTCGCGGTGGTGTTTGTGGATCCGTCCAGTTCAAATGTGAAAGTCCTCTCCGCCGGCCACGGTCCCATCCTTTGGTACAGCTACGCCACCGAGAAGATCGTGAATCTCGAGGCCCATGGAATTCCTCTGGGCATGATTGCAGGCGTCAAGTACAGCCATGGAACAGATGTGAGTCTCGCTCCGGGCGACATGCTGGTGCTGGTTACCGACGGCTTTTATGAATGGGAGAATCCCGAAGGCGAACAGTTTGGCATGAGCAGGCTGGAGTCAGTAATCCGCGAGTCTCGCGATTCTCCATCCGAAGAAGTGATTCAGAGGCTGCGCTCCGACGTCATGAGCTTCTCCCGCGGCACAAGCCAGCAGGATGACTTGACTGCGGTAATTATCCGACGGAAAGCTCATCATGTTTGAGATCACGGCGAGGGCAGATGATGAAGTAGAGATTGGAAGCTACTACGAGCCTTCTACCTGACTAGCCTGCCAGGGCACGTTCAAATTGAGCTGGCGGGTGACGGTGGCCGAGACCCGGCCCAGCACTCCGGCATAGGTGGGAAACGACAGTGGGACCTGCGCCAGATCATCAACCCGCATTCCCGCAGCCATGGCCACTGCGGCACTTGAGTGATCTCAACGGCACGTTCGCCAACCACATGACAGCCCAGAGTCTTACGCGTCTGACGTTCGCAATTAACTTACAAAAATCATTCGGCCTTGTCGCCGCGCCGAATGCGCGCGCACGTCGTTTGTTACTTCGCGCACTCGCTCGAGCAAGCGTGAGTAATCACGAACAAGGCTCGCCGACACTAATACCGTAACGGCCCAATTGGCGTGTATCTCGCAACGGGCCCGCCGCATAGGCCAACGCTCGAACTGGAACGGGCCCGTCATTGGCAGCCCTCCCACCAAACTGATCACGGGTGACCAGCGCTGTTTTCACTCCGAAGGCCTCAGCACGAAGTGCGGCCAACACGCCGGCAGGACCAGTTCCAATCACGATGACATCTAACATGTTGCGCTCTCAAACTACTAAGGCGTGCGACGCCACCATCGAGCAACGCGCGTCACCGGACCTCGAATCAACAGGTAGGGTATGATCGACAGCAGAACCGCAACGATCAAGACCTCGCCGGGATAGATCCAACGCTGCACAATCCACTGGTAAATGATGTCCATGAACACGGCCAGGAAAAAGACTCTGGCAGTCGCCTTCCATCCTTCTCGAAACAAGCCAGCGCGCTGCTCTGGATCGGTCAGGGCAGTCCAGAGGTAAGGCGGTCGACCTTCACGGGCATCTTTCAACCCGCCCCGAACTGCCAATAGCGTTGCCATCGTCGGCTGGAGAATGATCCGGAACGTCATCGGCCCGCCGACGCGACCTAAGAGACTGTCCCAGATTCGAGCCAGGATGTCTTCCATGAGTTGATCTCCGGTTAGTATCGTTTCCGGCTCCAAAGAACACCCTATCTTCATGACGATAGGCAATGGTCTCTCGACTCTATTGACTAGCGAGTGTAGGCATCAGATAAAACATCAACGCAATGATTGCGTAAACCGTGATCAGTTGCACGCCCTTGAACCAGTTCGACTGCCCGTCGCCGCAAACCATCGCACCAATCAGGACGGCCATCAATAGCGAACCGATTTCCGCCCGCCCAAATGCGAGCTCGAGTGGTTGCGGGGCGATGAAATAGCTTGCGAGTACGAGTAAAGGCGCGACAAACAAGGCGATCTGTATACAACTGCCGAGCGCGATTCCTACCGATAAATCCATCTTGTTTTTGCGCGCCATGGCTATCGCTGATCCACTCTCCGCGGCCCCACCCACGATGGCCACAAACACGATGCCTATGAACACCTGCGACATACCCAATGCTTTTCCCGTTTCTTCTGCAGCACCAACGAGAATCTCGCTCATCCATGCAGCCAGGACAGACGCGGCGACCAAAGTGATCACAGCGCGGGACACGCTCCATTGTTCCTCGTGGTGAGTTGGTTCCTCCGCGCTTTCGGAACTAGCAAATGCGCTCGAGTGGGTTTTGAGCGAATACAGAATGTAGAGTCCATAAGCGATGAGCAATAGGATGGCGATACCGAGATTCAACTGTGCCTCGGCCCTGATCACCCCAGTCGGCGCAAAGAAGCGACTAAAGGCACTCGGCACCATCAGGCTGACTGCCGCGAGGAACATCATTGAGCTATAAGCGCGAGCCGCGACTGGATTGAATCGCTGATCGTGAAAACGAAGGCCCCCAACTAGGAATGCAGCGCCCAGCGCCAGCAGCAAGTTGGCGAGTATCGCGCCAACGATTGATGCACGAACCATCTCTAACAAACCAGCCTTCAAGGCAACCAGCGCAATGATTAATTCCGGCGCGTTTGCCAAACGTTGCATTCAACAATCCGCCAACAGCATCTCCCGTGCGTGTCGCTATCTGTTCGGTGGCGCCCACGATCTGGGCAGCGATAGGAATAATAGCCAGCGCTGCCATGAAAAAGAGGACGGGCGCCGGGACGTGAGCGAAATGCTCCAAACCGACAGTGATCGGGATAAACAGCAAGAACCAATTCATTGGACTACGAATGAACTTGCCGAACGGAGTATGTGGCAGTGTCGATCCGACATCGGTAAGGCCGGGTGCGGCGTTGGGCGCGGTAGTAGTCATGAATCCCTTTCCTTACCTAAAACCCGTACACGAGTGGTGCGAGCCAGAGCACGACTATCCCGACGATCACTGTGAGCGGGATGCCAACTCTGGCGAAATCTGAAAAGACATAGCCGCCGGGTGTTTGGACCATCAGATTTGTCTGGAAACCGGCTGGATTGATGAACGCGGTTGAAGCGCCGCTCATCAAGATCATGGCAAACGGAAGAAAGCTAACGCCGAGACTGTTTGATAACGACACCGCAACCGAAAACATCAGCACTGCCGAGGCTACATTTGAGATCACGTTTGTCAAAAGCACGGTGCCCAGGTAAACGGCCGCCAACGCCATCAGCGGGCTCCCGCCGCCAACTGACGCGAACATGTCTGCCGCGTACTTCGCAAGTCCGCTGCCAGTGACGGCTGACTCAAACCCAATCGCCGCACCCATCACTACAATGGTCTGCCAATCGACGCTTTGCCATAAGCGATCGATCGTCAGGCATCCAGTCAGCAGCATCGCCATCGTCGCTAACAGTGCCGCATTCAGCATGCTCGTTACTCCGGTTGCGGCCAATGCGATCATGCCGACGGTGATCACCAATGCGACTACCGCTCGATCAATGCGTTGTACGCGAAACCCTTCAAGCCTCTTCGTCAAGATGAAGTCTGACTCACGCCGATTCTCATAGAAGAATGCGTCGTTGACTTCGACCACACCTGCGTCTCCGGCCTCCAGCCGGAAATTCACGAGCGGTTCGCGAGGAGCTTGACCATTGCGCGAAATCCCGACCAGCATCAATTCATACGGACTATCTGGAAGCGGCAGGTCACCGATTCGGTGATCGATAGCGGGAGATCTTGGTGACAGCACAACTTCCACCAGCTGATGCTCATGTCTGCTACTTTCCATCTCTGTTGCATAGGCGGGAATGAGGCCAATCGTCATCCACAGACCGGGCAACACATCGGCGGGAGCAAAAAACGTCAACAAATCTCCAGATTCCAATTTAAGCGCAGGACTTATTTCTATCGGCGAGCCATTTCTCGTTAGTGATTCCAGAGTGAATCCGACGGGATTGGCGAATCCAACCTGCTCGAGTGTTTTACCCTCCAGCTTTGACGATTCTTCAATTCGAAAATCGCTTCGGTAGGTGCGTTTTTCAGCAGCGGCCTGATTGCCTGTTCTATCTGGTAACAAACGAGAACCAATCAGAATCATGAAGGTGAGGCCAACCAGCGTTGCGGGCAAACCAATCCACATCGGATCGAAAAGACCGATTGGTTTGATTGGGGCCAACTCACCTTTGGCGACGGCCTCCGTCACTAATCCGGCAATGATCAGATTTACTGAAGTTCCGATTAACGTCATGGTGCCACCCAACAAAGCGACATAACTCAGACCCATGTATAGCTTTGAACCTTTGAGTCCGGTGCGGCGGGTGACGTCGCGAACAGCAGGAATCATCATCGCGACCAACGGGGTGTTATAGAGAAAGCCACTGGCAATCGAAACGGGACCAAGAATCCTTAACTGTGCGACCGTGAGCGATTTGGGCAAGCCAATGAGTCGCTCAGACAAAAGCGAGATTGCTCCGGTCGCGTACATGCCGGCCGCGACCGGGTAAAGTGCGGCAACGGTGATAACGCCCGTATTGCTGTAGCCTTTGAGCAGTGCCGCTGCAGGTGCGAGCTTGAGCGTCATCGCAACTGTAAGTGTGCCGACAAAGACCAACCATATCGGAAATTTGTTCCACACTAGAAAAACAAACATCCCAACGAGCAAAGCCAGTGTTGTCCATGCAGCCGTGGTCATGGTCTTCAACTACTCGAGAAACCGCACTCGTCCCGTTGAGATCTCAAAAAGCGCACCGACGATTTTGACATGTCCTTCCGCCAGTCGAGTCTTGGCTTCCGGCGTCTCCACAATCTGCTGCACGGTCCAACGAATGTTGCTTTCAATCGCCTGGGCGGTTCGTTCGGCCGGTGAGAGCTCAGGGTCAAAGGGAGGTAGGCCCGGCAGGATGTTGTCGACCAATAGCTGGAT
>JAMQPI010000654.1 GCA_023717565.1 Pyrinomonadaceae bacterium | reverse complement strand
GCTGTCTCTCCATATCTCGAGACGCAGGGTCTCTGAGAGAAAATTGACTACAGAAACGCCCACACCATGAAGGCCGCCGGAAACTTTGTACGCATTGGAGTCAAATTTTCCGCCGGCATGGAGCTTGGTCATAACCACTTCAGCGGCCGACTTTTTACCTTTCTTGTGTTCGTCCACGGGAATTCCGCGACCGTTATCGATTACCGTGATCGAGTTATCGAGGTGAATGTTCACTTCGACCGTGTCGCAATATCCGGCCAGAGCTTCGTCTATTGAATTGTCGACAACCTCATACACTAGGTGATGAAGACCCAATTCTCCCGTTGAGCCAATGTACATCGCTGGGCGCTTGCGAACCGCTTCTCGCCCTTCAAGAATTGTGATTGAAGATGAGTCGTACGCTGGTGGTTTCTTGTCTGTGGGGTTGTCCGTCGTTATACCTTCTGTTCCCAAACCATTCTCCTTAACGCAAATCCAAGTTGCTCGGTAAATGTCCTGTTGATCTCGTGCTCTCCGCGCGACGGCTGCCTAAGCGATGGCCGTGGAAACCGGGTCTCGTTTCGGTTCTCCGCTAGTCACTTTGCCGTCTTCAATTTCATACACACTTGCTCTCGATATAAACGTTTGGACGTGAGAACGTTTCGACGTCGTTATGAATGTCTGGGTGCGACCGTCAAGGTATTCCAACAGGCTGTTTATCCTCTTTTCGTCCAGTTCCGCGTCCACATCGTCGATGAGAAAAAGGGGGTAATCATCGTGCCACGAATTATACACTGAAATTGCCGCTAAGTCTAATAATAACAATGCGCTACGCTGTTGCCCGGCACTCCCGTAAACCCGCATCTCGTGCCCTTCCAGAAGTATCTCTAAATCGTCCCGATGCGGTCCCAGGAGGGCCCGTCCAGCGGCTAGTTCAGCCTCTAGTCGAAGATGCAGCCGGTGGTCGAGCAGGGACTTGTAATCATGCAAGTCTCCCTTTCCGTCGAGCGACGATACATAACGGATTTGGATCTCACGCCGCTCGAAGAGTCCGCGCTCGATTACCTCGTTTATCCGTTCTATATAGTCTGTTCTCGACTGGTGTATTTGATGTGCCAGGTTCACCAATTGTTCGTTCCAGGGCGCCACGAGATCCCTTGTCTCAGCTAATCCCATCCCGGTCTCAACGGAGTCCTGAAGAATACGGTTTTTCTGTTTGAGCACCCTCTTGTAACTGGAAAGCGTCTGTATGTAGGTCGGTCGCAAAGAAGCGACTCCACGATCAATGAAACGTCTTCTCGCCTCGGGCATACCTCTAACTACTTCGAGTTCATCGGAAGTGAAGGCAAAGACCTGCAGTTGACCCAGATACCTTACCAGCGGCTCTTTCTGACTGTTGACCGATATTGATTTCGAATTGCCCTGGAGTGTGACCTGCAGATCTCGCAGAAGTTCACCGCTGGAGACATTGCCTCTTACAAACGCCATCTCATGGCCAAAGGTTATTGATTCCTGTAGGCGCTGAGTGCGAAAGGATTTTGTTCTGGAGAGGATGTAGATTCCCTCCAGCCAGTTCGTCTTACCTTGCCCGTTGTTTCCGAAAATAATGTTAAGCCCGGAGCCCCAGAGGATCGTTCCGCTTAGGTTGCGGAAGTGGTGGGCCTCTATGGACTCAAGGATCATGGTTCGAATTTTAGCATACGCCCGATAAGGTGATTGAGACTGTGTATTGAAGAGCACCAAAACGAAAGCGCCCTCCCGCGACGAAGGGGAGAGCGCCTCCAAATAACGGGGAGAGCACTTTAAGAAACGGTGTTCGTCAGATGCGCATCGGCATCACCACATATTTATATTCATAGTCGCCGCCGTCCGCCGGTCGTAGTTGAGCCTGGGAGTTTCCGTCCTTGAACTCAAACGCGACCTTGCCATCTCCCATCACATTGAGAAAGTCTTGCAGGTATTGCGCATTGAATCCGATGTCGGCCTCCTCGCCAGTGTAATCCGCCGGGATAGTCTCCCGAGCTTCGCCTTCCTCGGCATTCTGCGAACTGATTACTAACTGATTCGGCTCCAGATGAAAACGGATGGCGTGCGAACGCTCGTCCGCCATTAGGGCCACACGCCGAATGGCTTGATTAAGCAACGCACTGTCGAACTCGATCGACTTATCGTTATTCTTGGGCATCACCATCTCGTAATTCGGAAACTGCCCGTAGAGCATTCGCGAGATTAAGAGCCTGGGGCCCACTTCAAAATAGATATGGTTTTCATCCATACCCAAGCTGATCTCGGAGTCAAAACCAGCCGTCAACTTCGTAAGCTCCGCTAATGTTTTTCGTGGAATTAAAGTGTCCAGCGTGTCAATGGAGCCGTTCTTGCCAACTTCCTTTTTTTCCACGTAGGCGAGCCGGTGACCATCCGTCGTGATCATTTTGGCCCCTGACTTATCCAGGATGAACTTTGCGCCGGAGAGGGTATATCTGGATTCTTCCTGAGTTATTGCGAAGATGGTTCGATCGATCAGCGATTTTAGAACCGCAGCCGAAATCTTTGTAGGAGCGGACTTGAAAGCAGGAACCTCGGGAAACGCTTCCTTGCCAACTCCCACCATTTTAAACTTCGAGCGGTCGCACTTAACTGTGACCCAATCGTTGTCTTCTTTGGTAAAGCTCACTGGGGCGTCGGGGAGGAGCCGCGCAATTTCGAAGAGCTTTCTCGCCTGCACGCAGATTGAACCGGGAGTAGTAATATCTTCGGCATCCATGTCACAGCGAATAGTCACATCAAGATCCGTTCCTGTGATCCTGATCGTGTTCTCACCAACGGACTCAATTAGAATATTTGAAAGAACTGGTATGGTGTTCTTCTTTTCGACTACTCCCTGGACAAAACCAAGTTCTTTTTGAAGGTTCTGTTTGCTAACGACAAACTGCATGACTGGTACGCTCCTTAATTATTTCAATCACTACTGGGAATCCTCTTTTGACTGCTGCTATTAACTAGAAATTTAATATCTCTAATTCTAGTAGTAGTAATAGTGCCCTGTTGATCTGAGGAAAACTAATTAAGCTTCTTAGACGCAACGGTTCAACCGCACATGGGGTGTGAACCACCACCACCTCAAAGACAACAGACTGTCAAAAAAAAACTAAAACCCCTGGTGCGGACAGTTTCTCACAACCATTAAATCTCAGGCCTGTGACATTCTGTTCTAAAGTTTCCATTTTCCCCTATCCGCCACCCTTATGGCGCGCCGCCCCTGTGGAAACAAGGACCCTTCACTTCTCAAGACGTTCAGAGAGTTCGTTGATGAGTCGATGGAGACTTGAGTCTTTGGACTTCAGAGATTCAATTTTAGTAAACGAATGAATCACTGTCGTGTGGTGTTTACCCCCGAAGGCTCTGCCAATTTCCGGATAACTATGCTTTGTTAACATCTTACAAAGATACATCGCAATTTGCCGAGGCCGAGAGAATTGCCTGGCATTACTCTTGGATATTAGCTCGTCCACTCTCATCCTGAAGTTGTTAGCTACAACCTTTTGAATTTGCTGAATTGTAATTATCCCGGAGTCCTCTTCGCCAGCTATGTTACGAACTGCGTCTTGAGCTAAAGCCTTGGAGATCTTATCACCGCGCAGCGAAGAAATAGCAATAAGTCTTACCAGTGAGCCTTCAAGTTCGCGAACGTTGTTTTTGACTCTGGTTGCGATAAAAAGAGCGACGTCGTCGGGGATTGTCACTCCCATGATCTCGGCTTTGCGGTTGATGATTGCAACTTTCGTTTCGAGATCTGGAGGCTCGATGTCTGCGATGAGTCCCCATTCGAAGCGGGAGTGTAGTCTTTCTTCGAGTGTCGGGATCTCGCGCGGAGGGCAGTCGGAACTGATGACGATTTGCTTCTGTTGGTCGTACAGAGAATTGAACGTATGAAAGAACTCCTCCTGAGTGCGCTCCTTTCCGGCCATGAACTGGACGTCGTCGATCAACAGCACATCGACTGACCGGTACTTCTCGCGAAATCCTTGCGTCTTGTCATAGCGAATGGCACTGATTAACTCATTCATGAACTTCTCTGACGACAAATAGCAAAGCTTCAGATGAGGATTGCGCGTCTTTATGGCTTGACCACAAGCGTGCATCAGGTGGGTTTTACCCAAACCAACGCCGCCGTAGATATACAAGGGGTTATAGGTTCTGCCAGGGGCCTCGGCGACCGCCAAAGATGCTGCGTGAGCAAACTGATTGCAGGAACCTACAACAAAGCTGTCGTAGGTGTACCTTGAGTTGAGAGACGGCTCTGGAACCAGGCTCAAAGGGGCGCGGGCAACCGCCGTAGCGGAGCCGAGCGCTTCTCGATTTCGTTCAAAACCGGAACCGACGTTGTTTTCGGCAGCCGCATTGCGCTCGGCCGCCGGATAGTTCACCAGCGTACTGAGATCAGCAACCCCCTGGTGCGTTTCATTTGGTACTTCCCAATCGATGGTATATCCACCGAGGCTGACCTCGGACAAAGACTGATCCAGGAGCCCGGAATAATTATGGGTTACCCAATCCC
The DNA here is from genome assembly GCA_023717565.1 of Pyrinomonadaceae bacterium. Classification (GTDB taxonomy): domain Bacteria; phylum Acidobacteriota; class Blastocatellia; order Pyrinomonadales; family Pyrinomonadaceae; genus PSRF01. The sequence continues at coordinate 2,528 of JAMQPI010000654.1, read as the reverse complement.
TGACCACCTGATTGGGGGCTGAAAGCTGGACAACGGAGCGCATTCTGTTGATCCCTCGAAACTCGATCGCCTGAAACCAGGTTTCGACGGTCTCACCGTTAAGCTTCTTCCTGATGGATTCGAGAATGCCATCCCACACACCGTCGTCAAAAATCACACCGGCCATCGCGCGCCCAACTTTCTTTTTTACAACAGACCTACGGAGATACTGGCAAACAACGCCTCCGGTAGAGGTTGCGAGTTTCGCTCCCCACTCCCTTTCCGGTTTTTCCACAGGCTTTTCCTCAGCTCTGTGGAAAACACCCAACCCTAAAGTGATGCTTTAAGTATATATTTATCAACTACTTAGCAGGGGTTCTTCTTCAAGGAGTGGGAGACTAACACACAGTTCGTATGTGATCAAGCAGCTTACGCTGCATAAAACACCGCTCTGGAAAAGGGGGTAGTCGGCCCACCGAAAGGAGCCTTCGTCCCACCTGAGAACAGGGTCATGGGGATGTCCTTCGGATGGCAGAGTTCGGAACTCCGCGCGATCCGCGGGCGTTGGGCAGTTGGATGCACTCGGTCTGCAGGGTGAGAAATTGTTGGGCACAACCGGCAGAACTTCTGTTGCCCTTTCTTGACATGAGCCACAGTGGCAGTTAGTCTTACCGTTTTCGCGCGGGAGGGAGATTCATTCAGATGGCTAAGCCCACTTTTCAGCCAAACAACAGGCGTCGAGCCAAGACTCATGGATTTCGAGCCAGGATGGCGAGCAAGAATGGCAGGTTAGTGCTGAAACGGAGACGGGCCAAGGGGCGAAAGCGTCTCACGCCGTCTCACTACTGACCTTCGCCGTATGCAAGAGAACCTTCGTGGTAGCAACGATTTTCAGAGGGTCTATCGAACTGGGAAGCGTTACGAGGGCCATTTCCTGACGGTCTTTGTCCTACCGAATTCCCGAACACAACACCGGCTGGGAATCACTGCTTCGCGAAAGGCGCTGGGCAGAGCGGTAGATCGGAATCGGGCCAAACGGTTACTTCGTGAAGCCTTTCGGCTTACCAAACCGCGTCTCGACCGATTGAAGAAAAGATACGATTGGGTACTAAACGCCAGGAGGTCACTGTTGTCCCTTGACAGTCGACGACCATCCGATGAGTTTGAACAGATGATCGCTCGAGTAGAGACCGAAGAAGCAGCCGGATCTGTGGTTGAAGCACAACTGGTGTGAAGATAATACTAATTTCATTCCTAAGGTTTTATAAACTAGCTCTGTCGCCTCTGCTTCCACCCGCTTGTAGATTTGTACCTTCCTGTTCCGTGTATGCCACGGAGGCCATTGATCGTTATGGAGCGCTTCGTGGGGGTTCGCTCGCGCTGAGAAGGCTTTTGCGTTGCCATCCGTTCAATCCCGGTGGGTACGATCCATTGAAGTGAATCAAGTTCGGTAAGGCCTTGGCGCTCGCCTTCTAAACAATGCAACAAAAACGGTTGATACTGGCGTTATTGATTTCCACGGCGATCCTTTTTGCGTGGAGCTACCTCGTTCCCGTCAAGACCCCCTCGCCGGAGAAGCCTCCAGAGACTTTGACCGCAGCTTCACCAACGACGACTCCGGCAAACCCCATTGGAAGTCCAGCCCCAGCGCTGCCCAGTTCAACGGTAGCGGTAGGCGATGGCGCGCAAGTGCCGCGCAGGAGCTTGCGGATCAAGACGCCTCTCTATGAAGCGAAATTCGATAGCCGCGGTTCCGACGTAGTCAGCTGGATAATCAAGAAGAACAAGGACAGCGGCCGGGCGATCCATTCCGTAGCTTCAGATAAAAAGAACAATGTGCCATTGGAGCTGATTCCGTCCGAAGGGGTAAAGCGCGAACCGCGTGAAGCTCCTCTGCAGATCTTTACCGGGGACAGTGCTCTCGACACACTTCTGGCAACGAGAAACTACCAGCTAGAGGGCGTAGACACTCCCAACGGCGATGTTGAAATTGCATTGGGTGGGAATGAGAAAAGATCGATCACCTTTCGCCTTCAGGACAGCGCAACTGGATTGGACATGACTAAGAAGCTCACGTTCGATGGCGAACGGTATAGCACCGACTTAGAAGTAACGATCAAACGCGGCGACCAGGTCATTCCTCAAGTCAAACTCAAGATTGGGCCCAGCATCGGCGACCAGGGGATCAAACACTACACGTTTTATTCGGTTGCACCTGAAGCAATCGCGGCTGTCGGCGACAAGGTGGAGCGCCATGCGGCTGCGGGAATCAACGCCAACAAGGACAGTCCGGATCGACTGAGTATCGCCGGCGGCGTCGATTGGGCCGGCGTTGGTGATACCTACTTCGCAATGGTGGCGATACCTTCTAAGAGACAGGAAGGGCTCGAGTATCGTACTACTCAGTATAACCATCAAACCAATGGCTCACCGGAGAGCAGATACCTAATTTCGGCTTTCGTGCCGATCCCCAGCGATGGATCCAAAACCGCTATCTATGTAGGACCGAAGGACCATTACATTTTGACGGGCACCGGTGAGAAGATTCA
>JAMQPI010000651.1 GCA_023717565.1 Pyrinomonadaceae bacterium | reverse complement strand
GCACGTTTTCAACTGGCACCCGCACGTTGTCCAAAATGATTGCGGTTGTTGAGGAACCGTCCAGACCGAGTTTTGGCTCCTCCCGACCACTTACCAGTCCCATGTCCCGTTCGACGATGAAAGCCGTAAATTGCTCGCCGTCAACTTTGGCGAAAATAGTAAACACGTCAGCGAAGCTGCCGTTGCTGATCCACATCTTCTGACCGTTGAGGACGTAATGCGTACCGTCTGCGCTCAGCGTGGCCCTGGTTCGAGCAGCGAGCGCATCTGAACCCGAGCCCGCCTCCGTCAAGGCAAAGGCGCCGATCATCTCACCACTGGCGAGGTGAGGTAGATAACGCTCCTTCTGATCTGCGTTGCCAAAATAGACGATTGGCAGGGTCCCGATGGTGCTGTGCGCTCCGAGAGATCCGGCAAACGAAGGCATGATGCCAATCTGCTCGCCTACGTAAGCCGAACTCACCTTGTCCAGCCCCAGGCCTCCGTACGCTTCGGGAATATCGACGCGCAGGAGATCCAATTCACCGGCCTTCAGCAATAGTTCACGGGTCAACTGCCAATCCTTGGCGTAAATCTCCTTGTCGCGCGGCAGGACTTCAGTGCGCATAAAGTCCGCGGCGATGCGACCAAACATCTGTTGAGCGCTCGAAAGATCTTCGCGCGTGAAGACTTGATCGGCAGTCGTGGTGGCGTCCAGAAACGCGCCCCCGCCGGTTGTTTTGAGAGCCTCGATCACTGTTGCCATAGTTTTTCAGTCCGCCCCGATTTTGTATAGACTGGGCCTGATATTGACGCGTAATAAAGATCGGATGTATAAGTGCCTACCGAACGTTCGGTAAGATACCATCTTGGCCTAAGCGCATTCAAGCGTGAAGTACCAACCGGATAAGCACACATTCGGTCAGGCCAACGCGGTCATATCACCACCTGCAACATCCTTTGGAACTTAGTTTAGGAACGTCTTTCTTATGAAGCAAGAACGCTCGAGAGTCTGGTTTGCCTTGTGGGTCTTGTTTGCTATCAACACCCTAAACTTCTACGACCGGCAGATTCTCGGTGCCGTCGGGGAAACCGTGCGCAACGAATGGAGTCTAAGCGATACCGCGCTTGGATCACTTGGTACTGCTTTTACGTTGCTGTACGCCGTGGTTGGTGTGCCGCTCGGTCGGATGACGGACAGATTTTCGCGTCGGTGGATCTTGTGCGCCGGGGTCACCGTCTGGAGTTTGTTGACTGCTGCTTCGGGTCTGGCTCGGAACTTTTCTGAACTCTTTGTCGTGCGTCTCGGCGTAGGGAGCGGGGAAGCAGCCTGCGCTCCGGCCTCAACCTCATTAATCGGCGACCTCTTTCCAGCGTCGCAACGTGCGAAGGCCCTCTCGGTTTTCATGCTCGGACTGCCGCTGGGCATCGCTCTGAGCTTCCTGGGAAGCAGTTTACTCGAACACAGATTTGGTTGGCGCTTCACATTCTACATCGCTGCAATTCCCGGCCTCATCTGTGCCGTGCTGGCTCTGCTCATCTGGGAACCTGTGCGTGGCTCCGCAGAGGCGCACAACATTACCGCCGCCGCGAAGCGAAAGGGCTCGCCTTATCTTCTGGTGCTATCGATTCCTACCATGTGGTGGATTATCGCCTCGGGAGCGTTGCACAACTTCAATATGTATGCGATCGGTGCTTTCCTCTCGCCTTTTCTCCAGCGAGTTCATCTTCTAAACAAATTGAGTGCCGGCCTGATTGCAATGGTAGTGTTCGGTCTGGCTGGCATCCCGGGCCTGATCGTCGGCGGCCTGCTGGCCGATCGCATGGTGAGACGGAAGGCCAACGGCCGGCTAGTGGTGGCGACCGTAGCGATCTTAATCTCAGCTCCGTTGATGTTTCTCGGCCTTGGTAGACCCGTTGGTGACATGGTCGGTTTTGTCTTCTTTGCGGGCCTGGGCATGGCTGCGATGTACGTCTACTACGCCACGGTGTATTCGGCTATTCAAGACGTCATCGAGCCGTCGCTTCGAGGAACGGCGATGGCGCTGTATTTTTTTGCAATGTACGTGCTGGGGGCCTCGTTAGGGCCAGTAGGCATGGGATTTCTGAGCAGCCACTTCACCCGCAAGGCCGCCCTGGCGGCGGGCGTCACCGAAACTGGTTTTGTGGCGTTGCGACCTTTCGCGGCGGAAGGTTTGCACTCGGCGCTTTATGTAGTCCCGGTGTTGGGCGTGTTGCTCGGGTGCGTGTTGTTCGCCGCTTCGCGCACGGTGACGCGAGATATGGAAAAGCTACAGCACTGGATGCGTGAGTCTGCCGCTCCCGATCTGCCGTCAAAGGTCGAGCCCGTAGTCGAAGTAGTACCGTTGCCGGTGCGTTAGTGAGGATCGACACGATTAGCAGGATTGACAGGATTGACACCTTTGGAGAAGAAGTAAATCTGCCAAGTCTGTCTATCTTGTAAATCAGGTAAATCCTGTCCGAAAGCAGGGATCGAATGAAGGCCTGGCAAGTCAGCGAGTGGTGCGAGCCGGAACAGATGACGTTAGCCGACCTCCCGGTTCCAGAGCCAACGTCTGGCGAAGTAAGAATCCGTAATCACGCCGCAGCTCTCAACTTCTTCGACGTTCTCCAGATTCAGGGGAAGTATCAGACAAAACCGCCGCTGCCATTCACTCCCGGAGCCGAGGTAGCCGGCGTAGTTGATGCCGTGGGCACGGGCATAGACCACCTTTCTGTTGGTGATCGCGTGATGGGCTCGGGTGCGTTAGGCGGCTTTGCGGAATATACAGTCACGCCAGGCGCGAGGACGTTTCGCATTCCCACGAAAATGGACTTTGCGGCTGCGGCAGCGATGCTAATCGTTTACCAGACTTCTTATCTGGCGCTCAAGGTGCGGGCAGCAATCAAAGCTCAGGAATGGTTGCTGGTCCATGCTGCAGCGGGTGGGGTGGGCAGCTCAGCGATGCAGCTGGGCAAAGCCTTCGGCGCTCGCGTTATTGCCACTGCCGGCAGCGCGGACAAAGTGGATTTCTGTTTGACGCAGGGCGCTGATTACGCGGTGAACTATCGCGAGGCCGGCTGGGTCGAGCAAGTGAAAGAAATCACCGAAGGTCACGGCGCTGATGTGATCTACGATCCCGTGGGCGGTGATGTGTTTGACCTCTCCACAAAGTGCATTGCGGCTGAAGGGCGCCTGCTCGTGATTGGCTTCGCCGGTGGCCGCATCCCGAGTATTGCGGCCAACCGAATTCTGCTCAAAAACATGTCGGTGGTTGGTTGTTATTGGGGCGGATATTTGGAGCATCATCCAGGATTCCTGGCCCAGACGCAGGCAGATCTGTTTGCGCTGTATGACGCGGGCCAGATCAAACCCGTGGTTTCACAGACTTACGCTTTGGAAGACGCGGTCACTGCGCTGAAGGCGCTTGCCGCTCGCAAGACCTTTGGCAAAGTAGTCCTGACGATCGGGTAATCGGGTCTACTTACTGCTGACATCAACTGCTTGGAGAAACTACCTGCCCATTTGACGGGAGAGTAAAACGGAAGTGCGCATCACGTTGATCGTCCGTCCATTCGCTCTGACTATTTTCTCGCTAGTGATCTTGACTTGTATCTCTGTCTCCTCCGGCGGGATTCCTACTCATTCGACTCTCGTACTCCTTCGTTTTCCCAAACTACTCTGTCTTCCTTTTAGCACTAGTGAGATACGCCTTTGACTGTTGGCCCACGATGTCCACCAGGTTACCCATGGCCACGCTCACATCGATCAGGTGCAGTCCCCAATCCGGCAGGACTTGTCCGGCGGCCACAACATCCCCAGTGATGTCGTCAGTGCGCGGATCTGACGCGTCGCCATGCACAGTGATCGCCAGATAGGAACCCCGTTCATTTGAAACGCACTCAGCGGTAAGCAGGCCGGGCACGCTCACAAACGGAGTATCGATGGGTTGTGACGGAGTGACCCAGGACTTCTGGACCAGCTCGGCGGCTACGACACCGCTACCGCGGGCGCCCAGGTAAGCGTGAAGTTGGCCACTCCCGCCCGTCAAGGCCGCGGGGTTCGTGCAACCAGCAATCATGTTTTCCCCCGGTACCTTGCCAAACCGACTATTCGCGGGTGGCGGCGCATTGGACCGGAATGACGCGTAGGTGATAATACAACCGGTTTGCTTCGCAGCGTGGCAGAGTGGCAAATGCTGAAAGGCCCCGCCTACGTCTTTGCCGCGTGGCACGGGCAAATTCGTTCCCAGCAGCAAGGCTGAGATGATCCGCGACTGGACGGGCCGGCCATCGATCTCGTTCTTGATCAATTGCGTGAGCACCATTGAGCCTTGTGAATGGCCGATGAGAACGACGCCGCGACCGTGGTTGTCATGTTCGAGATAATTGTTCCAGGCATCGAGCACATCGTTATAGGGGAGAGTTCGGTCGGCCGTCATTGGTCGGCCGGCGATGAAGGCACGCAGAGCTGAGAGAGTCACCTGCCGGTAGAGCGGCGCAAAAACTCGGCACTGGGACCCGAAGCGCGCAAATTGCGCACGGATGACACTCAGTTCCTCCGGGCCAGCCACCATGTCACTGTTGGGGGTCGAATCGTTAGAAACGGT
>JAMQPI010000633.1 GCA_023717565.1 Pyrinomonadaceae bacterium | reverse complement strand
CGCCCTTCTCTCTTCAAGAAACCCCAACAGCGGGTCAACGGTCCAGAGGTTACATCGAAAGCTCTGTCTGTGTCGCGATGCAACTTCTTACAAAGTGACAGGAGGTCGAACAGCGAGTCTTCGACGCGAATCGCTTCCGTTGCAGCTTGCCGGTTAATGCAACTGACCTCGCTGCTCTCTCTAAAGACGCTGAGCTGTGCTTCGAGCCTGTCAATTTGATTCAAAGCATCAGTGGCAACTGCGACGCCCGCCCGATCGCCGACCGGCAACGTCACTTCAAATCGGCAAGCCATGGCCGTACGGTTGACGTGCAACCACCAGTCCTTAGGCTCCGGTTTGTTGCCCTCAATGAAATTCAGAAAACTTCGTCTACTTAGCGCCTGCATCTTTTGTGTGGCGACCGCAGTACTATTCTTTCAACGATAACTCACGCCACCCGGCGGGCGGCGGATTTTATTTCTTTCAACTGCACGCCGGCCTCTGACTGCTTATATTCGTGATCCAGAGGATAACATCCCGAAGGCAGTCCGTTACGCGGCGCTGTCGTGCAATCGCTGAACGTACGGCAGATCCGTTTGTGTTGCATGCCGCGGCCGCCGATGACGTCCAGTGGCAACTCAGGATAAGACAACACCATTCTTCCGAGCCCGATTGAATCTACCCAACCCTCGCGCACGGCAGCCTGCGCCACCAGCGGAAGGAACTCCTGCAAATAAGTGTAGCCCGTACCCACCAGAATGAGATCCGGAAACTTCTGTTTCAGAAAGCGCGTGACTTCCATCTGCCGGGCCACCCCAATCAACGGATCTTCCGGCGGCTGATACCCGTCCGAAGGCGGATAGAGTGCGGGTCGCTGAACGTGCGGATTGTAGTAAGGACTGCCGCCGGAAATATTCACCAGCTTGATGTCCAGATCTCTCAGCAACGAAAGGAATCGCACTGGCTCGCTCAGGTCATACTCTTCGGGATTCTCAGTGTTTACCCCGAAGCCCCAACTGTACGGCAAAGTCTCTCGATAAGCTTCCGGAATTCCGATGCCCATTTTACCCGGCACGGTACGAGTTGGATCCGGATGATATGGCACGACATCGAAAGCAGAAACCCGCACCCCAATTTGCAAGCCGGGCGCGACGGCACGAATGCCTGCCGTTACTTCGCGGAGGAATCTGGTGCGGTTTTCAAAGCTCCCGCCGTAATCACCCTCGCGAGTATGGGAGCTCAGAAACTCATGGCCGAGATATCCATGACAGTGCTTCACGTCAACAAACTCGAATCCAAGCTCCTGCGCTATTTGTGCCGCCCTCTTGAAGTCGTCAATGATGCCTCTGATCTCGTCATCAGTAAGGACGGGATGGCTCGCATCGACACCGACGCGTCGGTCGAGAAAAGGATGATGGTAAAGAATCTGCGGCTCCGGCTTCTTCTTCTCATTCGGTCGACTAAAGCGGCCGGAATGGGTCAGCTGCAAACCGACCAAAAGGTCGTCGGCTGTGCCGCAAGCCTCGACGTGCGCGGCGATAAGGGTGTCTCTCAGCAACGCCAACTCAGCCCTGGTTTGGCTATTGATTAGTAGTTGATTTGGATTAGCGCGACCAGCGTGATGCACAGCCACGGCCTCACCACCCCAGATAAGCTTGGCGCCGCTTAAGCCGAAGTGCTTCCAACGCCTCAAGGTGGCTTCAGTCGGTCGTCCATCGGCAGTGCCATCCCAGCCTTCCATCGGGTGAATGCAAAAGCGGTTACCAATTTTCTTGCCGTTGAAATCCATTGGCTGAGCGAGCGGGCCTTCAGCGCCAGACTTGATATCGCTGTCGCAGGGAATCGATAGTCCCAGGCTGGCGAGGTGCGCCTTGAAGTCCGCAACACTTCGCATCCCACCAACCGTTGTATATGTTCGTTCGCTCATAAGCTCAAAAGGACTACTTTTTCACAGCTCATACAGCAGCTACCGACAACACTCGCAGAGCTCGCTGCAGGGCTTCGACAAAAAAGAACTCTCCCCACATCACTGACTCATTCACGCCCAGATCCTTGTGTATGTGATAAACGCCGCCGCGCAGGATGCCTTCCCAACCATCGACGCTCTCGCCCAGAAAGTTCGTCGAGAGCGAATCGATGGTTCTCAACGCGCAGTCAAGATACGCCTTTCGCCGGGCTGCGGTCGGAGAAATCTCCGCGAGATTAAATAAGCCAACCGCGGCAATCGCCGACGCACTGGTATCCACCCGGGCGCGACTCAATGGCCCACCCTCGGGAGCATCGAAATCCCACGGGGCGATGCCATTCTCTGGAATGTGCGTCAGCCAGTAATCCGCGTTCAGTTGCGCGGTCTCCAAATATATCGGCTCGTTGGTCAGTTTGTAGCAAGCGCCAAAGCCGTACAACGACCAGGCCAGGCCTCGGGACCAGCATGAATCGCCGCGATAGCCTTGCTGCGTCGTTTGCCGCAGAAACTCGCCGGTCTCCCGGTCAAAGATTCCTTCGTGCGAGGTGCTGCCGTCACCGCGTACCAACGTGCGCCGCGTGGTCAGGCAATGCTGATGCGCGAGTCTTAGCAGCGCCTTATCCTTCGTTTCGACTGCCGCGTAAAAGATGATCCCGACGTTCATCATGATGTCGATGAAATCGGAATCATCGCCGTGAAACGAGCGGAGACATCCGGCGCGTTCGTGGAAACGCAACGCGAGCGTGCGGCCCGCATGTATTACCACTTCTTTGAGCGTCTGGTCGGGAACACCGTGGCGTACGGTGGCCTCATACCAGCGCCGGTAGGTTCCGTGATAGAAAATGAATCCGAGATCGTGGACCTCGCGGTCGTCCTTTCGCGGCTCAAGTGTTTTCGAATAACTCTCGGCTAGCTCCCGCCATTTCGGATCTGCAGTTTCTTCGTAAAAGATCCACATCATTCCGGGCAGGAACCCATCACACCAACGCGTCCACGCCGGCTTCTCATGGCGCCAACGACCACCATCGGTATAAAGCGGGTAGAAGTTCGGATCACGCTCAGTCAACCCACGCACCTGTTGCTGCGCAAAAACGAAAGCGTGTTCAATTCGAGACAAAAGCGATGAGTTCATATTCGGAGAGGTCAATAATTCAAGCTACCCAAAAGCCGTCAGCTGGAGATTAATCGTTCACGAGCGGTCTTCACTCCTTTAGGAGTGGGATGTTTATAGACCCGAAACGTACACTTAGACCAACGCCGTTCGGAGGAGCGGAGTTCAGGTTGAGCATCACCACTCAAGCACCATTCCGCTCCTCCGAACGGTGCGGATCTGCGGCGTTCCTCGTGCTATAAAACATTGCACCCCTACGGGGAGAACCCTTCCCTCCATCGTCACAACCGCCTCAAGTGAAACCCGCCATCCACATTGATAACTTCTCCGGTGGAGAACGGAAACATACCCGTAGCTATAGCCGCAACGGCACGCCCGACGTCTTCCGGTGTGCCCCACCTCTTGATTGGCGACAGACCCGCGTCAATCAATCGATCGTATTTTTCTTTTACGCCGGCGGTCATATCAGTTGCGATCACCCCGGGCCGAATCTCGTAGACATTGATCCCCTCATTGGCTAGTCGCGCGGCATAAAGTTTTGTCATCATCGAAAGCCCGGCCTTCGAGACACAGTAATCGCCTCGCTCGGGTGAGGCCGCATACGCGGAGACCGAGGTGATACTGACAATTGCCGGGTGATAATCGCCGATCTCGCCGGATGTTCGCTGCTCGATCATCCAGCGCGCCACCGCCTGGGTTAGAAAGTATGGCCCTTTAAGATTCACGTCCAGGAGCTGATCAAAACTCTCGACTGTAGCATCGAGCAGATCAGTTCGCTTTTCAGGAGCGATGCCCGCGTTGTTGACTAAGAGATCGAGACGGCCAAATTGCTGGCGGGTTTTCTGCAGCAGTTCTTCCCGGTCGCTGGCTTCAGCAATATTCGCCTGGCAGGTCGCGACGCGCACGCCCTCTCTAGTGCTGGCAGCTCGGACCGCCACGCTGGCTTCATCCGCCGCTTCGCGATTCGCTGCATAGTTCATCATCACGTCATAGTTGACGCGGGCCAGCTCGATGGCGATCGCTCGCCCAATTCCGCGGGAAGCTCCGGTGACCAGCGCCACCTTGCGATCACTTGTGCCTGAAGTATTCGGTACATCCATTCGACTTCGATCACCCGCAGTCAGGTTGTGGCTTGCGGAGCTCTCTTTGGGAGAAGAGCCACTGCCGTGGCTCCAATCAGTGCCAGCGCTATCAGAATCGTGAATCCCATAGCATAACTCCCGGTACTGTCACGGGTCTTGGCAACTATCACCGGGGCCAGAGCCTCAGCCACGCCATCGGCTGTTAACACAACTCCCATGAGTCGCCCCAACACTCTCACGCCGAAAAGCTCCGCCGCCATTAGCGGAATGATCATATAGTCTCCGCCTAAACCAATTCCGAAGAGCACAGCGAAGAGATAAAGAAATGGTCGATTCGAGGCCAGGAAGAGAAGCGGGATCGAGCAGCCCACAATCAGGTAGATCAACAACATGACATACTTCTTCTGGAAACGGTCTGCAAGCCATCCCATCAACAACCGGCCGATAAGACTGGAGATCAGAATCAACGAAGCCACATAAGCGGCGGCAGACTGAGCCTCTGCGGAAGACAGGCTGCGAAAGAGATCGCCCGTCAGGAAGAGCTTGAGGTTCTGAAATGTCCCGCCCACTGCGCCGATCGAGCACATGCTCCCAATAGCCAGCAAGTAGAATTGCCAACTCTTCAACACTCGTCCGATGGAAACCGCCTCGGTGGGAGACGCTTTGTTTGTCGTCCTGTCTGGATTCTCTTTGATAAAGAAAGCCATCGGGAGCGCAATCAACACGACCAGGACACCCAACGTCCGCAACGCACCCTGCCAGCCAAACTGCTGTGCCAATCGATGGGAAAGCAGCGGCGCAATCGCTCCGCCTACACCGATGCCTAAATAAGCAAAGCCCATGGCCTTACCACGCGCCGTCGTGAACCAGCTCGATATCAGCACCTGGTTTGGCAAGGGCCCGCCGCAGACATAGCCGAGCGCGTTGAATAGATAGAAGAAATAGAATAGCCCCAGAGTCGAAGCGTAACTGAGTCCAACAAGCGCTGTCCCTGCCATCAGAATTCCGGCCATCATCATTCGGCGTGGCCCGAAACGATCGACTATCCAACCGGCGGCAAAACCGAACAAGGGACCGATAAGAAGCTTGCTGTAGAAGTTTCCCGAAGTGACCTGGGCTCGCGACCACCCAAAATCCTTAACCATGAAGTCGTAGAAAAACGGCAGACCGTACAGGGCGAGGCCAACGATTGAGAACAGTGCCAGGAAGGAGGTTGCCGCAACCTGGGTCCGCCCTGCGGCCGACGCGGACACCGACGATCCTTCGGGTCCCAACGCGATTTTGCCAGTCTTATCCATCTGGTCTTTTCTCCCTGGCTCAGGCGATACACACGAGCTTTTTCTCTGGGAATCTCCGATTTCGGTATAACCAATTGAGTACCCGCTAATGCAGACGTATGCGAACAAACTCTTGGTTACAGAGGGGCAAAAAGCAGAAAGTGCACTGTTCCCGCTGAATTGCGCGCCATTCTGATCGTTCATCACACTTAGTGTCAAGATATTTGTCAACCAATGTAACTATATTAGTCATGACGGTAAGACCAATACCAAATCGTCGGCGCATATTCGGGTTTACTCGAATCGAAACCAGTCGAAGTCAGCGTAACCCATTTCAGAAGCGTTTCCGGAGCCGACAGCAAAGATGCCGACCTTTGCGCCAATCCATCTTCCCTGACGCGCGCTAAACGGTTCGCCCAGAGGGGAGAAGGTCTTTCCATCGACGCTGTAGCTGAAATCGCAGATTGCATCTTCCTTTACTCTTACTCGTAGAAAGAAATTGTTGCCCGTAAGCCTCACTCCGGGAGTTTCCTTTTCGGCAGTTTGCTTGTCGGCGTCTTTGCAGGTTACTTGCGAGACGTAGAGCCCATCAGCTCTCTTGGTGATCGAAATGTTGGCGTAGTCCAGTCCCATAACGATGAGTCCAGTCTTCTCGCTATCACTGCGCGCCGTGAAAGTAATTTTGGTTGTGGCCGTGAACGACGGCGCGGGGAACTTCTGCAGCAGCAGGTTAGGCACGTCCCAAAAATTTCTGAAGTCTTTCGGCAACGGCACATTGAACAATCGCAAAAACCCGTAGGCACTGGAAACGAATGCCCAGTTAGCTTGCGGATTGGCGTGCCATTGCCACTGCAAACCTGGCCGGCTGTCGTTGAAGTCGTCTGAATCCTGCGGGGTAGCTAACGGATATGATCCACCGACTCTTGGTTTCTGAAAGCTCAAAACCGGCTCGCCGGTGCCATCACCGTCGGCGTCGATACCCATAACCGGCCAATCGTTCAGCCACCTCATTGGCTGCAGGTGAACTATGCGGCCGTAAGGACCGCGATCTTGAAAATGCAGAAACCAGGACTCGCCCTGTGGAGTCTCTACCCAGGCACCCTGATGCGGCCCATTGATCCTGGTCTTGCCCTGAGCCAGGACTATCCTCTCTTCATATGGTCCGAAGATCTTCTTGGAACGGAGCGCCAGCTGCCAACCCGACTCAACTCCCCCGGCCGGCGCAAAGATGTAGTAGTAGCCATTCCGCTTATAGAATTTGGGACCTTCGACGGTTGGGTGTTTCTCGTGGCCGTCAAAGACGATCGCTCCTTCGTCGAGCAGCTTCGTTCCATCAACGCTCATGCGACTCACAACGAGAATGCTCTTTACTCCGGAGCGACTCCGGGCAAGTGCGCTCACCAGGTAAGCGTTGCCATCGTCGTCCCAAAAAGGACAGGGATCTATCCAGCCCTTGGCGGCCTTGATCAATAAAGGATCTGACCAGGGACCGGCAGGGTTCACGGCCTTCACCATGTAGATTCCGTAATCCGGATCTGGATAAAAAATGTAGAACTCATTGTTGTGGTAACGAATCGCCGGTGCCCAGACGCCGTTGCCGTGCTGCGGCTTACTGAAAACATCGAAGGGAGGCTGCCGAGAGAATACGTGACCGATGATGGTCCAATTTACCAGGTCCCGCGAATGAAGGATTGGCAAACCCGGAACGCTGTTGAAACTTGAAGCTGTCAGATAGAAATCATCACCCATGCGCACGACATCGGGATCGGAATAGTCGGCATGAAGAATCGGATTCCGGTACGTGCCGTCGCGATTGTCGGCTACCCAGACCTTCGAGACCGATGTTTGTGCCGTCGTGGTAAACGATAGCAAGCTGATCACCAAGATCAGCCGGCATGAGTTACAGCCGGCCGATAAAGTGTCAGCAAACGATCGTGCGGTTTTCAGTCTATTCTTTGACATACTTTTGAATCCTACCGCCGCCGGAGCGCTTTCTTGAGTCCAGCTTTTACCGGAGCCGGCAAGCTCCTTCGCAAAGCGTGGCGACCCTTATCAAACCGCGCCC
>JAMQPI010000618.1 GCA_023717565.1 Pyrinomonadaceae bacterium | reverse complement strand
TGGAAGCCTGACGCCGTCGGCCCTGAGAGGGCTGTGATTGATAAGCGGTTGGATCCTACCGAAGGCCATTGGTCTTTCCACGGCGTCCACGCGCAGAACTACCACATCTTCACGCCCGCTGAGGGTAAAGACTGGACGCTGGCCTGGGGCTCCCAACCCTGGATCAAGGAATTGCCATACGCGAACGCCGTCAGCTCTTATAATTTCAAGCCGGGTGAACCCGGCAAGCTCGTCTTGGAATTCTGGATCACGCCTTTCGATTACGCTGGCCCAGAAGGTCCGGTGCGCGCCGTCGAGTCGGTGTTGCGCGAGGACAAAATCATCGGGCTGGCCTGGGCCATCATTGACTATGATGACGTGACCAGCAAGGGCAACAACGGCTTCTGGAATCTCTCGCGCAAGCATACGATGTACGGCAATGCCTCTCATTTGTGTGCGTTCAGGCTGATGCCGCTGGAAGCTCAATTTCGCAAGCCGATTGAAGCGCAGTGGTCCTTTACGGTCGTTGATATGGATCGTCGTTTGATAGCGTTCAAAGATTTGTCAATCGGGAGAGTCACGTCCTGGAAATGGGACTTTGGCGATGGTGAAGCTTCCGCTGCACAGCACCCGATTCACCAATACAAGAAGGGCGGGGATTTTGTCGTGTCCCTGAATATCGAAGGGCCTGAAGGTAGGTCGCGGCGCGCGAAGGTGTGGGACGTTTCAGTGAAGTAGGTCACGAGTGACAACGCTTGAAAATGTTGCACGGCTCAGGAGACCGGGAATGTTTGCTGGTAATCCGTTTTCAGCGGAAAGACTAAGAGCTCTTGTTGTCTGCCTGATGGCGATCGTCTCGATTCCTTCGCCGGTTGCTGCGCAATCCGCTCCCGGTGGAAGCAGTCAAAACCTTCCTCACCTGCGCCGGAATGGGCAGGTCACGCAACTCATCGTTGATGGTCAACCCTTCCTGGCTCTCGCTGGAGAATTGCGCAATTCCAGTTCGTCAAACCTCGAATACATGCAACCCATCTGGCCTAAACTTGTCAGGATGAATCTCAATACCGTACTCGCAGTGGTCTCCTGGGAGCAGGTCGAGCCGGAGGAAGGCAAGTTTGACTTCACTATGGTAGATGGCCTGATCGAGGCGGCGCGACGGCACAATCTCCGCCTCGGTCTCTTGTGGTTCGGGAGCTGGAAGAACGCAACTTCCAGATACGCAGCTGACTGGGTTAAAGCCAACGAGAAGCGTTTCCCGCGCGTTAAGAATAGAGATGGCAAAACATTGGAAATCCTTTCCGCGCTTAACGAGGAGACCCGCGAGGCCGATGCGCGGGCCTTCGCTCGATTCATGCGGCACATTCGCGAAGTGGATGCCAAAGAGCGCACGGTCATCATGATTCAGGTGCAGAATGAAGTGGGTGTGTTGGGAGACTCGCGCGACCGGAGCGCCGCTGCCAACGAAGCCTTTGCCAAGCCGGTGCCGAAAGAGTTGATGAGCTACCTGCAAAAACAGAAAGGCAATTTGCTGCCGGAGTTGCTCCAGCTGTGGGAGGCTGCTGGTTCCAAGACTTCTGGAACCTGGGAAGAGGTGTTCGGTCAGGGCACGGCGACAGACGAGGTCTTCATGGCCTGGCACTACGCGCGTTTCACCGGGCGTCTGGCGGAAGCCGGCAAGGCCGAATATCCGCTCCCGATGTTCGTCAATGCCTGGATCGTTCAGCCGGAGGACAAAGGTCCCGGCGATTATCCGAGCGGTGGACCGGTGGCCCACGTCCATGACATTTGGCGTGCGGGTGCGCCGCAGTTGGACATTCTCGCGCCCGACATCTATCTGCCGAACTTCCCGGAAATTGTCGCCAGCTATAGCCGTTCGCGAAACCCGATGTTCATTCCAGAATCGCGAGCGGGCGCGGGCGGCGCGGCCAACGCTTTCTACGCCATTGGGCAACATGGAGCGATGGGTTACTCGCCATTTGCCATCGAAGAACGGGAAACGGATCTAGAAAATGGGCCGATGACCAAAGCTTACAATGTCCTTGCTCAACTTTCGCCGCTGATCCTTGAACACCAGGCTAAAGGCTCGATTGCCGGTGTGTGGCTCACCAAAGACAAGCCCGTACAGCAGGTTGAGTTGGGAAGCTACGCGCTTGGATTCGAGCTTCGTCGCAATCGCCGCACTCCTAGCGAAGGAGCTGAACTCGGTTACGCAATCGTGCTGGCGACGGGACCTGATGAATATGTGGTGTCCGGAATGGATGTGCAGGTAACCTTCGCGCTTAATCCGGCGGCGCACCAGATTGTCGGTCTCTTGTCAGTAGAGGAGGGTGCTTACGTAAGCGGTCGTTGGATTGCCGGTCGCCGTCTGAATGGCGATGAGGTTCAATTGCGATATGATCTCTCTGTTGCCGCACAGAGCAACCAGTCAGGAGCGGGACTACGGTTTCCCGCCGGCGGGCCCACCATCCAGCGCGTCAAGTTATATCGTTATCAATAGTGCTGCCGACGAGACCCATCGTCGCATCGTCGCATCGTCCACTCTCGAATAAGGAAGGATAAGGTGATAAGTGAAGAAGCGTTTGATACAGGTGATTCTCTGTGTATCGGTTCTCGTTGCCGGGACTTTGCTACCGCAGCTTGTCCGTGCGAAGGGCAGCAAATCAATAGTCTACGTCGGCACATTCACGGGAGCATCAAGCAAAGGCATCTATGCGTGGCGGTTCGATTCCACCTCCGGCAAGATGGAGCCATTGGGTTTGGTTGCCGAGACGACCCGACCTTCTTTCCTCGTTGTGCATCCCAATCGCCGGTTCCTCTATGCTGTCGGGAGACCGACCTCGCCCGGCGGGCCGAGCATAGGGGTCGTGCTTGCTTACGCGGTTGACACGGCCACCGGAAGTCTCAAGTTGCTCAATACGACTTCGTCGCGCGGCGTTGATCCCACCTATCTGAGCGTTGACCGGAAGGGTAAAAATCTACTGGTGGCTAATTACAACTCGGGCAGCGTGGCCGTCCTTCCGATACTCAAGGACGGCAGCCTGGGCGAAACATCCGAATTTATCCAATACAGCGGCTCCAGCGTTCATCCACAGCGCCAGCAGGGGCCGCACTCGCATGCGATCAATCTTTCGCCAGACAACCGTTTTGCCTTCGTTGCTGACCTCGGGTTGGACAAGCTTTTTGTCTATCGCTTTGATTCGCAGCGAGGAAAGCTTACGCCCAATAATCCTCCAGCCGCTGCTCTCAACCCCGGTGCTGGCCCGCGCCATTTTACGTTTCATCCGGGTGGGCGCTACGTTTATGTCATAAATGAAATCCAATCAACGCTAACGACGTTCAGTTACGACGCTCGCGCGGGCGCGTTAAAGGAACTACAAACTGTCACCACTTTGCCTGCGGATTTTACCGGCACGAGCACTGCCGCTGAAGTGCAGGTGCATCCGAATGGAAAGTTTGTCTACGGCTCCAATCGCGGGCATGACAGTATTGCCGTGTTCTCAGTTAACGTCGACACGGGCCAGCTGACGCTGGTTGAGTTAGTTCCGTCGCAAGGGAAAACGCCTCGTAACTTTAGCATTGACCCCAGCGGTTCCTGGCTCATCGTTGGCAATCAGGATTCTAACTCGCTGGTCACGTTTCGGATAGATCCGAAAACCGGCACACTTCAGGCGACCGGGCAGAGCTTCCAGGTTGGTACGCCGTCATGTCTGAGATTCCTCGCGGTCAATTGATCGGTCTTTGCGAACTCAAAATCGGAGGGTTCAAAATGTTGAATCTCCGAAAGCTTGCCGCCTGTTCAGCAATGGCACGGCCGTGTTCTCCAAGTGTGCTTGATTAATATCAGTCAAAGATTATTTCAGCACGAGGAGTTTTCGAATGAGGAGAGCGGCAACGTACGGTATTGGCTTAGTGACCGTCGTGAACCGAACTTTGGTCTTCGTTGTAGGTAGCGCTCTTTTGATTTGTGGTTCGACTCCATCTGGTTCCGGGAACGGAGAAAGTCTCTGCTTATGGACAACCGATTCGCGAGAGTGTTGACGCAGCAACACACGAGGGTCTTGAGTGGCCTGCTCTTCATCGTGCTGGTGTGCGCACCGGAGGTTTACGCACAGAAGCGGTCGCACCCACTACCCGAAGCCGTAGGGCTTTCGTCGGAGCGTTTGAAGCGACTGAGCACCACCCTAAATGATTACGTAAAGGACGGCAGGCTATCAGGTGGGGTTGCACTGGTGGCACGACACGGAAAAGTGGTCTACGTTGAAGCCTTTGGCCAACGAGATCGAGAGGCGGGTTCGCCGATGCGGGAGGACGCGATTTTCCGCATCGCCTCTCAAAGCAAGGCGCTGGTGAGCGTGGGAGTCATGATACTTCAAGAGGAAGGCCGGCTCCTGCTCTCCGATCCGATAGGTAAATACCTGCCAGAGTTCCGCGAGACCACTGTTGCCGTCCCTCAAGAGGGTGGTGGTTATGAAGTCGTGAAGGCGCAGCGGCCAATCACCATTCGCGATCTCCTCACGCATACAGCGGGCATCGGCTACGGCGACGGCGTCGCGCGTGATCGCTGGCAAGCAGCCGGAATAACGGGTTTCTATTTTGCCGACCGTGATGAGCCGATCGGCGCCACGGTCTCGCGAATGGCGGCGCTCCCCTTCGACGCGCAACCAGGTGAGCGACACGTCTACGGCTACTCAACCGATATTCTGGGCGCACTGGTTGAGCGGGTGAGCGGCGAGACGCTTGACGCGTTTCTACGATCCCGCATTCTGGTGCCGCTCAGGATGACGGACACATACTTTTACTTGCCTGAATCGAAGAAAGATCGTTTGGCGGTGGTGTACTGGAGGCAGACCGCGGGAGGTCTTGAACGAGCGCCGGATCCAGGTGGTAGCGATGGTCAGGGGGCTTATTTGAAAGGGCCGCGGAAAAGCTATTCAGGCGGTGCTGGGTTACTCTCGACGGCTGCGGACTATGGGCGATTCTTACAGATGCTCCTGAACGGCGGAGAGCTGGACGGCACTCGCATCATGAGCCGAAAGAGTGTGGAGTTGATGACGGTTGATCACCTCGGAGACAAAACGTTCAGGAGTGGAGAAGGCTTTGGCCTGGGCTTTTCAGTGGTGAAAGACCTGGGGGCTCGAGGAGTTCCTGGCTCCGTCGGTGAATTCGGTTGGGGAGGTGCTTATCACTCCGTATATTGGGTGGATCCGAAGGAGCAACTCGTAGTTGTTTACTTTACGCAACTCATGCGTGGAGGCGATATCGATGATCACCGCAAACTACGGGCCCTCGTCTATCAGGCCATTGTTAAGTAGGGAATCCTGGACCATTGTCTGGATGTAGAGGTGGGAGTGTATCTAAATCGTAAAACCCAACATTGCTGTCACACTGATTCCAGGAGCGGGATGACCACAGTCCTGTTTACAGTGGCACTTGGTGTGCTTTTGCCGGGCAGTCTGGCGGGACAAAGTTTGCGGGCCGTACGTGTAGCTCAGGAGTTGCCAACCGCGCAGTTGGCAACCGTCGTGCTTGATGACTCAGCCTTTTACGAAAACATACCCAAAGGTGACATCATCACGCAAGCGGGAGTGGAAGTAGGCGCGCGCTCGGCGCAGGATAGAGTGCAGCCGCCAGTGGCGCGGCAGCAGCGGGATGTCGGACAGCCGCCAGGACCTGAGCGACCGCAAGGAGTGTTGCCGCCGGGATCATGGCTGTTCAATAATTCGGCGCTGATGATGCGTTCCCAAGCCTTTATCTACGCGAAGGCCGAGATTCCCCAAGCCGGAACGTATTACCTATGGGTCAGAAGCCACGGGAGGCAGGGAAGTTCTTTCCGTGTCTCCGTCGGCGACAAACAGCCGACCACGCTTTTCGGCAATGAACCGCTCACATGGAAAACAGGTGGAAGTGTTGAACTGAAGCAGGGCCTGATTGATGTCGTGCTGAGTCGCATCGTCCTGGGTGTCAACAATGTCGGTTCAACTTTCGACGCCTTAGTGCTTACTAGAAACGCTGATTTCAAAGAAGCGGATTTGAAAGCTCTGGAGTTAATAGACGACGTGGTGCTCCTGAAGGAGTACGCGATACCCAGGTCTTCTGCGGTGAAGTTCGGCGACGTGGATGGCGACCGGAAAACAGATTTCTTCGTGGTGACCAGAAATTACGATGGGCACGTGTTCAATCACGACGGCCGCGAGCTGTGGAGTTACGAGAATGAACAGGAGGGGGCAGGGGCGCGCGCTGGGTTTGAAGCGCCGGGCCTGGTCTGGGATCTGGATCGGGATGGGTTCGCCGAAGTAGTGCACTATCGCCTGACGGGGGGCAAAGAATGGTTGGTCGTCTCGGATGGCAGAACCGGCGCGATCAAGTTCAAGACCGCATGGCCCACCAAGCCCATGCCGCACGAATACAACAACTTCAGACTGGCGATTGCCAAGCTTAGCGGCAACTATCCCAGCAACATTCTGGCGTTCACGGATTCCGGTGGAACTATTTCGGTTACGGCTTATACCGGAGAACTAAAACAGCTTTGGCAGCACGTCGAAAACCGGGAGAAGGATCACCTTGGGCACTATGTGTATGCGGTAGATCTGAATAAAGACGGTATCGACGAAGTTGTGACCAGCCCTCCACTTGTGCTCGACGCCGCCGGCCGTGTGCTCTGGAACCGTTTCGATGTGTTCGACGATAACCATGATCACTGCGACAGCATCCGTTTTTATGATCTTGACAATGACGGTCAGTTGGAATTCCTCGCACCGCACAGCGAAGCGGGGGTGGTCGTATTCCGATCGCGCGACGGAGCTGTCATGTGGCGGCACGCGGCGGAACATTCACAGCAGCTGGAAGTGGGAAACTTTCTGCGTGGGATGCCGGGCCCGCACATCGCTGTCAACGCCAGAACCTACGGCAGAAGCGGTGAACCGGGACTCTCCGCCCAGCTTCACTGGTTCGATGCCCAGGGTAAACTGCTCTCCAAGTGGCCGGCCAATCCACTCAATGGTAATCCAGACTTCGTTAAGGGCGACTGGAAAGGCGATGGCTCAGAAGAATTGTTCTGGTACAAGTTCAAGTTGACGAATGAAGGAAAAGGCGTGCTCTACCTCAAACAGGACGCCTATCACATGTTCGACTTCATGGGCCTCGGCTCCGATCAAGTCATCGCCCGCGGCGGCACAACTCTACAGGTGTACGGCTACAAATACACCAAGCCAAAAGCCGGACTCAATCGGGATTTCAATTACTGGAAAAAAGTGGCGAATCACACTCACTACTGAGTTACGCTCCCACCGTGCGAGCCGCTGAACGACATTGCTGACCCGACACACTCGCTTACACACCTAGAAATAGACCTTCGCAGCAAGCTGCAGAATGCGCGGGTCGCGGGCGGCATTGTACTCGCCAAAGAACGTGCCGAGCGCGGCTCCGTTACCAGCAGGCCGCGTGTTGTTAGTGATTGCGAAGCCGCTATAGTTGTTGAAGAACTGTGCGTTGTTCGCTTGCTGTCCCAGGCCGTTGATGATGTTTGTAGTCCTGTTTACGCCGGAGAACTGGGTGTGATTGAATAC
>JAMQPI010000614.1 GCA_023717565.1 Pyrinomonadaceae bacterium | reverse complement strand
TTACACCCTGCGGACTATTAATCTAAATGCTTTCGCCAATGGTGCGCCACACCAGATTCTGTTTGAGTATATTGGACCGTCCAGTGGGACTGGTAACTTTACTGTCGACGACGTGTCGCTGGAGATTTGCCCGCTCTCAGCCGCTCCTGTTATTGCAGCCGGCCCGGTTGCTCTCGTTACCGAAAGCTGCCCGCCAGCCAATAGCGCTATCGATCCCGACGAGCGCGCGACGGTTAACCTGGAACTGCATAACGTCGGCAGCGCCTCGACAACTAACCTCGTAGCCACATTGCAGACCGGAGGCGGTGTGTCTTCGCCCAGCGCCCCGCAAAGCTACGGCGCTCTGACTCCAACCGGCCCCGGCGCGTCGGCCACCCGGGACTTCAGCTTTACCGCTTCCGGTACCTGCGGTAGCAGCATAACCGCCACTTGGGATCTTCAAGATGGGGCCACCAATCTGGGCACCGTTACTAAGACGTTTGTGCTCGGCACTAACGTCACTTCCACCACCACCTTCTCGAACCCGGCGGTCATCACCATTCCGGCTGGCGCCCCAGCCACAACCTCCGGTCCGGCCGCACCATACCCGTCGATGATTAACGTCGCCGGCTTAACTAATCCGGTCACCAAGGTGACCGTCACCTTGAAGAACATGAACCACACGTTCCCCGACGACTTAGACGTACTGCTCGTCGGTCCTGGTGGTCAGAAGATGTTGTTGATGTCCGATGCTGGCGGCAGCGCGGATATCATTAACAACACCTACACCTTCGACGACGCAGCGGCCGCTGCCATGACCGACGCCGGGCCGCTTGCCTCGGGTACCTTCAAGCCGAGCAACTTCGGAACTGGGGACACCTTCCCGGCTCCAGCTCCGGTTGGTCCATACAACGATCCACAGTTGCTGTCGGTCTTTAACGGTGTCAACCCGAACGGGACGTGGAGTCTCTACGTGTTTGACGATGTCGGTGGCGACGTCGGCAACATCAATCTCGGGTGGGAGTTGAACATCACTACCGCCCTACCGGTATGCACGAATCCCTGCGGCATCGTGAGGCTGGTCACTTCTTCAACCCTGACACGCACCAGCCCGTCAAGCGTGCTGGCGAATATCACGGTGACGAACATCGGTACGTCGCCAGCTAGCAATGTCATGATCACTACGGCGACGTTGGGAGGTACTCCGGGCACTCCACTCCCGCAATCACTAGGGACCATCAACGCCGGGAGTTCAGTAAATACGACGGTGACCTTTGCCACCTCGAGTTCGGGCTCCTCAACTCTGGTGATCGGCGGCACGTACACGGGCGGCACGTTCAGCAGCACTAAGCGTGTCACTATCCCCGGCGCACCCGCTGCACCGGCAAAGTAATGACTAACCCTTGACGGAGGCAACAGCGGGCCTTGACTACGTCGCTAAGGTTCATTTCCGTCAAGTACTAACTATAGAGAAAGGCTGGTGACATCCTTCCATCAGCCTTTCTCGTCCATTTAACGCTCGCTTCACCGATTGAGCCCAACCAACCAAGGGGCTGATCCCAGGTGCGCTAGCCGCACTTGGAGAGTGACTGTTCTACCGGTAATACGATCAAGGCGGAGTACCAACAACTCGACAAGCGTGCGCAATAGCGCTGCAGCTTCTGACTTCGCCCAAGTGCAGCAGCGATGCTGACCTTCTCGAACGCTCAGTGGGCCCCTTATTTCATCTGGAGGAAAAGAATGAAGACCTATCAAAGATCGTTGCTCATCATCAGCATTCCCTGTCTCGCCTTTTTGATGTTGTTTATATCGTTTAGTGCGGCTCAAAACAGCAAGACGTCGGCCGAAATAGATTCGTCTGCGAAAAAGAAAGCGGGTCGTTACGTCCCGCCCGCACGGAGAACAGCGAAAGCACGCGGG
The DNA here is from genome assembly GCA_023717565.1 of Pyrinomonadaceae bacterium. Classification (GTDB taxonomy): domain Bacteria; phylum Acidobacteriota; class Blastocatellia; order Pyrinomonadales; family Pyrinomonadaceae; genus PSRF01. The sequence goes on along the minus strand of JAMQPI010000614.1, from coordinate 2,965 downwards.
CTGTTAAAACAGGATGGGAGCGGATCCACTGACAGCCTTGTGGCATATTCAGCGCCCGCTGTTGCTTTCATTGAGACGCCCGCAGTCCGCGATTTGAAGGCTGGACCGCCCACTCCGGAGCAACTGGAGAAGGTGCGTCTGAGGCGCGAAAATCAAGAGAAGAACGCGAACAACGTTCGTCCGGTTAAACCTGAGAGCGATCCCTCAATGACGGGCCCTTTTAAGGACCCAACCCTCTTTTTTTCCGACCCCAAAACCAGCGCCAGCACACTTATTCCAAATCTGGTTACCAGTCCTTTGCAGAACTTTGACGGGCCCGATATGGACCAGGGGGCGGTCTTATTCGGTGGCCGATTTGCTCCGCCTGACACAAATGCCGCGGTCGGTCCTAACCACGTCGTGATCACTTGCAACGCGGGGTTTCAAGTCTTCAGTAAGACGGGCGTTGCCCTAACACCTTTGACCAAGATCAGCACCTTACTTGCGGGAATCCCCGGTGCTGCTGACGACGATGGGGATCCGATAGTGCTTTATGACGGACTCGCCGACCGCTGGCTGATCAGCCAGTTCCGCCTGACGTTGACGAATAACAGTACGCACGAGCATGTCGCAATCTCAAAAACCAGTGATCCACTGGGAGCGTATTACGCCTATGACTTCTTGCTGACTCCTAACCGAGTCGGCGACTATCCCCACCTGGGCGTTTGGCCGGATGGCTATTACATGGCCACAAACGACTTTAATACCGCTCTCACCGCTTTCCTCGGCGCCGGTTTGTATTCCCTCGAGCGCAACAAGATGCTCGCCGGAGACCCCACCGCAAAGATCATTGGATTCAACACCCCGCCGACCGATGGGGGTATGCTGCCAACAAACCTGCAGGGCTTCAGCACGCCGCCCGCGGGCACTCCCAATTTGTTTGTCGAGTTTGATGCCGATGAATTCGGTGCCCTTACCGACCTGATTCGCGTCTTCGAATTTCGACCTAACTATGTCACTCCGGCATCCTCGACCCTGACCCAGTTGCCCGACATTACGACCGCAGCGTTTGACGCTCGCCAGCCCACAGGTAGGGCTGACATTGCACAGCCTGCGCCTGGCGAAGGATTGGATTCCATTTCCGATCGACTAATGCATGCGATGAATTTCCGCGTCCTGCCGGGCAATCAACAATCCTATGTGCTCAACTGGACGGTAAACGTCAGCGGGGTGAACCCAACTAACGCAGCGACCTATCAAGGGGGCGTGCGCTGGATGGAGTTGCGCCGCAACTCAGGAACTGGCGCGATTACAATCAACCAAGAGGCTACGTATGCTCCCGGCTCAGGCAATCCTACTGGCCGCGACCTGTGGATGGCGAGCGTTGCTCAGGACGGCGAAGGCAACATTGGCCTGGCTGCGAACGCCAGCAATTCCACGGCAACTCCGGCTCTCTTGAATCCGACTGCTCTCTACACAGGCCGCCTGGCAGGAGATCCAGCTAACACTCTTCCCCAAGGTGAGGTTGATGCCCTTTCTGCAGTTACCAAGGGTGTCCAGACTGCAACATCGAATCGCTGGGGTGACTACAGTTCGCTATTCGCTGACCCTGCGGATGACTGCACATTCTGGGGAGCATTTGAGTATGTTGATTCTCCCACTGCGACCTTTGACTGGAATACGCGCCTATTCAGTTTCAAAGTCAACCCGAACTGCGTGACCCCTGCGAGGGGCTCATTCAGCGGGGTCATAACCAATTGCTCAACGGGCTTGCCTATCGACGGCGCAACAGTCCAAACATCGGATGGCTTTCTAAGGACTACCGATGCTGCAGGGGCTTACTCGGTTATCAATGTCGCCCCTGGAACCTACACGGTTAATGTTTCTAAATCGGGCTTTGGCTTCAACACAGTTACGGGACCCGTTACTGTTACCAACGGCGGAAACGCTATTTTTAATGCCTGCCTGCAGGGTGTACCTATTATCGCACCGGCGGGATCCACCATTACTGCGGAGAGTTGTGTTCCTGCTGACAACGCTCTCAGCCCAGGCGAGACAGTCACCGTAAGCTTCGGCCTGAAGAATAGCGGAGCTGCCCCCACTACGAACCTGGTTGCCACGTTACAAGCAACCGGTGGCGTAACCAGCCCCAGCGGTCCACAAAACTACGGCGCAATTCCACCAGACAACACGACGGTGGTCTCACGTCCTTTCACCTTCACAGTTGACCCGAGCGCGGTTTGTGGCGGCACCGTAACCGCTACATTGCAACTTCAGGACGGCGCTAACAACCTGGGAACGGTGACCTTCACCTTGCAGGTGGGTGCACCCGGCGCTCCAGTCACGGCCTCGTACAGCTCAGGCAACATCGCCGTGCCGATTCCAGACGTCGCCACGGTTGAGGTTCCAATCAGTGTGCCTGACAGCGGATTGATCCAAGATGTCAACGTCCGCGTGCGTCTCAACCACACGTTCGACGGCGACCTCGTCATCAGCCTGGTCCACCCGGACGGCACGGTCATAGCACTGTCGAACAATCGCGGCGGTAGCGGTGCGAATTATGGCACCGGCGCGAATGACTGCTCGGGCACGCCCACTGTCTTTGACGACGAGGCGGGCGCGACTATCGCAAGCGGAGTAGCTCCGTTTGCCGGTTCATTCAGACCTGATTCTCCGCTTTCCGGCTTCGACGGCAAACTCTCGTCAGGAACCTGGAAGTTGAGGGTTGCGGACACCGCTGCTCTCGACGTAGGAACGATTGGTTGCGTCATACTCGAGATCACTCGGGCGCAGTTTGTCTGCTGCGGTGTGGCCGGAACACCCAATATCGCCGCGGGACCGGCAATACTCGTCAATGAGAGCTGCCCGCCCGATAACAACGCAATCGATCCTGGCGAGAGCGTTACTGTCAACCTGGAGCTGCATAACAGCGGAACTGCCGCGACAACTAACCTCGTAGCTACGCTTGTTACAGGAGGCGGTGTCT
>JAMQPI010000099.1 GCA_023717565.1 Pyrinomonadaceae bacterium | reverse complement strand
ATTTTTACAGGCATGGTCGGACTGGCACCTTTTCGGGAGTTATTCAGAGGATTTGGACTAAGACACTGGCTCGGCTTTCTGGGACTTTCGGTCTTAGACAGAATGAAAAGCGCGGTTTGCTTTAGCGGAGAGTCTCCCAAGGCTGGGTGCCTAGAAGAAACACTAGCGGATAATAGCCCGTGGCGGCGCGTAACGTCAATGATCAACGTTGACGCTGAAGGTTTTACACAAATCGCCAAGCAAAATGTCCAGACGGTAATGAGGTCGAGGGGAAGTCGGGCCAAGAACCGCCTCTGAGGAAATGAAAACAGCGAGCAGAGTCTCCTCGCTCGCTGTTCGTCAATGGTTAGGATTCGCGATTTTACTCGATCGCGGCGGTTTGATACTCGACCAGGGGCTCGTTTCCGGTAGCGGAGCCGGTACCGCTCACTTTTTGGGACTGGTGACCGTTATTGTCAGCGTTCGCGGCCGAAGCATTGACGTAGGTCAGCCAATCGCCAGGCGCCTCGCGCTCACCTTTAGTGATCTCGAAGAACGCTTTTTGAATTCGGGTAGTGATTTCTCCCCGCCCGCCGGCGCCGACCGTAATCCGATCAACCGAACGAATCGGAGTAATCTCGGCGGCGGTTCCAGAGAAGAAAACCTCGTCCGCAATATAGAGAGCCGCGCGTTGAATGCTTCGTTCCTTAATGGTAATACCCAGTTCCTGGCAGATTTGAATCACGCTATCACGCGTAATGCCCGCCAGGATCGAGGAAGAAAGCGGAGGAGTAAGCACCACGTTGCCGGTTACCACGAAGATGTTCTCGCCGGAGCCTTCCGACACATAACCGCGGTCATCGAGAGCGATGCCTTCCGCGAAGCCGTTGAGCAGGGCCTCCATCTTGATCAGCTGGGAGTTCATATAGTTGGCGCCACTCTTAGCCATCGCCGGCATCGAGTTTGGCGTCAGTCGATTCCAGGTGGAGACGCAGACGTCGACCCCTTTTTCTATAGCGTCATCACCCAGATACTTGCCCCAATCCCAGGCTCCGATATAACAGGCCAGCGGGTTGGGAAACGGATTAACGCCGAAGGCAGGATGTTCTTCGTCAAGACTGCGAAAGAGGATGGGACGGATGTAGCACTGGTCCAAACCACTGCGCCGGACCAGTTCCACCGAAGCCTCGCACAATTGATCCAATGTCCAGGAGTGATCCATGCGGTATATCTTCGCCGAGTTTAGAAACCGCTGCATGTGTTCCTTTAAACGAAAGACAGCAGGGCCACGCTTGGTTGCATAACAGCGAATGCCTTCAAAAATGCTGGAGCCATAGTGGAGCACGTGAGACATAACGTGCACCCGCGCGTCGTTCCACTTGATAAACTCTCCGTCGTGCCAAACGACGTCGCAAATACGAGGTGATTTGACGTCTTTCGCTATGCCATCTTTTGAGAACATGTTTTGTATTACTCCTTCAGGAAATCAATTGGAGGAACCAGGGCGAGAGGGTCTGGCCTTCAACCTGGGAACAGAACGGTTCGCCGAAACACGATCTGCAAGATAGTTCTGATCCTTAACCTAGGCTAGAGCTCGCAGGGTGATATAACAGGGCACAATACAGTACATTTGTTCTGCTTTGCAAGGCACACTTGCTTTAGAAATACGGGCCAACGTACCATCCGAATGTTATCTCAATTAGCACAGATTACTAATCGCTGCTCCTTTCCGACGCAGGGTTTGAATTACGAGCCGCGAAGCCTACACCTGATCGTCATTATCCTGCTTCTGAGCACCTTAACAAACTGCCACATGACCCAAAAAACCGAGACTCCAGTCGTTGCCGATCGAAACGAAACCGCCCCAGCAAACGATCCTATGACAATCCATCGGCGTGCGATTGCAATCGACATGCATGCCGACACCACTCAGCGTTTGCTTGACGAACAACTCGACATTTCCCGGCGTTTGCCCGACGGTCACTTCGACAATGTACGCGCGAGAGAAGGTGGCTTAGACGCACAGTTTTTTTCTATCTGGGTGGAGCCGGAACTGTTTGGTGGCGGTGGTGCCGGCGCGATGAAGCGGGCGGATGATCAGATTGCCCTGGTGCGGGCCCTCCCGGACCAATATCCGGAAACCTGGGAGCTGGCAACCACTTCGGCGGACATTCGGCGCATCGCGGCAGCGGGAAAACTGGCCGCACTTATGGGGCTCGAGGGTGGTTACGCCATGGACGAGCGACTCGAAAATGTTCAGCGTTATTACGGAATGGGTGTGCGTTACATGTCGCCAGCCTGGAGCGT
>JAMQPI010000611.1 GCA_023717565.1 Pyrinomonadaceae bacterium | reverse complement strand
CCCGCGGGATTGATCGGCATCCATACAAACATGCCGGCCACGGTCCCGGACGACATTGCAAAGGCGCTCGCGTCCGGCGACCCGTCGCCGTCCGGCCTCTCGGCGGACGAGAAATATGCGTACGACCAGATCGCCTTCTTCTATAAGCACGGCCTGGGCTACGCCAACGAAATGGCGAACCGCCCGCAGACGCTGTACGGGATCGAGGATTCACCGGTCGGTCTCGCCGCCTGGATGATCGACCACGACTCACAAAGTTACGACTTGATCGCACGCGTGTTTGATGGTAAGAGCGAGGGCCTGACGCGAGAGGACATTGTTGAAAACATCACGCTCTACTGGTTGACCAACACGGCGGTCTCTTCCGCCCGTCTCTATTGGGAGAGCAAGCTCGCCTTCTTCGCCCCGAAAGGGGTCCCGATCCCGACGGCCGTGAGCGCCTTTCCTAATGAGATCTACACAGCCCCACGGAGTTGGACGGAGAAGGCCTATCCCAAACTCATTCATTACAACCGGCTTCCGAAAGGCACGCACTTCGCGGCGTGGGAGCAGCCGGAGTTTTTCGTTTCGGAACTACGCGCCTCGTTCAAATCACTGAGATAAAACCCCGGGACGGAGTTTCGCGGTCGGTAGAGTTTGTCGATTCGTTTACTCCTCTCAAGTTACTTTCTAAGGAGAAAAATCATGGCTCAAAAATCAGAAGGTGCGACAAAGAATGTCGTTCTCGTTCATGGCGGTTTCGTTGACGGCTCTGGTTGGGAAGGCGTGTACCAAATACTTAAGCGTGACGGATACAACGTAAGCATTGTCCAGAATCCAACGATATCGCTGACGGGCGATGTTGCTTCGACGCGAGCAGTACTCGATGCCCAGGATGGTCCTGCAATTCTTGTAGGTCATTCATATGGCGGAGTTGTTATTACCGAAGCCGGCAATCATCCAAACGTTGACACTCTCGTTTACATTACGGCTTTCGCGCCGGATGCGGGGGAATCAGTCGGAACGCTAATCGCCAATCCGGCGCCCGGTGCGCCCGTGCCGCCGATCCTACCGCCTGTTGACGGCTTTCTCACGCTTGATAAGGCCAAATTTGCGGAATCATTCGCCGGGGATGTACCGCCCGAACAAGCCGAGTTCATGGCGAACTCACAAGTGCCCTGGGGATTGGACGCTCTCAATGGAGCCGTTAGCACCCCTGGGTGGAAAACCAAGCCGAGTTGGTACCTGGTCGCTACCGACGACAAGATGATTCCGCCGCCGGCACAACAATTCATGTCGCGACGCGCCGGTTCGACGGTTCGAGAGGTCGGCGGCAGCCACGCCGTCTACGTATCTAAACCTCAGGCCGTTGCGGACATCATCAAAGAAGCCGCAACCGGGAGCGGAAAAACCAAAGCGCAAACGTCCTAACAGGTGCAGCGATGAAACGCGGCTCCAAACTGAGAAGCAGAATTGAATCTGCCGCGGTTGGGCGATCTCACCTGTAACGTTGCTTCATGACCGCCAAAGATTTAGCAGGTTGCTGAAAAAAGTGGTGAGCAGGTCTGGACATTCGGGATTCCGCGGCCGGGAACTCCGTTAGGAGTTCAATGTTTATAGCATGCGTCAGGTGACAGCAATAACTCCGTTAGGAGTTCCATGTGCCGGCTTGGCCGCGAGACACATGCTCATTCCTAAAGGAGTGAGCATCGGTGCCGGTCTGATGGCTATAAACATTCAACCACTACGTGGTTGTGGGCCGAAGGTTTCTGCTTCGGTATCAGATCAATCCAAGTAGGAACTCGACATGAAAACCAATATCCGCGTAAACGACGCGACCCACGAACTCTCACTGGACTCGCGCCTGACGTTGCTGGACGCTCTCCGCGACGTCCTCGGTTTGATCGGCACGAAGAAGGGCTGCGATCAGGGCGCGTGCGGCGCGTGCACGGTGATCATCGACGGCCAGCGTGTCTTGTCCTGTCTTACGCTGGCGGCGGCGTGCCAGGGCCAGCACGTCGTCACGATTGAAGGGCTCGCCGTAGGTGATGAGCTTCACCCGATGCAGGCCGCCTTTCTGCACTGCGATGGCTTTCAGTGCGGCTACTGCACGCCTGGGCAGATTCTCTCGGCTGTTTGCGCCGTTCAAGAGGTGCACGAGGGAGTGCCAAGTCACGTCACGCCAGACGTTCGCCAAACGGTCGACAGCGCAACATTGACTGACGAGGAGATCCGCGAGCGGATGAGCGGCAATCTGTGCCGCTGCGCCGCCTACCCGAACATCGTCGCCGCCGTGAGGCAGGTGCTCGCGAACGAGGTGCGGTCATGAAGGAATTCACCTTTGAACGATTCACTCAGACGACGGATGCGGCTAGCGCCGCCGCCGCCCGATCTGGCGCGATGTATCTTGCTGGCGGGACGACGCTTGTCGATCTCATGAAGATCGACGTGCTCACGCCAGACATTGTTATTGACGTGGGGCCCCTTGGGCTGTCTCGCATCGACGTTTCGGACGACGCGATCTCTGTCGGTGCCGGCGTCACCAACAGTCAACTGGCGTGGCATCCGGTCGTGCGCGATCGCTTCCCGGTGCTTTCGGAAGCGATCCTCTCGGGCGCCACCACACAGATCCGCAACATGGCGACGGTCGCCGGCAACATCCTGCAGCGGACGCGCTGTCCGTATTTCAGAGATGTGCACGCGTCATGTAACAGGAGACAGCCGGGCTCCGGTTGCGACGCGCTCAACGGCTTCAACCGCGGGCACGCGGTGCTGGGCGTCAGCGAACACTGCATTGCCACGCATCCATCCGACATGTGCGTAGCGATGATCGTCCTCGATGCCGACATTCACACGATGCGGCCCGATGGCGCCACACGTTTGATTCCGTTTCGCAACTTTCACGTCGCTCCTGGTGACACTCCGCACATCGAAGTTGCGCTGGAGCACGGCGAACTGATCACCCACATCGTCATTCCACACCTGCCGGCCGCCCGGCGCTCGCACTATCTGAAGGTCAGGGACCGGGCGAGCTACGAGTTCGCGCTCGCATCAGCGGCGGTCGTCCTCGATCTCGATGGCGATACCATTCGAGCAGCGAGGCTGGGATTGGGCGGGATCGCGACCACGCCATGGCGCGCGACCGAGGCCGAGCAAAGCTTGAAGGGTCGCAAGGCGAGTGACGCCACGTTTCGCGAGGCAGCCGAGACCGCGTTGGCAGGAGCCGTTGCGCGAGAGCACAACCACTTCAAGATCGAGCTGGCGAAACGCGCCATTGTCCGCGCGTTTGCCACAGCGAGAGAGGCGAAGGTATGAGCACAACAACCACAGTTGATGTCGTCGGCACAGCGCGAGATCGCGTCGATGGGCGGCTCAAGGTGATGGGCGCCGCCACCTATCCGATTGATGTGAACCTTCCCGGCCTCGCGCACGCGGCTCTGGTGCAAAGCACGATAATCAGCGGGCGCATCCGTGACATTGCGGTGGACGATGCCGAGCGCGCACCTGGCGTTGTGGCTGTCATCACGCACCTCAATACGCCCCCGCTGGCGATTGGGCCACCCACGGAGATCGGTCCGCAGCCGTTGCCGCCATTCCAAAGCGACGCCGTGCTGCACTACGGCCAGCACGTGGCGATGGTTGTCGCGGAGACGAGGGAGCAAGCGAATTCGGCGGCGGCGCTAGTCGAAGTCACCTATGAGCGTGACACGCCGGTTCTCTCCTTCGACGACGAGCGAGCCACAGAAGTGACCCATCCATGGACGCCCGATCACGATCGTGGAGATGTGTCGAGCGCCCTTGCGGAAGCCGAGGTGCGGATCAACCAGATCTATACCACCGCTGAGAACACAAACAACCCAATCGGCCTGTTTGCCACCGTGGCGGTTTGGGACGGCGATGCGCTGACGGTCCATGACACCACGCAGAATCCCCATGGCGCGCGTGATGCGCTGGCAGCGGCGTTTGGCGTCGATCCAGCCGGGGTGCGGATACTGGTTCCGTTCGTCGGCGGTGCGTTCGGTGCGGGACTACGCGTCTGGCCGCATGTGCCACTCGCGGCTCTGGCAGCACGAATCACGAAGCGTCCCGTGAAGGTGGTGCTGACGCGCGCCCAGATGTTCACCGCCGTGGGCCATCGGCCAAACACCATTCAGCTGTTGTCTGTCGGCGCGAGCCGCGACGGACTGCTCGCCGCCATTGACCACGTCTCCAGATCCTCGATCGGCATGGAGGGCGAGTTGATCAATTTGGTCACGAATGGTTCTCTCACCGCATACGCGTGCCCCAACGTGTCGACGCGCGCCAGGCAGATTCGCCAGAGCATCCCGATACCGGGCTGGATGCGTGCACCTGGGGAAGCCGAAGGCTCGTTCGCCTTAGAGTCGGCCATCGACGAACTCTCTTACGCGCTGAACATCGACCCCATCGAGTTGCGGATAAAGAATCACGCGCATGTGCATCCGGACAATGCTCTGCCGTGGTCCAGCAATGCGCTGCTGGACTGCTATCGACTGGGCGCCGAACGCTTCGGCTGGTCTGCGCGCACTCCAGAGCCCCGGTCGATGCGGAAGATGGACCAACTCGTCGGATATGGCATGGGCCGAGGAGCATTGGGGGCGTATCAGCCCCCATGCAAAGCCATCGCAACGATACGGCGAGATGGAACGGCCTTCGTCCGCAGCGGCGGGACCGATATGGGGCCGGGCACTTATACCGTCATGTCCATGCTCGCCGCTGATTGCCTTGGCGTGCCGATCGAGCGCGTGCGGTTCGGTCTCGGTGACAGCGCCATGCCGAAAGCCCCGCAGGAAGGCGGATCCGGGTTTACCGGCGCCCTTGGCAACGCCGTTCACGCCACCTGCGTAAGTGTGGTCCGCGCCTTCGTGAATCTTGTCAGTGACGACGCGATGTCGCCGCTCAAGGGGTGTCGTTTGGAAGGCATCACCGTTCGCAACGGAGGCATTCAGATCACCGACGATCCGGCGCGCTTTGAAACGTACGCCGACATCCTCACGCGGCACGGTCTGGACGAGATGACGATTGAGGGCGAGAGTGCGCCGCCGGGAGAAACGTCATCGGCCACCATGATCGTTCAAGAAGGCCGCTTTATCCCGTACACCCCGCCGTCGACGGGGACCCTGGCGCACGCCGGTGCCTTTGCCGCACACTTCGTCGAGGTCAACGTCGATCCAGACTTGAGAACGATCCGGGTCGCTCGAGTCGTGTCGGCCGTCGATGGCGGCAGGATCCTTAACCCGAAGACAGCCCGCAGTCAGATCATCGGCGGTATCGCGATGGGAATCGGCATGGCGCTGCTGGAGGAGACGGTCTCAGATCGTACCGGACGACTGGTGACCACGTCGCTGGCCGAATACGTCGTGGCGGTGAACGCAGACGTGCGCGATGTGGACGTGCTGTTCGTCGGAGAACCCGATGCGATGACCCCGCTCGGAACCAAGGGTATCGGGGAACTCGCGATAACTGGAATGGCGGCCGCAATTGCCAATGCGGTTTATCACGCGACCGGCACGCGGTTTCGCTCGTTGCCGATCTCCATCGAGAAGGTGCTCGGACTCCAACCCGGGCACTAGTTTGAAGTGAGGAGATGAGAGGAGATGAAAACGATTCTAATCATAGCAGTGGCAGTGCTGGCTGTCGGAAGTGCTTGGGCTCTAGACGTGACGTCGGCTCAGCAGTCGGGAACTAAGCGCACCGATCTGCAGCGCCACGACCTCAGCGCTCCCGGACGAGAGGTGATCCAGAAGCGCGTCGACTTCGACCCGGGATATGTCGCGCCAATGCACACACATCCCGGAGAAGAGATCATCTACGTCATCGAGGGAACGCTGGAGTATGAGATCGGTGGCAAGAAATCAAGAGTAAAAGCCGGCGATGTCTTGTTCGTTCCAGCCGGGACGCCGCACACGGCTACGAACATCGGCAGCGACAACGGGGCCGAGCTCGCCACGTATGTCGTGGAAAAAGGCAAGCCGCTTATCACACTGGTTAAGTGAGAGCTCTGCTGAGGGAGAACCATTATGAATGATGTGAACGGAACGAGCCGCTCGGCGATCGCGAGTGAGAAACAGACGGAGGTGGCTGTGCTCGCCGGCGGCTGTTTCTGGGGTGTCGAGGAAATTCTGCGCGACGTGCCCGGCGTCATAGATACCGAAGTCGGCTACACCGGCGGCTGGCTCGAGAATCCGAAGTACGACGACACCCATCACAGCAAATCGGGGCACGCTGAAGCAATCCGTATAACGTTCGATCCGGCAGTACTCAGCTACGAAGACTTACTGGAGAAGTGGTTTTTCAAGCTGCACGACCCAACCACGCTTAACCGTCAAGGTTATGACGTTGGCACACAATATCGATCAGCGATTTTTCCGCTGACGCCTGAGCAGAACGTGACGGCGGAACGAGTAAGGGCGCGGGTAGATACGTCAGGGAAGTGGAAGCGCCCGATCACGACAACCATCGAGCCCGCCTCCACCTGGTACAGCGCGGAGGACTATCACCAGGATTACTTGCGCAAAAATCCGGGAGGGTACAGCTGCCACTACATGCGAGACTAGTGGACCAAGGGATCCACTCTATGAAAGTCGTCAGTAACAATTGCGCGAGCACCGTTGTAACGACAAAAACGTCGTCGACCCGATCTCGGGCGGTATGAGTCGGTCTTTACGAGGAAGTTCAAAATCCAAAGGAGGTTTTATGGCAACGACACAAGTCGCATTAGCGCCCATGAAGGTGGCGCAGATTCCCTCACCGGGGGCGGATTTCCAAATTGTTGAGCGCGAGATTCCTGAGCCTGGCTCCGGAGAGGTGCGGATCAAGGTACAGGCTTGCGGTGTCTGCCACAGCGATGTGCTTACGAAAGAAGGGCTTTGGCCCGGAATTCAATATCCCCGCATTCCAGGTCACGAAGTTGTGGGCATCATTGATGAAGTGGGTGCTGGTGTTTCCGGGTGGACAATTGGACAGCGCGCCGGCGTTGGCTGGCACGGCGGTCACGATGGCACGTGCATCGCGTGCCGCCGCGGAGATTTTGGCAATTGCCAAAACATCAAAATAGCTGGCATCAGCTATGACGGCGGATATCAACAATACATGTTAGCTCCTGTTGAGGCAGTGGCCGCAATACCGGAAAGTCTCAATGACGCCGAAGCAGCACCGTTGCTTTGCGCCGGAGTTACCACCTTCAACGCGCTTCGCCATGGTGGTGCACTCCCTCCCGACCTAGTTGCGGTGCAGGGTGTTGGCGGGCTCGGCCATCTCGGAATTCAATTCGCGAGCAAGTGTGGTTACAAGGTCGCAGCGATCGGACGCGGGTCAGAGAACGCGGTGCTTGCTAAGAAACTCGGAGCGACGGTGTACATCGACAGCAGCGCGACGAACGCAGCGGCGGAGTTGCAGAAACTGGGCGGCGCCCGAGTAATTCTAGCCACCGCCCCGAGCGCGAAATCGATGTCCGAGTTGATTGACGGCCTGGGGCCAAACGGAAAGCTGATAGTCATAGGTGCGGACTTTAACCCCATCGAGGTCACACCGATTCAGCTCATCAGCGGAAGTCGAACGATTCAAGGCTGGGCATCGGGAACACCAACCGATTCCGAGGACACACTGCGCTTCGCCGAACTGACTGGAGTGCGTCCGATGATTGAAACCTATCCGCTCGAAAAAGCGGGCGAGGCATACGCGCGAATGCTCAGCGGCGACGCACAATTCCGCGTCGTTCTAACCATGTGAGGTGTCCAATCAGCAAAACCGCAACCCGTCATCCGTGTATAGATTGGAGAGTTTGATGTTCCAGGGCACCAAATTTGATCGACGCGGTTTCATAAGCTATGCCGCGATAGCGATCGCCGCAGCCGAATTGGGCTTGGCTGATTCGGCACACGCTCAGTTGCGCGACACAAAAGCGTCGGGAGAGTCGATTGAATCAGGCTTGAACAACTCGTTTGGCCCTCTCAGGCAAATCGATGCCGGCCTCTTAAGTGTTGGCTATGCTGAGACGGGCCCTGCTGATGGTCGACCTGTACTGCTGCTGCACGGCTGGCCTTACGACATTCACACCTATGTCGGTGTAGCTCCTTTGTTAGCAGCGAAGGGTTACCGGGTGATCGTTCCGTATCTGCGCGGGTACGGCACGACGCGCTTTCTTTCAGGTGAAACAGTTCGCAACGGTCAGCCTTCAGCGCTCGCTTCAGATATCGTCGCCTTCATGGATGCTTTGAAAATCGACAAAGCAATCATTGGCGGTTGTGATTGGGGAGCGCGGACGGCCAACATCATCGCTGCGCTCTGGCCGGATCGCTGCAAAGCCATGGTCTCCGTGAGTGGTTATCTGATCAGCAGCCAGGCGGCAGGCCGTATGCCCCTACCGCCAAAGGCTGAGCTGGAATGGTGGTATCAATACTGTTTTGCAACAGAACGCGGCCACACCGGCTACGAAAAATACCGGAACGATTTCGCGAGACTCATATGGCAGCTGGCTTCGCCAAAATGGAATTTCAACGATGCCACATTTGATCGCAGCGCAGCTGCTCTCGAAAATCCTGACCATGTTGCCATCGTGATCCACAATTACCGATGGCGTCTTGGGCTAGCTGAAGGTGAGCGGAAATATGATGATCTGGAAAGGCGTCTTGCTGCAGGTCCGGTGATCACCGTGCCCACGATTACACTTGAAGGTGATGCCAATGGTGCACCGCATCCAGAACCCAGTTCCTATGCCAAAAAATTCTCCGGCAAGTATGCGCACCGGCTCATCAAAGGTGGTGTTGGACATAATCTGCCGCAAGAAGCTCCCCAAGCCTTTGCCGGAGCTGTGATCCAAGTTGATGGGTACTGAGGGGACGTTAACTTCCGCAATAGCAATGACGCTAAGGAAGCGATCTATGGACCCCTCTGAAGCAAACAGTTTGGCGGTAGCTCGACCCAGCCCGGAAGAACTGCCAGTAATAAAATCGTCCGTTGCTGAGAGCTGATAAGGTCATACCTCCATCAACTGGTAAACAGGGCGCAAGAGCCTTCCAGTCAAGGTCCTCCAAGTGCGCGCAGGTCGCGGTTCTCCAGCACTCGCTTTGGCGCACCCTGGCGCACCGTCCGAATCATCGCTCGTCCCAGTTCTTCGGTTGTGATAACCGCCCTTGGGAAAATCGCCCGCACGAGCGGCAGGAGCGGGCGAAAGACTGCGTAGCTGATCCGCGTCCAGCGCGTTTTCGAAACCTCACCGTGCATCGGGCGCAGCGCAGCCAGGCGGAACATGTACGCGTTGGGGAAAAGGGCCAGGAGCGCATCCTCGGTGCGTTTCTTCACCTGTGCCCACATCGACTTGCCGCCGGTACCAGCACCCGAGACATAGATGAACGTCATCGTCGGATTGATTCCGGCCAGCACGTGCGCCCATCCCATTGTTAGATCGAATGTCAGTCTAGTGTAGTCGACCTCACTCATGCCGGCAGCTGAAACGCCGAGGCAGAAGAAACTGGCGTCGTAACCTTGCAGTTTCTCGGTGGTGATGTTGAAGTCGAATAGGTCCTCTAAAAGCAGCTCGCTTAACTTGGGGTGTGTGTGGTTAGTGGAACTGCGACCAATCGCGAGCACACTGTCTATGCTATCGTCCAGCAAGCATTCCCGCAGGACACCCTGCCCAACCATTCCCGTAGCTCCGAAGAGGATCACCTTCATGACTACTCCTGACCTCCGGATGCGTCTGATGTTGACTAAGCAAATGCAGATCGTGGCATGGTTACCTCATTTTTACCACGAACTAGATTGGAGGCAAGCTGGTTTAGGCGACTAGCGTCTTAGCTTCCATCCAACTTCTCCATGAGATAGCTATCCGAGCGGCCTTTGCTCTGAACTGAACCTGAACCCCGCATTGACGGGGCAATGATTTGATTACATCGAAAGTAATTTGTTGATGTCCGCAGGATCCTACATTACTCTGTCCTGGCCACTAAGTTAGGCGCGAAGCCCAGCACCATTTCGTTATAGTTTCCCTTAACTGCCTGCAATTGACGGTATTTCATTGGATCTGTGGAAGAAACTCGGGATTTTGGATAAGCTTTTTTCTTCCTGATCCGATTAGCCCGGTTGTTGTTCGGTGACATTCTACATATGTTTGAATAGTCGAGATTCCAAATACGACAGATCCATTCGATAGCAATTCCAAATGAGCACCGCAGTAGCAAAAGTGAAAACAAAGGGCCGCGAAGCAGTTCAAAAGCGTCCAACGTCGTCGCGCAATCTCCGCCATCAGAAACATCTCCTGATCAATCGTGAGCTCAGTTGGTTGGAATTCAATCGGCGCGTGTTGGAAGAGGCCCTGGACCAACGACACCCCCTCCTTGAGCGCTTGAAGTTTCTGGGGATCTTCTCTTCCAACCTGGACGAGTTTTTCATGGTTCGTGTATCGGGTTTGCAGGAGGCGCTGGACGCCGGCGTAACGGAAACCTCCCCGGACGGCATGACCGCCTCTGAACAACTGAAGGAAATTAGAACCCGACTAAGACCAATGCTCGAAACGCAGATGCGGTGCCTGCAAGCTGATGTCCTACCCAGTCTGGCCGAGAAGGGAATCATGATTCGGCCGTATGAAGAACTGAATAGACGCGAAAAGAAAACCGCGAATGATTACTTTTTGGAAAACGTTTTTCCGATTTTGACACCTCAGGCCGTTGACCCCGGTCATCCGTTCCCTTACATCTCCAACCTTAGCCTAAACCTGGGCGTCATGGTTGCTCCGCAGCAGAGCAAGAAAACAAGCGAAGCGGCGGGGGCAATGAAAGGAGCGCGATTTGCTCGCATCAAACTGCCGCCCATAGTACCCAAGCTGATTCCGATTGATGAAAAAGGAGTCAATTTCACGTTTCTCGGTAGCTTGATCGCCGCCAACATAGCGGCACTCTTCCCGCAAATGAAAACCGGCCGGTGTTTCCTATTTCGCGTTACCCGTGATGCTGATCATGACATCAAGGAGGACGAAGCGAGTGATTTGCTAAGAACAATGCAGCAACATGTTCGGCAAATGCGTTTCGGAGACGCGGTTCGTTTAGAAGTGGCGGCGCAGATGCCATCTGAGATGGTTTCGTATCTCACTGAGGCTCTCCAGTTGACGACGGAAGACGTTTACACCGTTGATGGACCATTCAATATTCCCGATCTCATGCAGTTGTACGATCTTGATCGGCCGGAGTTGAAAGATCGTCCCTTGCAGCGGGTCACACCGGTACCCCTGCGCGAAAGCGAGAACTGTTTTGAGGCTATCAAGCGCCGGGATATCTTGCTGCACCATCCCTACACAGCGTACAGCGCGGTCACCAATTTTATTGAGTCGGCTGCTTCTGACCCGGAGGTGGTAGCAATCAAGATTTGCTTGTACCGCACGGGGAGAAACTCCCCCATAGTAAAAGCATTGATTGAGGCGTCTGAACAAGGGAAACAGGTAGCCGCACTGGTCGAACTAAAAGCCCGTTTTGATGAAGAGAGCAACATCGAATGGGCCAGACGTTTAGAGCAGGCCGGAGTGCACGTAGTCTATGGAATGGTGGGTTTGAAGACCCACTGCAAACTGACGCTAGTCGTACGCCGCGAGGGCAAAGGATTGCAACGCTACGTACACCTGGCGACAGGGAACTATAACCCTACAACTTCGCGCATCTATACCGATCTGGGCATCTTCACGGTCGACGAAGAGATCGCTACCGACGCCACTAACCTATTTAACTCTCTGACAGGGTTCTCGCAATTCACGGAGTATGGTTGCTTGATGGTTGCGCCACTAAATTTGCGCAAGCGCATCATTAGACTCATCAAGCGCGAGACGGCACACGCGAAAGCTGGTCGATCGGGAAGGATCATCGCGAAAATAAACAGTCTGACAGATATTGCAATTATTCGGGCGCTTTACAATGCTTCTCAGGCCGGGGTTTCGATCGATTTGATAGTACGTGGCATTTGCACGCTAAGACCCGGATTGTCAAAAGTCTCCAAAAACATCCGAGTGCGGAGCATTGTCGGCCGCTTCCTCGAACACAGTCGAATCTTCTACTTTGGAAACGGTGGCAAGGAAGAAGTTTATATTGGCAGCGCTGATTGGATGTACCGCAATCTCAGCCGGCGAGTGGAAGTAATCGTTCCAATTAAGGATCCAAAATTGCGCACTCATTTGAAGGATGTGGTCTTAGGTAATTACTTGAAAGACAATGTCAACGCCAGAGAGCTGCGACCTGACGGTACGTACGTCCGCATCAAGTGCTTGGAAACAGAAAGAAAATGCGACTCGCAGCTCGAATTCGAATCGCACCAAGCCCAACCCAATTGATCAACAGGTTCAAGCCGAGCCGTGCATGAGTATCAACCGGCCACCAAGCTTCAACCCGGTTCTCGCGTCTGTATCCACAACCGCCTTGCAGCGAACGTAACTAGAGCGATGACAGACAGCGCTAAGTCTTCGATGGGATCACCGTTTATCTGACAATACCATTTTCTTTGCTGCCTGATCGGTGTAATCTATGTCCTCCTTCGCACTGACTGACTGAAGTGTTGCCCGACCGCTTGGCCAATTCCACTTGGCCAATTCCGTATTCGCTGACCCACACTTGCCAATGGAGCCGAACCCGCCATGAAAGAACTCCTGTGCTGGATCAAGGACCGCCCATGGCTACTTCTGCTTAGTGGCCTGCTGCTGCTTCTTTTGCTCTATCTGCTTCGTAAATGGTTTTACGTTTGGCTGTTTCTGTATTTAGCAATCCTCGTTTTCTTCGGACTCGTTGGGCTGGTTCGGGTCATACAGGGAATTCTACGCAAGAAGTGTCGGAAAGCTTTCGGTGATCCGAAAGGCCATGGATCGGCAGGCCATCCGCCCTCGAAGGAAATCCACCTTCCGCCGCACACCTACAAGCGGCCGGACCCGATGATCTATAGCCAGTATTATTTGATGTCTAAAGGACTGGCAATCACCTGGGACAATCCGGACATACAACTATTCGACGGCGTCAGTCCCGTCTCCTCAAACAACATTGGCTCAAACAAGAAGTACACGATCCGTGCCCATATCTGGAACGGGTCGGTTGACGCGCCTGCTGTCAACATGCTGGTCCGGTTCTATTACTTGAGCTTTGGAGCAGGAACGATCAAGAACTACATCGGTGAGAAGTTTGTTGATGTGCCGGTCAAAGGCGCGGTTGGACTGCCCGCAATTACGGAGCATGTGTGGACCACACCAGCAACCCCTGGCCATTACTGCATCATGGTCGAACTGCTGTGGCCTGACGACGCCAATCCTGATAACAATCTTGGTCAGGAAAACATCAACGTCAAGAAGCTCAATTCTCCTAACGCTACTTTCGAATTCATGCTGCGTAATGATTCTGCCTTTAGACGCCGGCTGGTGTTACGCGCTGACTCCTACGCACTGCCTTCCCTGACGCCCTGCCCCGACCGTCCCTGGATGGGCGGCCGGACGGAGCACGACCCATACGTTCGTCATCGTTTGAATGCGCATCCCGTTCCCCCGGGTTGGCAAATTACATTTCAACCTGGTGATGTGATCGATCTTGGTCCGGAAGGCGAGCAACTCATTACCGTGAAGGTCACAGCACCTGACGGGTTCGTTGGGCGACAGGCCATCAATGTGAATGCCTTCGATGGCAATGATCTCGTTGGCGGCGTCACGCTCTATGCTGAAAGTTAGGAGGTAGCTATGTCAGTAGGACCACAATACACCTCGTGCGTCGAAGCGAAGGATTTCGAGCCCGCCAAAGATTGGTATGTCGCGCTACTGGTGGTAGCGGCGGCGGGCGGAGCGATCGCAGCATTGTTTTCCGGCGGCATTGGCTTGCTCGTGACAATACCCGCCCTCGTCGAGGCGTTGCACTACACGTCAGAATGGATGCTCAACGGCAAGTTGATCTGTCTGCAGCGCGATCCGGCGAAAATGTGCGGCGACCACGAGATGGTGTGGGCCATCGGTGAAGTTGCCGATACCGAAGCTGTGGGCGAAGACAAGAACCCGATCGCAGACATTGATAACGACTATTCAATGAACGTGATTCTTGCGCCATTCAACATGATGGCGTTTGGAGATTCGGCGCAAAAGAATTTAGAGATTGCGACGATCGGTTCACCGCCGCCTCCACAAGGCGATCTGTTGAGCAGGCAAAAAGACATGCCCAAGTTCAACGGTTGCTTCCGCACAATGATCGTAACGACGACGGATCAAAAGTACCGGGCCTGGACCGAGGTAGTTGGTCGTGATTATGGTTGGACCGGCATCATTGGTCCGGATCAGCAGAAAGCGTGGGCCGATTACGTGGCAGAAAATGCGTGGCTTCTTCCTAAGCAGCGCTCCGTACCCGTGTTGCACTGTGAATTTGAAGGTTCACGCATCAGGGATGTGCTCGACGCCACCAATACTTTCAACCTGGGAAGTAAATTTTGTAAGAAGAACTGGTTCACTAAGTTACTGTGTAAAGTCATACAGATACTGATGTCGCCACTCATCCTGATTGCGATCGCGAAAGCGTGGGCTGGCGCCAAAGATGGTGATCCTGCAGATGCGCTTGAAGGTGGTGGCACGATCAATAGTAAAGACCAGGTGATCGCCGGCGGCCGTTGGGTCTACGACGGTGGACATGATGGATATAACGAGTTTCACGCCACACGAATCGTGCAAAAGGTGGCTTACGTTCCGAAGGATCCGGCCGGCTTTGCGGCGTTCCATAAACACTGGTGCGACGAGCACAGCAAAGTGCCACACACCGACCCGGCAGGGAACTCGCAATCAGGGTCTACACCAAAGGGCGCGCCTCCTGGTCCACCACTAACGCCGAAACAAAGAGAGACCTACGACAACCAGCAAAAGCCGGAAAACCAGTGGGTGTTGCATCCAGCAGTAGACGGATGTGAACCTTTCAGGGATGACTGACTATGGCATTGTCAACTTAACCTTCAATAGCATCCACGAAATCACACGAACTATAACTACACACGGGCGGTGGGAGATGTGCCCCTGGACCTCTGCAAGGGTCTGCAATCCGCCGCCTGGGTCACGGTCGTATTTGAGATAGGAATTGGGTTTGGGCGCGCTACCTGCCCATGATCTGACGCGCGAAGGAAGCATCAATGGATAGAAGACGGAATCTGTTAATCGGCGTTGTAGTTGGCATCGCTATTGTAGGGACGTCCATTTACGCTAGCGGTTTCACAAGGCAATTGCTGAGTCCCTTTCGGATCATCACCGCACATAAAGGTTCGGATCTTTCAGTTGCTCCAGATCTAGCCGCAGGTGATTGGATAAACTCAGAACCGCTAACGCTCAAAGATCTGCGCGGTCGCGTCGTGCTAATCGATTTCTGGACTTTTGGTTGCTACAACTGTCGTAACACGTTGCCGTTTATCAAAGGCTGGCACGATCGCTATCGCGACAAAGGCCTGACCGTTGTTGGCGTGCACTCGCCTGAGTTTGATTACGAAAAAGAAGTCGCAAACCTTCGCCGTGAAGTTACTTCACTGGGGATTCATTACCCAGTGGTGTCGGATAACGACTACCAAACATGGGACGCTTACAATGTGGCAGCCTGGCCGACCGTAGTTCTAATAGATAAGGCAGGACGAATTCGGTGGACGCACGTTGGTGAAGGGGACTATGACGAGGCCGAGCGACTGATTCAGAAGCTACTTGCCGAAACTTGAAAACTTCGTTCGCGATGCAGCCACGCTAGCAAGTTGAGCGTCGAGATCGTCCAGTTCCCTGGCAGTATTTAGAAAAGCCTTCCGAAGGAGAAAAAGAACTTGCCCCTTCCACCTTCGCCCCAGGCTCCCCCAAACGTGATCGGACCGAGCCCCGTCTCCATGATTAGGCCGCCGGCGACGTCGGTGCGGAAATTCAGGTCGCTGCGACGTAAGAAAGCGCTCCCACCTTCATACCACCCACCAAGGTAGACGCGACTCCCGAGAATCGGAGGCAGATCGGTCAAGTGATAGAGATACCCGGCTCCAGTTAGAAAATAGTCTTTGCCCCTAAATTCATTTCGGCCATAGGCACTGAGGCGGAACGGCCCACCCAGCGTGAACTGTTGGATCGGCCCGGGCGTCTTGTCGAAGCTCGTACCGCCAGCACCAATGCCAAACACCGTTCCGCGTTTCCCGAAAGGCGCGAAGTAAGAAGTTGTGACCTCAGCCTGGGGAAATCCCTGGTCTGCGCCGGGACTCTTAAAGTACCAGTAAGCGTTGCCGGTCATTCGCCAGCCGTGAGTGGGCACTATGGCGTTGTCCTGCCCCTCGTAAACAAATCTCGTCGAGACATTGCTGAAGACACCCTTCACAGTGGGCAACAGCGGATCGCCTATATCAACTTTCGCGTTAGCATGGCCCAACTCAAAACCGGTTCGTAGTTGCGTGCGCCGGTTGAAGATGTAACCCACATCAGCGGCGGCGCTTCCCGTCCGGACAAGATATTCCGCCGCGCGCTCTTCCCCCTGGTACAGGCTCACGCGGCTGGCCGAGTAGTAAGCTCGTGGAGCTATGAAAAATCGTGAATTCGCTACCGGACGAAAGTATTCGGCCCCCAGCAGATTGTTTGACCCTATGAGCACGTCGGTCCGAAGCTCGGCGCCATACGACCAAAGATCGAGGCTGGTTAAGCGGAAACCCGCAGAGAGCTCCACATCCGCAGCGCCGTCGCTGTTGATCAGCAGCACCGGAGTGATTAGCGTGGGGCCATACGATTTTTCCTTCACGCGAACTCGCAGTCTCGGTGCCTTGTCCAGGAGCGCGATGTCATAGCCGAGGCTCTCGTAGCGACCGCTGCCGCGAATTTCATTCAGCCTGTGTTCAAGCCTGTTCGGGCTGAAGGGTTGGTTCAGCTCATCCTTTAGGTCATCACCAATCTCTGCGGCCTGACGACCTTCAATTCCGGCTACGGCAATCTCGGTTGGTACCGGAAAAGTTGATCTCTTTCGTGCATAACGTTGTGCCAGATGATCGCGCCAGGACGGTTCGTCAAGCGTAAATCGATTCAACACGACGGCCTGCTTAACTGCACCCTGGTAACCGAGATCGGCAATTGTCGCAGCGGCATTGAAATCGAGCAGAGTATAAGCCCCCAGATCAGGTGCGATAACGTAATCGGCTAATTTGAGGTTGCGGCGATCGCTCTCGATGGTCATGACGCCAATGACTTGCGAGAGCATCCCTGAAAGACTATCCAAATCCTTGCGGGTTCCCAACGGGGTTCCGATGTTGACCACAATAATGATGTCTGCGCCCATGGCGCGGGCCACATCGGTAGGGATGTTATTCAGCAGACCGCCGTCAGCAAGTATTCTGTCATCCTGTGTCTCCACTGGATCAAAGACGCCTGGGATCGCCATCGTTGCGCGAAGGGCCCCGGCCAGCGACCCATCCTTCAGCACCATTTGCTGAGCGTCCACCATATCTGTCGCTACACAACGAAAAGGAATCGGCAGTTCGTCAAAATTTCTTACTGTAGAGTAAGGTAAGCTGAGTCGATCGAGGACCAGGCCAATGTAGTTGCCTGAGTTAATTCCCATCGGCACTTTCAATCCTCCTCGCGCCCCGAGCTCAATCGAAGAAGGCGCCGATCTCCGGTCCTCTTTGCGACGAAAGCTCAGCTCCTGATATGCCGGGCCGTTGCTCATCAGCACGTCCCAGTCTAGCGAAGTGGCGAACGTACGGATTTCCGCGGGGGTCATTCCCATCGCATATGCTCCCCCGATAAGCCCACCCATGCTGGTGCCGGCAACGTAGTCAACGGGGATGCGGTTCTCCTCCAACCATTGCAAAACGCCGATATGCGCCATGCCGCGAGCGCCCCCACCGCTCAGCACGAGACCAATCTTTTGCCGGGGCGTCGCGGGCTGCTCCTGTCCGACTACACCACTCGAAATGGTGGTCAGCAACAAGAGGGCAAACACCAACCTAATTCTTGCGACGTGCGTGTCTCTCCTTGCAACTCGATAGGAGACCGGGGTGTTTCCAACTGAACGACGTGTCAGCCTATAAGGCATACCTTTGCTCCTTTAGCGGTCGATCCGATTCTGCCCAAGGTGTAAACACCATTCTACTCAGCATTGTCAACTAACTATGAGGAAGCAACAGGAGCACGACGGCCAGGTGAAACCGGGAGTGAACGCCGGTCAACTAGTAAGTATCAAAACGCAGTCGCCTCTTTCCAGACGGCGAACCTTGATGTCGCCACCTAAAATGTTAGTCGCAGATAACACAATCGTGGTATGCCGCTACGAGCAAAAGGAGTTAGTAAACAATTCCTCGATCTATTGATGCTTTCTTGAACTCAGTTGCCCCATAGTATGGATCGCTAGTTGATGCCGTCCCACATAGGAGCTTGTAATGATCCACTATCAAGACCGATGGGCTATCGTGACTGGAGCGTCGTCTGGGTTGGGCCGCGGGCTCGCCGCCAGACTAGCGGACCGGGGCATGTCCCTGGTGCTGACCGGTCGCAACGAGGCGCGGTTGGACGAGGCAGCGCACCAGATCCAACGCGCTACTCCACGGGTGAAGGTAGAGACGGTCACCGCAGACCTCTCGACGCGGTCTGGTTTGTCCGCGTTGCTCGATCACGTCGGCGACCGCCCGATCGAGGTGCTGGTCAACAACGCCGGGTTTGGCAGCTATGGCGCATTTGCCGAGGCCGACGCGGACAGGGAAGACAACGAGGTAGCAGTCGACGTCAGTGCCGTGATCACCCTGGCTCGCGCGTTCCTGCCCGGAATGATTGCGCGAGGCAGTGGCGGGATTCTTAACGTCGCGTCCGCGATCGCGTTCCAGCCCGCTCCTTACCAGGCGGTGTACGGGGCGAGTAAGGCATTCGTGCTGTCGTTCAGCCAGGCGCTATGGGCCGAGGCCCGTGTGGCCGGCGTGACGGTCACCGCACTGTGTCCGGGTCCCACGCGTACAGGTTTCGTCGACGCGTTGGGCGCCGATGTCGGCCACACCGCGATCTACCGCCGGCTCGCCGACCCCGAGCCCGTCATTGAGGCTGGGCTAAGGGCGCTAGACAAGGGCCGGGCCGTGGTCATCCCCGGCGTGCGGAACAAAGTTGTCGCCATCAGCGGCCGGTTCATGCCGCCCGAGTGGCTTACCCGGATCGCTGCCCGGCTGCTCCGCCCGATCGGCACGGCCTTGCGGCCACCGATCGAAGTTCGCAACGAGACCGTGATTCATGCTTCGGCCGAACGCGTGTGGGATCTGTTGACCGACGTCGAAGGCTGGCCGTCTTGGTATCGGGCTTGCCGGTGGGTTCGAATGGAGTCAACAGGTAGTGCGGCATCAAGTCCTGGTGCAGCCCGGCCGGTGTCTTTTCGGTGGAAGGCTCATCCAGTCGTCCTTCGCAGCACCGTGATCGCCGCCGAGCGGCCGCATTCTTTCGCCATCGATGCGGACGCAATGGGGCTGCACGCCGAGCGCATGTTCACGATCCACCCCACGCCTGATGGCCTGAGTAGCGTCGTCATCAGCCATGAAACCCAGGTCGGGCCGGTCGCGCGACTGGGCCGGGTGTTCCTGGCGCGGCGGCTGCGTGCGGCCAACCAGGCGATGTTCGACGATCTGGCCCGAGCCGCCGGCCGCGGTGTGGCTACGCAGGCCACGCCCGCGGCGCTGTCGAGTCATCGCGTGGTTCTTACATCACGATGATCGGGAAGGAGACTGAGGATGACCTTCACCAAGATCACCACTGCGGGCGCCGGCACTATGGGTTCGCAAGTAGCCTGGCAGATGGCCTTTCACGGCAAGCAAGTGATCGTGTACGACGCCATCCCCGCGGGCTTGGAGAAGGGCAAAGCATTTCATCAGGACTACGCGGAGCACTTTATCAAGCGACGCGGGGCCAACCGGAAGCAGATCGACGACACCTTCGCTAGGCTCTCGTACACCACCGACTTGGCCGCGGCGCTGCGCGATGCGGATCTGATCAGCGAGTCCGTGCCGGAGACTCCGGCCATCAAGGAATCCTTCTGGCGCGAGGCGTCCAGGCACGCCCCGGCGCATACCGTGTTCACCACTAACACCTCCACCATGCCGCCAAGC
>JAMQPI010000098.1 GCA_023717565.1 Pyrinomonadaceae bacterium | reverse complement strand
GCTAGCGGCGAGCCGTTACAGTACATCACCGGACGCCAGGCTTTCTTTGGTTTGGATTTTGAGGTCACCAGGGATGTCTTGATTCCACGACCTGAGACCGAGTTAATTGTGGAAACGGCTCTCTCGCTGGTCGCCAAAGGCTCGGTTGCGCCATACATCTGCGACGTCGGGACGGGTTCCGGATGCATCGCGGTGGCCCTGCTACACGAGAACCAGCGAGCGACTGCGGTAGGTATCGATCTCGCCATCGAAGCGATTCAAGTTGCCCGGCGAAACGCCGCACGGCATTCAGTTGCCGCGAGGACTTCTTTCCTGGTAGCTGATTGTTTGTCTGCCTTGAATCCCGGTAAGCCGATATTCGATCTAGTGGTTTCCAATCCACCCTACATCGCCGCGGCAGAGTTGGGCGGGTTGCAGAGAGAAGTTCGCGATCATGAACCGCGTTCGGCGCTGAGTCCGGGCGTTGATGGGCTGAGCGTTATTCGGCGCCTGTTGCTTGACAGTGGCGCCTTTGTCAAAGCGGGTGGTCATTTGCTCCTTGAAATTGGTTTTGATCAGGGAGAGGCCGTCGAGCGCATGATTGACCGGAGTAACTGGAAATTTCTCGATATCCACGAGGATTTGCAGGGCATTCCTCGCGTGCTGGCGTTACAAAAGGCACCTTTATGAGATTTTCTACCCGTCTCCTCCCAAAATCTTGCCACATCAGGCAAGGCGATGGTGTTTACCTCTCAGAACCGCGAGAAACCGAAACCATAAGAATCCGAAGAGGAACTTCCCAGGAGATCATGACCATGAATAGTTGGATAAGACGAAGTGTGTTCATTGCGGCAACAGTTACTGTGTTGAGCGCGGTCGCGTTTGCACAAGACAGATCCAAAGGGTCTCTGACTTGTAGCGACAATTGGTATAGCGACCGCTTGATGGCGCATTGTGAAATTAAGGAACAGACCCTGGCGGCCGGGGGCACAATTACGGTCGACGCTCGCAAAAACGGAGGGGTCTCCGTGAAGGGCTGGGATCGAAATGAGGTCCTGGTGCGAGCCAGAATCCAGACGGGTGCGTCTACTCAAAGTGAGGCGGACGAACTGGCAAAACAAATCAGAATTGAGACTGGTGGCGGCAAGATCTTTGCCGATGGACCGGAAAACCGCAGGGACTACAATTGGAATGTCAGCTTTGAGGTTTTTGTTCCACGGCGTTCTGATCTCTCCCTCGAAGCCTACAACGGAGGCATCTCGATCACAGATGTGAGCGGACGCATTGAGTTCACCGGGCACAACGGCGGCGTCGTGCTAAAGCGCGTTGGTGGACTGGTTCGGGGTGGTACAACCAACGGCGGCGTGGTGGTCGAACTTGATGGTCCACAATGGGACGGCGAAACGCTCGACGTGAAAACTACCAACGGCGGTATTGTTATGTCGGTCCCCGAGAATTATTCGGCACACCTGGAAACTGGAACGGTCAATGGTCACCTTAGCGTGGATTTTCCGGTGACTGTGCAAGGACGGATTACCAGGGAACTGGCGGTGAACCTGGGTTCCGGTGGACCAACTGTACGCGCCACTACCACAAACGGTGGCGTGAAGATCAAGCGTACGGGATCTGGTTCTAACAACTGACGTTTTAAAAACTCAAGACCCCCAAAGGGTGCGGCGTTGGTTTCGGATCTGCGGCGTTGGTTTCGGATCTAAGGGCCAATGACGCACCCTTTGTAGTTTTCTCTCTCTCCGGTTACCTCAGACTAATTTTCTTACGGCTCTGCCGCCCCCAGTGCGGTAAGGCGGAGCCTTACCGAGGACTACTCGATTTTTATCGAGGCTACGCCTCCGTCGGACCACAGAGAGGCATAGCCTGGAATTTTGGTTGGATGCCTTCGGTAAGGCGGAGCCTTACCG
>JAMQPI010000601.1 GCA_023717565.1 Pyrinomonadaceae bacterium | reverse complement strand
CTGTTTTCGCTATTCTCGGACGCGCAGTCTATGATGCCAGAGGTCAGCGGCAAGGTTGCGCGTTCAATTCTGCTTACCTATTCTTCAAGTTCTACAGCGAGATAGTTCCCAGGGGGCCGTTCGTACGGTGACCAGCATTATAGTCCAGCGCCGCCGAAAAACCTAAGAAATCGACTTGTTCCGCCTTAGACGGTTTCGACCTTTCCTACTTTGTAAGTCGCGAGATAAGTCGCCAGAATAAGCCGAGTCGAATGTCAAAGGCAGTTCGCCCAAAAAAATCAAAGCCCTCCGTCTCGATAATTGGGTCCGGTCGTCTGGGAACCGCCCTGGCAATGGCCTTGTCTGCCCTGGGTTATCCGATTCAGGCTGTAGTGGCCCGCCGCCTGTCTTCGGCCAGGAAAGCTGCCGCCCTGGTTGGCCAGAACACCCTGGCACTAAAGGCCGATGAGCTGGATCTCCTGCCGCCGTCGTCGATTCTCTTGCTAACCACCCCGGACGACGAGATTGCCAATACTGCAAAAAGGCTCGGGGGCGCCCGCAGGATTTTGACTAAGGGGGGCGTGGCTCTCCATACAAGTGGTGCGCTGTCTTCTGACGTTCTCAAGCCCTTAATCGGCATTGGGTTTCACCCTGGGTCGTTACATCCGCTGGTTTCCGTGAGCGATCCGCGAACTGGGCAAAAGAGCCTGAGCGGTGCGTTCTACTGCATCGAAGGCGATGCTGTCGCCACTCGAATGGCTCGGGCAATCGTCCGCGATCTAAGAGGACGCAGCTTTGCAATCGCCTCCCATAACAAGCCGCTCTATCATGCCGCCGCCGTCATGGCCTCCGGGCACGTGCTAGCCCTTTACGATTTCGCCACCGAGATGCTGGTGCAGTGTGGCCTGAAACGAGGTGAGGCCCTGCGGGTCTTGTTGCCCTTGTTGCAGAGCACGGTCAACAACCTCGCGCGGTCGGACACTGCGCTTGCGTTAACCGGCACTTTTGCTCGCGGAGACGTCGCCACGGTTCGCAGACACATAAAAGCACTTTCCAATGGACCCGAGGAGGCGATCGAAGTTTACAGACTACTCGGTGATCGCTCGCTCAAATTGGCAGCTCGCAATGGGTTGGAACCAAAACTCGTGAAGCAAATAAGACGAACCCTGGCTACGGCGAAGAAGAAGTAACCCCGAAGAGCTTGCCTGTGCGCTGTCGCGAGGGTTAGAGTTTCTAACAAGCAAGACCAGGCAAATCCGGAAAGGGATCAAATGCAAAGTACGCCCAGCGCCAGCTACAGTTTGACCCTGCGCGTTAAGCTTTCGAGCCGGGCAGGGACACTCGGCCAGTTGGCCACTGCGATCGGCCTCGCCGGCGGAGACATCGGGGCGATTGACATCGTTAGTGTCTCGAACGACTTCATCATCCGCGACATCACCGTTAACACTGGATCCAGCGAGCACGAAGAGAAAATTGTCGAGGCCGTCAATAACATTGACGGAATCGAGGTGATTCACGTCTCCGATCTCACCTTCCTGATGCACATTGGCGGCAAGATCGAGGTGGTCTCCAAGCTGCCTCTGAAGACGCGCGCTGATCTGTCGATGGCCTACACTCCAGGGGTCGCGCGCGTTTGCGAAGCCATCCGCCGCGATCCGGAAAAAGCGTATACCCTGACGATCAAAAAGAACTGCGTGGCGATTGTAACTGACGGAACGGCGGTGCTGGGGCTCGGTGACATCGGTCCGGCGGCCGCGATGCCCGTGATGGAAGGGAAGGCGATGCTCTTCAAGGAATTCGGCGGCGTCGATGCGTTCCCCATCTGTCTAAGTACTAAAGACCCGGACGAGATTGTCCGTACCGTCAAAGCGATCTCCACTGCCTTTGGCGGGATCAATCTGGAAGATATCTCCTCACCTCGTTGTTTTGAGATTGAGGACAGGCTCAGAGAAGAACTCGACATCCCCGTTTTCCACGACGATCAGCACGGCACGGCCGTGATCGTATTGGCGGCCCTGATCAACGCACTGAAGATAGTCGGCAAGAAGATGGGCGATATCAAGGTGGTAGTTAATGGCGTGGGGGCAGCAGGTGTGGCTTGCACCAAGATCATCATGGCTGCCGGAGTCAAGAATGTCATTGGCTGCGATCAAGCCGGCGCCCTCTACCGGGGAAGACAGGAACACATGAACTCGGTAAAGGAGTGGTATGCGCAGAATACTAATCCTGCCAATGAGCAGGGCACGATTCACGACATAATCAAGGGCGCGGATGTTTTCATGGGACTGTCGGTTCCCGGAGTGATCGACGCCAGGGATTTGCAGCAGATGGCCGAGAAGCCAATCGTCTTTGCCATGGCCAACCCCACGCCGGAGATCATGCCGGAAGAAGCCGCGCCATACGTTGCCGTAATGGCCACTGGCCGCTCGGACTATCCCAACCAGATCAACAACGTCCTTTGCTTCCCGGGCATCTTTCGCGGAGCGCTCGCCTGCCGGGCGTCCCGAATCAACGAAGAGATGAAGCTCGCCGCGGCCAACGCCATCGCGGGAATCATTACCGATAAAGAGCTGCATCCCGAGTACATCGTGCCGTCGGTCTTCGATAAACGCGTGGCTGAGGCTGTGGCGCATGAAGTCGAAGAAGCAGCCTATCGCACGGGTGTTGCGAGACGTGAACGAGTGAATGATGGGCCTGACAGCAAGATCCACTAACGCGACATAGCATTAATTGGATTTCGTCGAAGTTAGAGTGGGTTCGTGGATGGCTGCTCTTGTCCGCGACCTCAGGCTTTGGGCGATCAGCGGAACGATCCGGAGAGGTACTGCGATCGCTTCTTTGATATGTCGAGCGTGCGTGAAATGGCCGGCAACGTATAGACCCGAGACGTTGGTTTCAAACGTGTCGGGATCATAAACGGGAACTTCAGTTAGCTTTCCAGATTCAGTTTTCACTCCCAGCTTCTTCAGCAGGCCGAGGTCGGCGTCGCTACCAATCAGAACAAAGACCACGTCATTGGCAATCGTCAGAGTCTCATCTTCGTCAGTAAGCAGAGTAACTTCTCGCTCGGTGATTTTGACGATCTCTTTGTAGAGAATGACGCGTAACCGCCCGGCGGTGACTTCGTGCTCCAGGGGAGTGCGCACCCAGTGTTTCATCGCCCCGGCTTTGGGGTCGCGGTTCTCCCAGTCATCGCGCCAGATTGCCAGCGTAGTCCGCGCTCCTTCTTCGGAAAGAAACAGCGCTGCCTCAGCGGCGCTATTACCACCTCCTACCACCAGCGCATCCCTGCGGACATAAGGATAGGGTTCGACAAATAGGTGATGGACCTTGGGAAGGTCTTCGCCGGGAATGTTGAGCCGGCGGGGATGGGCCATCGCGCCGATCGCAAACAACAGGCGAGCTGTTTGGTATTCGCCACGCGTGGTGCAAACGAGGAAACCTCCAGACTTCAAGGTGACGTCGGTAACTTCCTCATCAGTGTTGATTCTAATGTCATGATCCAGCACGAAATGAATGTAGTGGGAGAGCAGTTCCTCGCGGGTGGGTTTCTCGCGTACCGGCTTCAGAGTGCCCTCGCGCATTTCCAGTTCATTAACGGTCGAAAAAAGTGTGCGGCCCACCGGATATGCACGGATGGTGTTGGCAATAGTCCCTTTCTCGATGACCAGGTAGTTCAGTCCTTCGCGCGCGGCTGCATCCGCGGCAGAGAGTCCGGCGGGGCCGGCGCCGATAATGATCAGGTCAAAGTCTTCGGTCATTTATAAGGATTGTCCAAAATAGGATTGTCCAAGTCCAACGTCATTCAGCCTGGGGTCGAAGCCGGTAGTTCAGAGTTCACGCTTTAGCTTGTTGCATTCCAGAGTAGCAAGCTAAAGCTCGAACTCTAAACTTCTTGAACTTAGCTGACGTGGAATCTTTCATATCGTCAGCTCGCCTCGAATAACCAACACTGAAGGTCCACCCACTCGGACTTGTTCTACTGCGCCGGTCGTGCCTGTCACCTCGAGGTTAATCCGGCTGGGGCGATTGATGAAATCCCCTTGTTCGAGCACGAAGGAAAACTTTCCATCCACTGCGTCAACGCCTGAGGCGCCGTAATGGACCAGGTAAGCGCCCAGCGCGCCCGAAGCGCTGCCCGTGGCGGGGTCTTCCGGAATGTTGTCACCAGGAGCGAACATGCGAAGGTGCGCCCGCGAAAGCCCGACCTCGAGGGTCTCGCGGGTGAACGGAGCGCAGCCGGTGGCCCCAAGGTTAGTGTAAATCTCGGTAACCAGAGCAGCGTTAACTCGACAACTCCTCAGGTCCGACAAGGCGCGAATTGGAACCGCCAGGAACGGCAAGCCGGTTGAGATCACCTGTATCGGCAGGCTCTCATCCAGATCCTCCCGAGCGAGCCCGATGGCGCGCGCGATGTCCGCTTGTTCGTGCGAGTCTTCGACAACCGTGCCGAGAGCCGGTTTACCCTGCGTCATCACCACCTGAACCGGTTGTCCGTCTTTGAATTCGATATCTACCGGAAGGATGCCAATGCCAAGCTCGTGCAGTATTCGGGTCCAACCGGTTCCCGTTTCCGGCAAGGGCACCACACCTTCGAGGGCCAAGGCGTTCCAGGTGCCAACTACGGGATGACCAGCGAAGGGAATCTCGCGCGTGGGAGTAAAAATTCGCAGCCGGCGCAGCACTTTTTGCGATTCGGGCTCGGTTCGATCCTTGTCTACTGCCGATTCTTTTGTACTGGTTTTCGTCCCGGCCCCACCTTGAGTTTCAGCCGCGGGAGCAGCTTCCGGTTTCAGGACAAAGACGGTTTCGGAAAGATTCATCTCCCGCGAGATTTGTAACATCTCCTCTGAGCTCAAACCTTCGGCTTCCGGGTACACAGCCAAAGCGTTGCCACCGAATGCGCGATCGGTGAAGACATCCAACTGTAGATAGCGATAGGTTGTCATTGGTAACGGTCCGTGCTTCAGAATTGCGATCAGTTCATTCCATAATCGCGGCGGCAGGCGAGCTGGTCAAGTCACGGACGTTTTCGGCCAGTGACTGACATCGAAGTGGGCGGCCGTTACCAATGCTTAAAACGAAGCAAACACGATGTCAAACTCATCCACACCGCGAGCACATTCCTCGCCACGTATCATTCAATGCAAAGAAGCCTGTAACAAACTTTCGTGTAACAAACTTTTGCGTTGACAGACTGACATCTTAGGAATAGAGTGCGGCGCGTAAAACCCCAGTTATCTCGTTAGTGTGGGACTCAGGCACCTCGTCGGCCTCACGTTAACGAACTTACTCAACCAGTTTGCAGAGCGCGGCGCAGCTTCCTCGGCCGATAAGCTTTCCTCTACGGCAGCTAGCAATTCCGCGACTGGTACTCACCAATGAACAAAAAGAAGTTTGCGATCCTCGCACTCTCAGTGGCACTGACGTCGACAGCAATCGCTCTGGTCTCATCTCGCGAGGAGGTTGCAGCTAAGCGAAACATTGCTTCCCACCTACCCACTCCAGGAGCAGTGTCCCTGCCGCGCGTAGATGAACCAGAACTCGCACCGGATAACCGTGTGCGACGAGAGTCTCTTTCGAGCCACCTTCGCGGCCCTTTCCAGACTCTCGGCGACCGGTTGGAAAAGCGAGGCAAGGAGCGGGTCTCGGTAGCGGGTGCGCTGCGCTGGGCCGGAGGCGAACAAGCGACTCCCTTTGTGATGATCTGGGAAACACCGGGGCGCCTGAGGTTGGAGGTAAATAGCGGAGGCCAACAGCAGATCACGATCTTTGACGGAGCGAGAGTGTTGCGAACTGTTGGCAACATCGACGGCCGCGACGAAGACCTGCTGGAAACGCTCGTGTACGACTCGGCCGAGCATTTCTTTGTCAGTCAGATGCAGGGAGCTGCGACCCGGTTTCTGGGAACTCGGTTTCGACTGATTGAAGATTCGCGGGCCGAGTATTCCGGCCCCGTCTATGACATCTTCGAAGTAACCGAGCCAATCACCAGCCGCCGGGAAGTGCGCGAGCAAACCCGCCAATACCTTTTCAACTCGGACACGCAGCTCCTGGAAGCGGTGAAGTATGTGGTCATGGCTAATGGCCAGGAGACGCGCGTGGAACTGCGATTGGAGAACTGGCGGTCAGTCAATGGTCAACGATTTCCCGGTCAGGTGGTGCGGTTGGAGAACGATGCTCGAGTGCTCACGCTGAACCTGAACCTCGCTTCAATTGCCGTTGGTCCTGGAGCTCAAGACGGCATCTTCACCCTGGTCGGGGGCCGATAGCTCAACCGCAGGGAAGTAAGACAGATCCTTCAACCACGATTGTTCCGGAGCACCAATCATGTCGCTTCTCCCACAAGCGCACCGAAATCCGATACCTCGACTCGTTTCCTTAGTCGCCCTCTTGATTTGCTTCAGCGCCACGGTGACCGCGCAGGAGAAGTCGCCTGAACGCGGCTTTCGGCCGGCGGGCTCCTACGCCCTCTCGGACATTGAGACGATCAGCACCACCAGCGGAAACATGATGCTCAAAGTGCCGCTCGCGGGACTGTCGGCGGGAAGAGGCGGTCTCTCGGCGTCATTGAGTCTGCTCTATAACAGCAAACCCTATGACACCTTTCCCACCAACACTTATGTCAATCACAGTTACTACGATGTAACGCGACTGAAGCAGAGTCAGGCTGGCGGATGGCGTTACGGCTTTAAGTACGAATTGTACGGCGAGGGACGCTACGCCGGGGTGGATGAATACGGAGTGGAAATCGGTCCCTGTACTGTCTTCAGCCATATAACCAAACTGTCTCTGCTTACGCCTGATGGCGGCAAGCACGAGCTGCGCTTAGCCGGCCACACGGATGGAGACGGTTACCAGGATGTTTGGCAGGATGGCAATGCTCCGTGTTACGGGGGCACGCCGGCAACCGGGACGCTCTCCTATTACACTACGGATGGCACTTTCCTGCGGTTGGATGTCGAGCATGATTCGGACTCCAACGCCTGGAATAATCCCTGGACGCTTTTCCTGCCTGACGGCGGCAGGGTTACCGGGGGAGCCTCATCGCAACGCATCTATGATCGGAACAATAACTACATTGAGATCGTCAACGCCCTTTATGGCGGGCATGCCGCTACCTATCTGAACGATCAAGTGGGCCGCTCAATCATCATCGAGTATGAATCGGCCACCAATCAGGACTCAATCCACGTGCGCGGAGTGGACAATGTGCTGCTGACGTCGACCGTGGCCTGGACCAATATCCAGGTGCGCAAGTCGTATACTAGTGAAGCTGGGCCGGCCTTCAGTTACCCGCCCATCTGGAGATCAGTTTCGCAGATCAATCTCCCTTCGCAAGCAGGCAGTCTCTCGTACAGCTTCGGCTACAACGCGAATGGTTCGAATCCCACGGTGGGTTGGGGTGAGATCAGTTCGATCACTCTGCCGTCCGGGGCCAAGGCGACCTACACCTACCTACAGGACAATCAAAACAGCCACCCTTATTACGAAATCCTGCAGAATCGTCCCACTCAGAAGCAGCTGGTGTATCGGCCTGAATATGATGTCAGCAGTGTCTCAAACACGCCTTGCAATCCAGGCACCGAAACCTGCATCACGGACACCTGGACGTATGGGATGACGTATGCCGACCCCGAAACGGCGATCAGCAGCACCATCACCGGTCCGGACAGTGGTGTGACGACTGAGTATTTCAATAAGCATGAAGACGGCACAGTCGACTATTCACAGTCGGGGCTGGTCTACAAATCGGTGACTCCGGATGGCACAGTTACCGAGCGCTACTGGCAAGGCAATATTCCTTACGGCTCTCCCGTGTCAGGTGAGACTTTCTATGTAAAGTATGAGTTCACCTCGATTCCCAACTCGGTGGGCGCACTCACGCAGACGGCGATCAAAGAATACAGCTACGACAAAAACGGGAATGTGACCCGGGTTGCGGTATTCGACTGGGTGCCTTATGCGAATGTGCTCAGAAACGGACAAGGGCGGCCCTATGCACCACCTGCAGGAGCGCAGCCCAAGGCCGTCACCGTCAATACTTACTACAACGCCACGCCGGATGCCGCTGACTCCACCACCTACGACGCAGACGCTTTTCAGATAGCCACCTCGCCGCGGCTGCATCGACTGGTCGAATCAAGCGAAGTGCAGACCAGTGGGGGCACAGCGCTGTCCCGAACGGAAATGTTCTATGACTACACGGCCACGGCGGGAGTAGTCTCTTATCCGATTGGGAATGTCACGCAACAGAAGAGTTGGGACTCGACCAAGGGAGGGATCACGCGTCCCTTAGTGAGCGGAAATTCCATCTCCGTCTCCAGCCAGTACGACTCCTTCGGGAATCCAACCCTGGTGAAGGATGCTCGCGACTTTCAGACCCAGAGCGTCTATGGCCCGATAAACGGCTATTCCGGACTCTATCCGACCGAGATTCGAGCAGCCTACGGAACCAGCGTGCAACGCTACACGACGCTGGAATATGACTACTACACCGGTGTGGTGAAGCGTGGGACAGACATGGACAACAACGTGGCGACCGCTACCACTTACGATGTCTTTGGACGGCCGACGCTGGTCAAAGCGGCAGAAGGGAAAACCGAGGAGACGCGGACGGCGACGGCATATTCTGATACCTACCGGCGGGTGATTGTTCGTTCCGATCTGACCAATCTGGGTGACGGGAAGCTGGTCTCGATCCAGCACTACGATCAACTCGGACGCATCAGGCTGCGGCGGCAGTTGGAGGATGCCGCCACCGAGAGCGAGACGGATGAAACCAAAGGAATCAAAGTACAGAGCCGCTATTTGATCTCCGGCAGTAATACTTATCAGGTAACTTCCAATCCCTATCGTGCTGATTACTCCTACAACGCCGGCAGCGAGAACACGATGGGCTGGAGCCGCAGTAAGAGCGATGTGAGTGGACGTGTTGTGGAAGCTCAGACCTTCGGCGGCGCGGCGCTTCCGGCACCCTGGGCGGCGAACAGCACCAGCACGGGAACGGTGACGACGAGCTACGACGCTAACTTCACCACGGTAAGCGACCAGATGGGCAAGGTTCGCCGCAGCATGACCAATGGCCTGGGCCAACTTGCGAGGGTCGATGAACCTGATGCCAGCGGAAGTCTGGGCACCACTGCTTCTCCGACGCAGCCGACGAGCTACACCTACAATGAGCTCTCGAATCTGACCCAGGTCACGCAAGGCGGTCAGACGCGCACGTTCGTCTATAGCTCTCTCTCGCGGCTGACCTCGGCTACGAACCCTGAGGTATGCAATCAGGTGGGTGCGCAGTGCACTCCAATCCCGGTGACCTATCAATACGACAGTAACGGCAATCTGACGCAGAAAACCGACGCGCGTTCGATAGTCTCGACTTATGTTTTTGACGCGCTCAACCGCAACACCACAGTCGACTACAGTGACACGGCCATCAACCCGGACATCAAGCGGTTTTACGACGGTGCTACCAATGGCAAAGGCCGCTTTTGGTACAGCTATGCCGGCGGCGACTATTCAACCGGCACTACGGTCGAGCACACCGCGATTGACAGCTATGACGCTTTGGGCCGGCCGCTCATCCAACGCCAGCTTTTCAAACTGAACGGAGTCTGGGGGCCGACGTATCAAGTCTCTCGTGCCCCCTACAGTCGGGCGGGCGGAGTGACCTCGCAAACCTATCCTTCCGGGCGCACGGTTACTTACGGCTTTGACACCGCCGGTCGCACCAGCAGCTTCACCGGCTACCTTGGCGATAATGTTCAGCGCACCTACTCGACGGGCATGCTCTATTCTTCGTTGGGCGGCATGTCGAAGGAGCAGTTTGGCACGGACACGGCTGTCTATAACAAATCTTTCTACAACAGCCGCGGACAGCTGGCGGAAATACGC
Source organism: Pyrinomonadaceae bacterium (assembly GCA_023717565.1). Taxonomy (GTDB): domain Bacteria; phylum Acidobacteriota; class Blastocatellia; order Pyrinomonadales; family Pyrinomonadaceae; genus PSRF01. The sequence goes on along the minus strand of JAMQPI010000601.1, from coordinate 947 downwards.
GTCGGCACCTATCACGCAACGGACGAAAGCTGGTGGAATCGAGGCGCGATCATTAATCATTACAGCAACAATTGCTGGGGCATGTGCTCGGGCGCGGCCATGACGGACAACAATGGCAATCTGAAGAAGCAGGAAGTCTACATTCCGCACAACGATCAAGCGTCGAGTTCCACTAGCTGGTGGCAAGGCTATGACTATGACAGTTTGAATCGATTAGAGAGAGTGAAGGAGTACAACTCCAGTAGCACCCAACTCTGGCAGCAGGAGTACGTCTTGGATCGTTACGGCAATCGCACTATTCATCAAGCCAACACCTGGGGCACCGGCATCAATAAGAAAGATTTCACGGTCAGCACCGCCAGTAACCGGCTGGGTGTGCCCGGCGGACAGAGCGGCACGATGACGTATGACAATGCCGGCAACCTGACTAACGACACCTACACGGGGGCAGGCAGCCGCGCGTATGATGCCGAGAACCGGATGACGCAAGCGTGGGGTGGGGCCAATCAACAGCAGTTCTACACCTACAACGCCGACGGTCAGCGGGTGCGACGCAAGATTGACGGCGTGGAGACGTGGCAGATTTATGGCATGGATGGCGAGCTGCTGGCTGAGTACGCGGCCAACGCCGCAGCCGGTAGTCCCCAGAAGGAATACGGCTACCGCAATGGCCAGTTGTTGGTGACGGCGGAAGCGCCGGTGGGGATCAACGTTGCGCTGGCTGCGAACGGAGCTACGGCGACAGCCTCATCTAGCTACTCTGGGTACGCGGCGAGCGGGGCGATCAACGGTGATCGCAAGGGCGGCGGCGGCGGGCAGAACGGCTACTGGAACAGCGCTGCAGCGGGTTTCCCTAGTTGGCTGGAAGTGAATTTCAACGGCTCAAAGAGCATCAGCGAGATCGACGTGTTCACGGTGCAGGACAATTACTCGAACCCCTCGGAGCC
>JAMQPI010000589.1 GCA_023717565.1 Pyrinomonadaceae bacterium | reverse complement strand
CGATTCAACTCAGGAGTTTAGAGTTCAAACTGCAACCTTCGATGCTCAGTTCGGCAACACTGAAGGTGGCGTTACCAGCATTGTGACCAAGAGCGGTACCAACGACTACCACGGCACCGCGTATCTATGGACAGAGCCAGGCGGTATGGCTGCGAACGACTTTTTTGGAAACGCGAACAGACAGGGCCGTCCGGATACTTACTCAAATCGACCAGGCTTCACAATTGGCGGACCCGCGACGATCCCCAAGGTCTACGACGGGAAGAACAAAACCTTCTTCTTCTTCTCCTTCGAGCAAATAGACGACTCACGGCCTCGTTTCGATGCTAACAACATCTGGGCGCCAACCGCTGCGATGGTGAATGGCGACTTCTCGGCCTTTAACGGTAGAGTCCAAATTTTCGATCCGACGACTGGCACGTTCAACCCTACAACTGGTGCCGTTACTGGTCGCACAGCCTTTGCCGGCAACATCATTCCCACCGGTCGCATAAATCAGGTAGCCCGGGGAGTTTTACCGTTCATCGGCGGACCAAAGCAGCCCGCGCCAAGTCCTTTTCTGATCAATAACAACATTCGGGATTCGCAGCTACCCGAGTTGCTGGATCCGCCTTACCGAAACTACACGATTCGAGTTGACCAGAGCGCTGGCGACAATACCAAACTATTTGGTCGCTATAGTTGGTACAACCGAAAGAGTACTTACAATAACTACACCAACTCAATTTATGTTGGGGATCGTTTTCTGTTTCTTTCTAAACAGGGAATGATCGACGCAGTACATAGCTTCAATCCTACTACCGTCCTGAACCTCCGTTACGGATTCAATCGCTTTATCCGAGGTTCGGATGCACCTGAAGGTCAATACGGGATGGACCTAACCACGCTTGGTTTTCCTGCCGCCTTTAACAATGCGATAGGTGAGGGCATACGGCGCTTTCCGCGTTTTGATTTCGCTTGTACAGGGTGCACAGGTGCAATGGTTGGTAATGGCCACACAAATGAGTTTCGTCCTGTGAGTAGTCACTTCGCCACAGCAGTGCTGAACAAATCGATGGGTAAACACTCACTACGGTTTGGTGGCGAGATGAGAATCTATCGAGAGGACGATAGCTTCAAGAGCAACAACCAGTCGGGCCATTTCATTTTCGATAACACTTTTACCCGACCTGGCAGTGCCACCAGCAATGACTTTGAGGGTGTTCAGGGGTTCGCTGCGTTCTTGCTTGGCTATCCAACTACGATGCAGATCGTCCGGGCGTCGGATTACTCCGAGTATTCCAAGACCTGGGGTTTCTTTGTTCAGGACGATTTCCGGGTGTCCCAGAAGCTCACCCTGAACCTCGGATTGCGCTATGAATTTGAGCAGTCGTTAACTGAACGGCAGAACAAGAGCATTTCAGATTTCGACCTTTCTTATACGCAACCGTTTGAAGGCCAGGCTCAGACTCGTTTTGGACTGATCCCTGCTACAGATGTCCTCAAGACCACATATGGTCTCACTAGTATCGCCACCAAAGGCGGCCTCCTGTTTGCCGGCAAGGACACCGGCAGTGGCCTTTACAACACTCCGAAGACTGGCTTTCTGCCACGTTTTGGCTTGGCCTACTCTTTAAATGACAAAACGGTGATTCGGGGTGGCGTTGGCCTCTACCAGGGCTTCCTCGGCGAACGTCGCGGAGACGTATTTCAACCGGGTTACTCTCAAACTACGGTACAGGCTTTCAACACACTTCCCAATGGCGCACCAATACCACATCTAATCTCGAATCCGTTCCCCAGCGGGATTACTGAGCCTAGTGGCAATTCTTTGGGTCAGCAGACTGCCTTAGGACAGGGTATTAGTTTCTTCAATCAGAATCCACAAGTAGCTAAGCAGCTGAGATATACCGTGGGAGTTCAGCGAGAGCTTTTTGGCGGTTGGTTTGTTGAGGTGACTTATGTCGGAAACAAGGGTTCCGACATTGAAATTACTCGGAACATCAACGCCTTGCCCAACAGATTCTTGAACTCAGATAGTTTGCGTACAGCCGCGATGGGAACTAACAATACAAACCTTGGCGGCAATGTACCGAGTCCATTTTTCTGTACTCAAGTGAACGCCCAGGGCGTTTGCACAGGCGGCAATCCCCTTTACACCGGCGCTGGAACCACCATCACGCGCCGGACCCTGCTCACGCCGTTCCCGGAGTTCGGCGCTATCAACACGACCAATAACGACGGCGAGACTTGGTACAACTCCGCTCAGTTCACTTTGGATAGGAGATTTAGTAAGGGTTATGGAGTTCAATTCGCCTACACCTTCTCGAAGTGGATCCAGGCGACAGAATATCTGAATGCTGGCGATGACAGACCGACGAAGATGATATCTGATCAGGATGTACCTCATCGCTTCTCCATGAGCTACTTCTATGAGCTACCTTTTGGTAAGGGGCAATACTTCGGAAAGGATGTCAACAAGTGGACTAACGCGATAATCGGTGGCTGGCAGATTCAAGGAACTTATACGTTCCAGTCAGGCTTCCCGGTAGCCTTCGCTAACGATGCGTTTTATCTCGGAGGAAAGATTGCGCTTCCGAGCAGTGAGCGAACCCTGAGCAGATGGTTCAACACTGCCGCGTTCGTTTCGCGTGCAAACGGGTTGCCGACCTGTCCGGCGTTTCCGAATGGTAATAACAACTGCGATACACCCGTAGATCACCTCCGCACGTTGCCTCTGCGCTTCAGTGATGTACGAATCGATACGATCAACAACGTCGACATCGGTCTGCGAAAAGACATCCATCTGCGCGAGCAAATGAAACTGCAATTCCGCATGGAATTCATCAACGCGTTCAACAATCCGCTCTTCCCTGGTCCAACGGTGGCTCCTGGTGGAACAAGCTTTGGTACGATTTCACCCTCGAACCAAAACAACTACGCGCGTCGAGCCCAGTTGCTGGTGAAGTTCCTCTTCTAAACTCGAACCTCCTGTTTTTTAATTACGGGGAGTTTGCTCTTGAGCAAGCTCCCCTTTTTTATCTGGGTCTATCTGGCAACGGCGATCTACTGAGAGAAACTACTGCTGTCAAACCATGCCTTCACGACGAAAATTCTTAGCGGGTCTGTTAGGGGCGGCGGCTTCTCAGCAATTTCTCGCGCGACTGGCCATGGGGCGCGATACTGAGTTAGTTCAACCCACCCAGAGGTCAATCGATAGAATCGCCTTAGTAAGACGCCACAATCCAACTAGTTCAAAGATCGACCCAGTGTCTCCTTTGTCCGTCGGCAACGGTTCCTTCGCTTTCACGGCGGACGTGACTGGATTGCAAACGCTCAGTCGGGAATATGAAAACGCAATGCCTCTCTGCACGATGTCCCAATGGGGTTGGCACACGCGACCGGCACCTCCGGGGCTCGACACACAGTCTTTGCGCTTGACGCAATACGATACGCATGGTCGTCAGGTGGGCTATCAAACAAGTTCCGCCGGACAAACTGAACTCTTCAACTGGCTGCGCGAAAACCCACACCGGCTCCACCTCGGCCAGATCGGTTTTTGTCTACCGACTGGGAACAAGCCGGAGATTCAAGTCGCGGACGTTTCAGCCCTAAACCAGGAGCTTGATCTGTGGCGCGGTGTCCTGACGAGTAAGTTCAAGCTCGAGGGGGAATCAGTCACTGTTCGCACGGCAGTTCATCCTCATCTTGACCTTCTGGCTGTCGCGATCGAATCGAGCTTAATCAGCATTGGTCGGCTGGCGGTCCGTTTCGCCTTCCCGTATGGTTCGCCAACGATGCAGGCAGCGGATTGGAAGGAACCAGGGCGACACCAGACCAGAATCGTTAGCAGCGCCGCCAATGGACTCAAACTTCGTCGCATTCTCGACGCTGATGAATATTTCCTGGAGCTGGTGTGGAATGGCGGGAGCAGGTACGTTGCCGAGGCTGAGCATTCGATTCTATTAACCGCCCACAGCTCGACCGCTAGTTCTGGGCAACTCGAATTTGTCGCAGCGTTCTCTCCTGGTTCCTTCAGCAAATCGTTGCCAGGCGTGCAGGCGACATTCGCGGCAAGCGCGGATCATTGGCGGCGCTTTTGGACGGAAGGCGGCGCAGTGGAACTAGGGGATAGTAAGGACCGGCGGGCCCCGGAGTTGGAACGCCGGGTGGTTTTGTCACAATACCTGACGGCGATTCAGTGTGCCGGAAGCAAGCCGCCGCAGGAGACCGGACTCACGGTCAACAGTTGGTACGGCAAGTTTCATCTCGAGATGCACTGGTGGCACGCGGCGCATTTCGCGCTGTGGAACAGGTTGCCCCTGCTTGAGAAGAGTCTCGGTTGGTACGAGTCGATTCTACCGTCGGCAAAGGACCTGGCCCATTCCCAGGGGTATGCCGGCGCACGCTGGCCCAAGATGGTGGGACCAGAAGGTCGTGATAGCCCGTCGCCGATTGGGCCTTTGTTGATCTGGCAACAACCACATCCGATCTTTTATGCCGAACTCTGTTACCAGTCTCATCCCAATCGGCGGACGCTTGAGCGATATCGCGCGATCGTCTTTGAGTCGGCTACATTCATGGCCTCTTACGCATTTTGGGAGGATCAGCGTCAACGATATGTGCTCGGTCCACCGGTGATACCCGCTCAGGAGAATCATCCGCCGCGGGAAACCTGGAACCCGACGTTTGAGTTGGCCTACTGGAAGTACGGACTGACGATCGCGCAACGTTGGCGGGAGCGTGTGGGGTTAAAGCGAGATCCAACCTGGGACCGGGTGCTTAAGGGCTTGTCGTCGCTGCCGGTCAAAGATGGTGTTTACCTTGCACACGAGAACTGTCCCCAAACTTACTCGGAACGAAACTCTGATCACCCTTCAATGCTGGGCGCGTATGGAGTTTTGCCTGGAGATGGAGTTGATGTTGAAACCATGCGTCGCACACTTCACAAGACGATGAAAGAGTGGCGTTGGGACGAGACGTGGGGTTGGGACTATCCGCTGACCGCAATGACTGCGGCTCGGCTTGGAGAGGGCAAGATTGCAATTGATGCTCTGCTGATGACCACCGCAAAGAATCGCTATCTGCTCAACGGTCATAACTGGCAGCGACCAAACCTACCGTGTTACCTGCCGGGGAACGGGGGACTGCTTTACGCGATGGCGATCATGGCGGCGGGTTGGCGAGGTGGACCA
>JAMQPI010000585.1 GCA_023717565.1 Pyrinomonadaceae bacterium | reverse complement strand
GCCGCGCACGCGAAACGTGCCCCGCTGAAAGTTTATGTCGGAGCGTTCGTACTGCAGCTCCACCAGCCTCTGCAACAGGGCCTCGCGCGAAATGCGGGCGCCCGGCTCCAGAAAGAGCAACATGCCGTAGTAAGCGTCCGGGTCGCCCAGACCGTAAATGCAAGACACGCTGGCGACCACGATCACATCGCGCCGTTCGAAAAGCGCGCGAGTTGCCGACATCCGCAAACGATCTATTTCTTCATTGATGGTCGCTTCTTTTTCGATGTAGACGTCAGACGCCGGAACGTACGCTTCCGGCTGGTAGTAGTCGTAGTAAGAGACAAAATACTCGACAGCGTTCTCCGGAAAGAGAGACTTAAACTCCTGGTAGAGTTGAGCAGCCAGAGTCTTGTTGTGGGCTAGAACCAACGCCGGCCGTTGCGTCTGTTGAATCACACTAGCTATCGTGAAAGTCTTGCCGCTGCCGGTTATCCCCAGCAGCACCTGATCCTTAGCGCCGTCTTCCAGGCCTCTTATGAGTGCCTCGATAGCTTGCGGTTGATCACCCTTGGGCCGGTATTCCGATTGCAGTTTGAAGGGCATGAGCTCGATAGTAAATCGTAAATCGTGATTTGTGAAAAGCGGACGCGGCTCAAGCCTGTCAGAACAAGAGGAGCGGTAGCGACAGAGCACTCAAGGGACGGAAATTTGCAGGTTGGGAAACCATGTCCGATATGCTTCATCAGCTTGTCGTCGAGATTGGAAAGGCTCAATCTGCGACGTAACGGGTAATCTCATTGCTTGAGTGTTGGCCAATCTCGACGACAAGCTGAAGCATATCGGACATGGCTTTCCCGACCTGCAAATTTCTGTTCTTTGAGTACTGTGCAAAAGAATCGGGCCGTGATTGAACCGGCTGGTTAGTACATTCACGGCCTGGATCTTGAAACGTTTAGGTTACGACTTGCTCATGCAGCGGTGGTCACTCTAACGGGTCTCGCGACTAATTTGGAAAATGGCCTCCCGCACGGCCGACCGGATTTCGAGAGGCAGCGAGCTACGCTGAGCCAACCCAAAAAAAGCAGTCACGATCTTAGGTTCACCACTCAAAGCCAGAAGCTTTATCACAGCCAGCCTGAGCTGGATGTTTGGATGATCTTCGATTACTCGCATGAGCGGTCCAACCTCACCTGCCTTGGCCACCAGGAAGAGCAGCGAAAAAGCGCTGTAAGCGTTGTCCGGAGTCTCGCAGGTTAAAGTATCGACCGCATGATCAGCCAAACCAGAACCCACCAGTGCTGCACCGATGTTTCGGCGCTCTTCAGGCGAGCCTTGCATCAGAGCTTTATTTAGGAATGAAGCTGCCAGATCAGGATTGAGATCGTAAAAAGCCCGGATGGCTAAGTTGCGGGCTTCTGGAGAAGCGTCATCCAACGATCTGAGAAGGTCTAAGGAGACGTCCTGGTTAACCTGATTTCGATCGGTGACTCTATCTGCCGGTGACTCAGCCCGACGATGCGAGAGATCCGCAGCTGCTCGCCGTAAAACAGTTTGTTGTTGGTGCCAGCGTTCGTCCTCTGAGCGGCGATGTACTTCTCCCGTAGTTGAAACCCCGTTGTCTTCCACCTGAACAAACACCTCTTCCAACATCTAGTCCACTGCCGTACTGCCCCCGTTATCGCCCGTGAAACTTTCCGTGGCTGGTGGGCGGATCACCTCCTCAAGCGGGTGTGTAGATCGCGCGATAACAGACGCGTACGCTGCCAGAGTTCGCGGACGGAGGGAGGGCAAAAAGTCGGGCCCGCTGCCTCGCGAAAGATCTTGATTGTCTCCACCGCCAGCCGTCGACTGGTGCAACTTGAACTTCGTGATGACTAATCGGCTCACACTTAAGCCGGCGCTGCTATCCAGATCGCATAGCTGTTCGGCAAGAATTCTTTGAGACACTCTTTCGAATGCCTGCCGAAGTTCCTTACCTGCTACGGCAGCTTCATCAACCAATACCATCTCAAAATCGTGGCCGGCCTGTACTCGCCGGCGGGCGTGATTATGCAACAAGACTCCGGCCTGGTTGTGGACCCTTCCAGTCGCAACCAGCACTAGATGGGAAGCTTCCGTCTCGAGCTCCTGGTCGATGGCCCAACGCGCAAAAGCCGGTGTGAGGTCTCCGTCACGCGCTATCAGAAGAAATGACTCGCCACAAATGTTGGCCATCATTTGCCCATAACCATCACCTCCGGAAGCGCCAACCGCAATCTCGCTTTCGGGAACACCCTGTTCCCGCAGCTGAAAGAGAAGCCGACTAATCAACCAGGACCCGTCTTCCAAAAGCGAGGAGGCCAAACGAGTCGGTGCCAGCACTTCTTCCACCTTCTCATCTGCTACCGGGCATCCGCATTCGCTGCAGGTTGCGTCACTTACCGTTACCACAGCGAGCGCATGGGCAGTCGGTAGTCTAAACAGCGCATGACCTGTCTTTCGGCAACTGATTTGAACCTCGCGGCCAACCAGTCCGGCATCCTCAAGTGTCCCTATTGATGATTCATGAGACCCAAGTGGGTCTCCGGTAAGCAGCTTCGCGGCATAACCTTCCGCATGTGCCTCTTTGGCACGCCGAAGGAATAGCCTGGCATTTGCATCCTCCAACAATGACGCTGCCCGGATGCGTTTACCCATCGCCTCCTTGCGTGAGCTCGTGAACAAAGAGTCGGAATCCAGTTTCGCCATGAAGCGCTTAAAGCCCTCAGGCACTCGTGGTTTTCCATGCTGCCACTGAAGTGGCTCTTCGGCATTCTCAGTCCCAATCGAGCTGGATTCCCTTTGCGCAAGGATTACCTCGCGCACCTCGCAACAAAAGCTGTCGAGTTTCCTATAGGGCTCGGTGGTCTGCGGTTCGTAGACGATGCCCGCCCGGATGACTGGAGCTGCTCCATGGTTCTCATCGAAAATGACAAAGAAAACGTGGTCACTAAAACAGAACAGATCACCTCGGACATAAGCTTCCTGGTCTTCAGATGCTGCGGACAAAGCAATTGCAGTTTCCAACTCATCGGTGCGCTCTGATCCTAACAACAGCTGGTTGAAGAGACTTAACCTGGCTGACCGAATCAAAGGAGCCAGATTCTTGTCCCGCAGCCCCTCTAGCAGACGAATGCGTCCGGGTCCGTCTAACCTGAGACTTAGCACCTTACTCTCGATGAATAACATAGCCCTCACCTTCCAGCCTGCTACTTCTCAGCCAGGTAACTATTTCGGTGGATTAAGTTTGATCGTAACCATTTCCTGCGTTGCTCCCTTGGGCGGATAACGTCGCTGGCGCGCGATTCGCAGTGCAAGCGCCTCGTAAGCTTCCATGCCGGATCGGTGATTAGCTATTGAAGCTTGAGCTACGCGGCCGCCTTCGATCTGCAAAACGACCTTTACCGAGTGAGTCTCAGCCGCTGGCCCTTTGGTTTGCTCCTGGTTAACCTTCGTATCGGATTTGACTGCTGAAGACATCCCATCACTCTGCTCCGAGCCCTCGACCTCTCTCTTGTTGAGCGAGTGTTGAGTCGTTTGCTCCAAATGCAGCGTGGCGTCCTTGCTCTTCGCGACGGAGCGCTGGCTCTTCAAATTGTTGGGAAGTTCAGTCTTGCGCAGGTTCTGCGATTGGCCATGCGTGTTCTGCGGCAACGAGCTGTCATCGCTGGCTTGATGCGAAGGTGAGGGTACAGCGCCCGACAAACTCCTCGTCCCAAACGCTCCGGTAACTGCGATGACTGTGGACAGGCCCAGCAACAACAGTCCGGCTGCGCCCATTGCCAGAATCGGTCGACTAATGCGACTAGCAGGCGCCGGAGGTAGAGCCAGGAACGTAGGAGCTCTATCTATCTCCGGCCGGGGAGCGGCAAGGAGCTGAGCTTGTGGCGACGGACCGCCCGTTGAGATCTCGACTTCTAACTCATTATCGCCCCAGCAGCCGAGCAATTCAGAGACCACTTTCTGCAATGAGTTTTCGATCGATCGTCGGGTCGGCCGGATAAGCGGGTTGAAATTGAACGACGACGGTGGTTGCGCAACAGCTACGCAGATTGCTTGCAGACCGCTCAGGTTATCAAGTTGTGCATCGACCAACTCTCCTTCATTAAAGAAAAAGCTGGCTGGGCTGTTGGGATACTCAATCAACAGTCTCCCGGTCTTTTGCTGGTGACGAAGGATGCCAACCAGATCCGATAACGGATAATCGTTCAAGTGACCGGTCAAGACCAGGAAGCGACTGTGTTGCATTTTGTTGCTCCGAGCATTCTTACTTTGGGTCGACGAGTATGGGTCACCCACGCGTCTATTTACAAAACACGGTACGGCAAGGCCTATCAAATTTCGGGAATGAATCGCTTAGTTTCCTGGCTAGACTGCGGTCCAGGGTCTCAAGGATCCTCAATTCCGCAACCACGTCACCAGTCTTTCCCAAGACTTGATAAGCGAGTGCCAGCCCATAGTGAGCTTTAGCCATGTTAGGACGCAGAAGCGTTGCCCGCTTAAAAGCATCCGCAGCATTCTTATATTGACCCACGCCGAAGTAATGAAGGCCTATACCATAATGGGCTTCAGCAAATTCTGGATTAATAAGTGTCGCTTGCTTGAAAGCCTTCAAGGCCTCCGAGTTGTTCTTCAGCTTGAGGTACGCATGTCCAAGACTCAGATAAGTCTCGGCGGACCGAGGCTCCAATTCGAGAGAGCGCCGATAGAAATCGACTGCTTCCTTAAAAGCGCCCAAATCAAAGTACTCTCGACCCTTATTGTAGTAGGCAACCGCGCTCTTTCGATCTGCTGGAGGACCGCTGACGGTTTCCTTGCGGGCGAGAACCGTGCCCGTCCCCTCGACCGAAATGGCATTTGTTGAGGTTGAGGGAATCGGCGCAGCTCCCGCATTGCTGTCCGGAGCTCTACCAGGTTCAGCTTTGGAACGCGTTAGGGTTCTCTTCTCTTCCTTGGCAGGTTTGGGAAGTTCCGGTGGATCGCCGCTGACCTCAAAGGAAAGTGGCCGAACAGAGATCATCAGTTTGTCCGGCTGCATTTGGGGGCTTGGCACGTTTCCAAGCTCCGGAAACCTGGGAGAGGGAGCAGGCAGAATTATTTGCGGAGAAACCCGTTTGACGATCCTGGCTACGCTGTCATCGAAGTAATAGGATATCTCTCGATATGTGACTTCCACCGGCTCATGCTTGAGTTCCCCATTCTCAAATACAACCAGACTGGTCACCATCTTTGTCCAGTTGCCGAAAGTATCGAATTCGTACTCGTAATCTTCCCGGCTAAGGATGGAACCGTCGTTGCCGCGCAGCGTCATCTGAATGATATTGCCTCTGTCGTTGTACTTGTACTCCTCCTTACCTGAAGAAGACTGGTTAACCGGGAAAGATGCATTGTCAATCCGGTTCCCATTAAGACCATACGTGGTGATTTCCAGCAGCTGCAGTGCACCTTCCAACAGCTGTCCCGACTTGAGCTCCAGTTTCGCCGACTGGACCTTAACTCTCCTGACCGAGCCTACCAGGCCATCCTGATCTTTCGTGCTGTCCATGACTGATACAGACGCAGCTGGCAAGCCACCAGCTACGCCGTTCTGTGCCTGAGCCGAAATAACTAGTGTTATGACGGTAATCAGTACTCCCGTCCAAGTCTTGAGCCTTTGCTTATTGAGATACATTCCGCACATCCATTCAAAGGTCGTAACGGTGCTTACAACGATCCAACGTCAGGTCGAACAAACCAGGCGACGCACGGTAACTGATTGTTGAAGAAATTCTGCCCAGGCCGCCTCGGCTGGAAATACGCGACCGTGTAGACATCACGGTGACGAAAGTCACCCTGCCCTTAGCCTACATCTTGTGCGAACCGTGGCAAATCATACAATAACTTGTTGCAGATGCCAATCCAATTATTCAAGCTTCATTGCCGCTATTACAGCGAATCGGATCGCCCGGTGAGCCAATCGTGAGAGTGTAAGACCGAAAACGAAAATCGTGAGCGAAGAGATTCGCTCACGATTACCGGTAATTCTCAGTGCTCAACCTTAAAAGTTTTGTTGGGTTTCTATCTTTGCGCCAGACGAATGCTGTCGGGGAATCTGACGGCCAAGCTCGTAGATCGCTTCGACTACTGCTCTGCGGACCTCTGAAGGCAATGATCCGCTCACCGCAAGCCGTCTGAAAAAGGGAATGATCTCAGCCCGTCCATTTAAGGCCAGTAGTTTTATTACCGTCAAGCGTACTTCGATCTTAGGATGATCTTCGATCGCACGAAGTAGGGGTTGAACCTCACCTGCTTTGCTCATCAAGAAAAGTAGAGAGAACGCCTCGTAACCCTGCTCGCGAGTTTGTCCCGCGAGTTTGCCAATTTCGATGTCCGCGAGCCCGGATGTGGCTAGCGCCGCGCCGATTCGCCGCCGGCGCTCTGGGGAACCTTCACGGAGCGCCCGAGCAAACGACCCAGCTCGATCCGACTGTAATTCAAACAGAGCGAGGGCTGCGGCATTCCTGACGTCCTCATGTTCCTCGTCGAACGCCCGGCCAATGATGCGGAAAGCACTCTCGCCGCCCAATCGAGCCAATTCACCTAAGCCTAATGAGCGTTCGCTTAAAGAATCACTGTTTAGACGGCCGATCAAGTCGGCAGGTAGCTCCAAATAGTCGCCGGAGGCCTCGCTTGCGGTTTCCTCGAGCAGCACCGGGGCTACTAAGGCAGGATCGTCGAGTTGAAGATCACCTTCTATCGATGGTGTCTGACCAGAAACATCATCGATATCGGCTTCGCTTGCAAAAGACTCAGCCAACGGAGCGCCATGGCTCGATTCGTCGGCCGGGGGAAGCGCTTCTTCCTGGGCACTCGGGCTTTCTTCGCTTTGAGGATTCTGTTTGCCGGAACCCTCTTCTTCCGCCACCTGCACATGCGTAGCAAGACGCCAGCTAGCTGCCTCTATCGGTTGCTCCTGAGGTAAGCGAGGGATCTCATCTTCTGACTGAACTTGACGTTCCTTCTCGGCTCGCTCTGTCTCCCCGTCTGCCGCCGTCTGGCCCAAAGCTTCAAGTTCGAGTAGTGCGTTGCGGAAAGCTTCTTCTCCCAGCCGGATTTCTTCCTCTGATAATTTGCTTTTCTTGGCCACGAGGGTACGAGTCGTTAACGCGGCTTTGATAACGTCAACCTCTTCTCCGTCAGAGCGGTCCTCCTCCATTGAAGGATCTGACGTTTCCCCAACCTTTACAGCCTCGAACTCTTCTTTGTCAGAAAGAATATCCCCTACTGAAGGATCAGTCGCTTCCAATAGTGCGGAAGAGCTCGAGAATGGCGGTTTCTGAATCAAGACTTTTCTTTTCCCAACCTCAATTGCTCATCGGAGCGCGCCCATCGGCGTTTGCCGAGGGTTGTCTGGCGAGCCAGCCGGCGACCCACAAGAAGTGGTTCCTACAGTTCCGGAATTGGCTCAAGACAGCTAGATGGTGGAGACTCGGGTTGGCTTTCCAGGAGCGGGGAGAGCATGACTGAAGTCAATGTGAAATAGCTGTTGTTACTGCTACGGCCGGCGAACGAGGTTATTGTTCGTCGGTGAACTTATAGCCAATTCCCCAAACGGTTAAGACCATCTGGGGGTTCTCGGGATTATCTTCGATCTTGGCCCGCAATCGATTGATATGAGAATCGATAGTGCGGTCATAACCCTCGTAAGAATAATCCCAGATCTTTTCCAGCAGGTACTTACGAGGGAACACCCTGCCCGGGTTGGATGCAAACAGGCGCAGCAGATCAAACTCCTTTGGGGTCAGTTCAACCTGGCGATCTCCAATTGTCACTTCTCGACGAGCCGGATCGATTCGCAGTTTGCCGCGAACAATCGGCGCCTCATCTCTCGCGCCATCAGAATTCGACGCGCTTCTGGTCCGTCTGAGGACAGTCTTTATCCGGGCTTCAAGCTCTCGCAGGCTGAAAGGCT
>JAMQPI010000582.1 GCA_023717565.1 Pyrinomonadaceae bacterium | reverse complement strand
AGCACTGATTCACTTCAGATTGGCCGTTGCTTTTAGGATGCTGAGCTTTTCGTCGATCTTTCCCGCGGTCAGGCTATCTGAAATTGTTTCGTGGCTCTGAACATCTTCAACAAGTTATGCGTCATACATACCAGCAGCCATTCCGCTTCGACCTGTGGCAAGCCCCGCAGCAGAAACTGCCGAAAGCCTCGGATATGCTTGACCTGGGCAAAGACCGGCTCGACGATCACTTTTCGTTTGCCGAACACCTCGCGCCCTGCTTTGCTGCCCAGCTTGTGCCACATCCGTTCCTGAATAGTGGCGCCTGGGGTCAGAGTTTCTTCCCAATTGAGGGGTTGACGTTGATTAGGTGGCACGTGCAAATCAACTCCTCTAACTGCCTCATGAGTAAGCGCGGCTTTGCTGTAGTAGCCAGCATCGGCCGAGACCCGCTCAGGCATTCGCCCAAGGTTCTTTTCTACCTCGCGCAGCACCGGAATCAACTGCTCTTGGTCAGCGCCAGATTGCACGACTTTGGTAGCCACGATGATCTGCGCTTGTTCGTCAACCCCTACCTGAATGTTGTAAGCCTGATGGAAAGTCTTCGTCGCTCCATCCTTCATTATCCGCGAATCCGGATCAGTGAGGTTCCGCTTACTCTTCGGCAAAGGCAGGATCTCTCCTTGTTCGGATACCTCCCATTTCGGCCGCCATTTGCGACTGCGCTCAGCGGCGGGCTTTTCTTTTTCTGCCAGCTTTTGCGCAGCGGCGGCTTTAGCCTCTGCCTCCAGTTCCGCTTTCAAGGCCCGAATCTTTGCCAGGCGCGTTTCCCGATCACGCAGCTCTTCCGGCAACTCATCACCGCGTTTGCCTTGGCCGTACAGCTGGTTCTCCTCCTCGTCTATTCGTTGTGCCTCAGTCAAGAGGCGCACCACTTCTGCGGTCAGCTCTTGCTCCGCCTCCTTCATGCGCTCATAAGAAAGCGATTGATGCTTCGAGGCGTTGGCTTTGATCTTGGTGCCATCAATCGCTACGTGGCCCAGCTTTACCAACCCCGCTCGTTCGCACAACTCCAGGACTTGCACGAACAATCGTCCCAGCTCCTGAAGATGTCGCTGGCGAAACCCGGCTATGCTGTCGTGATCCGGCTGTTGATTGCAGCTCAATACCCGAAACGCCACATCGTCGTAGGTGGCTTGCTCCAACTTCCGCGACGACATCTTGCCAGTGCAATAACCATAAACCAGCAGCTTTACCATCAGCGCCGGATGGTAGGGAGGCCGACCTCGACCGTCGCCTTCTTCGTAGACCTTCAGAATTCCAGAAAGATCCAACGAATCAACCACGTCGCTGACGTAAAGCGCCAAGTGATCTGGGCGCAGCCACTCCCGCAGATCCGGCGGCAACAGCAATTGCTGATTCATGTCGTATGAACGAAATGTTTTGCCCATGGCCGCAGTTTACTTATTCTTTGATCGCTGTCCATGCTTTTTCCGACAGACTCTTAGGGGTGAGATGTTCACACCCCCACACAAATATTTGCAAGCGCGTTCGAGCCGGTGACCGGATGAGTTGCAATTGAAACATGTCACCCCAACGGGGTGACGATCGATTTGGCTTTCGACTGTACTATAAACATGCCACCCCTAACGGGGTGAAACCAACATTTGCTATTTGCCGATTGGTCCGCGTTTTTCGATCTTTGCCCACGTATCGCGCAGGCCAATAGTCCGATTGAACACCAAGTTGGGCCCCGAGTCGCGGTCAACGGAATAATAACCAAGGCGCTCAAACTGATACTTAGTCCCAGGCTCTGCGTCTCGCACACTCGGTTCTACTTTGCAATCGTGAAGTATCTGCAATGAATCAGGATTCAGATTTTCGGTAATATCTTGTCCTTCTTCAACCTCGTTAGGATCCTCTTTAAGAAAAAGGTTGTCATAGAACCGGACCTTTGCGGGTAGGGCGTGATCCGCTGAGACCCAGTGAATAGTGGACTTTACCTTTCGCCCATCAGGCGTATTACCGCCGCGAGTAGCCGGATCGTAAGTGCAACGGAGTTCTATAATCCTGCCGCTGCTATCTTTAATGACTTCTTTGCAGGTGATTAAGTAGGCATAACGGAGGCGCACCTCGCGACCAGGGGCTAGCCGGTAAAACTGCTTCGGCGGATCTTCACGAAAATCATCTTCCTCAATATACAGCGACTTTGAAAAAGGAATCTTTCTGGTTCCGGCGGAGCTATCTTCGGGATTGTTGATAGCCTCCATTTCTTCCACCAGGTCGTCCGCGTAGTTTTCGACAACGACGCGTAATGGTTTCTGAACACACATCACGCGGGGAACAAGTCGATTCAAGTCCTGGCGCAGGAAGTATTCAAGCTGCTGTAACTGAGTAATGCCATTCGTTTTCGATACGCCTGTGCTTGCACAGAAGTTGCGGATGGCGGTGGGAGTGTAACCGCGCCGGCGCATGCCCGAAAGCGTTGGCATACGTGGATCATCCCAACCTTCGACGTGTCCTTCCTCAACCAACTTCAGCAGCTTGCGTTTGCTAAGCAGAGTATGCGTAAGTGCAAGCCGGTCGAACTCGTATTGTCGCGAAGGAAAAATGCCAAGCTGTTCGATAAACCAATTATATAAAGGCCGATTATTATCGAACTCCAAAGTACACATCGAGTGTGTCACGCGCTCAATAGAATCCGACTGCCCATGCGCGTAATCGTACATCGGGTAAATACACCACTCATTACCTGTACGATGATGGTCCATGTGGAGAATTCGATACATGACCGGGTCGCGCAGATTAAGGTTGGGAGCTCTCATATCGATCTTCGCCCGCAGCGTTCGCGAACCATCCGGGAACTCTCCCTGTTTCATGCGCGCGAATAGATCAAGGTTCTCCTCCACCGATCGGTTGCGATAGGGGCTGTCTCTTCCTGGCTCGGTTAACGTGCCGCGATACTCGCGAATCTCGTCAGCGCTGAGGTCGCATACGTAGGCTTTCCCGTCCTTAATCAACTGAATGGCCCATTCGTAAAGTTGTTGGAAGTAATCAGAGGCATAATAGAGGCCGTCCCATTTAAACCCCAGCCACTGCACATCCTCCATGATGGCATCAACATACTCTGTTTCTTCTTTTGACGGATTGGTGTCGTCAAAACGCAAATTGCACTGGCCGCCAAACTCCGCCGCCAATCCGAAATCGAGGCATATGGCTTTGGCGTGGCCGATATGCAAGTAGCCGTTCGGCTCGGGAGGAAATCGCGTTTGTACACGGCCTCCATGTTTGCCGCTCTTGATGTCCTCGATCATGATGTTTCTAATAAAATTCGAGGGCCCATCACTAATTGGCTGTGATTCTGGCGAAGCCTCGGTAGATTCAGTTTCAAAAGGCACGTTTTTGATTTGCTCCGTAACTAAGGCTCTGATTAAGTCGTCTGTTCTAGTTTACAAAAGATGTCGGGCAGGGTCATCTCGCGCAGGCTTTTCACCAAGCAAAAATCCGCCCACAGTAGTGGATGGATTAGTCTTCTCTCAGGAATCCCGCCTAGGCAGAAGCTGTGAAATGAAGATACCACCGGATTGAAAGACTGTCGTAAAACACCACTTCTCATTAGCTTATGCGCTGCGCGACTCGTTGCTTCGGGTGAGTGCTCTGACACGCCTTAGTAACTCCTCTTCACCGATGTTGTGAGCTACTAAAAAAAGTTCCGGACTTTGTTTTAGCCCGGTCAGGGCGATTCTAATGGCATTGCTCACATGACTGATCGAACCGGCAAAATTCTCCGGATTCTTCTTATATTGCGCTGCTGTTGGCGCGAACCCTTGGGCGGCGGCCAACCTGCGGATCTGTTCGAACCAGGCTTCTTTGTCTTCCTCATGCCGATAGGAATCAGCGAAACCTTTGGCCAACTCAACTACCATGTCAGGTTCGACTGGAGCGAAGCGAGGATCCGAAGGGTCACTTACTAGTGGAAACAATTCCGGAAAGTACAAACCGTAAGCCGTCCGGAACTCCTCCCATTTTGCAAGATCCTTTCGCTGCACGCCAAGCTGTCGCTCATTCGTAAAGATGCGGCGAGCCAGCGGCAAATTCCTGGATAGTATTGCGGCCAACTCAGGATCATACTCCCGGGCCCAGGTGAGCAAACTTTCCAACGCCTCTTCCGTGGGAAGTTGCGCGATAAACTCGCGGCTGATCGATTCAAGCTTAACAAGATCGAAGATCGGACCAGCCACTCCGCAGTCACTTAAACTGAGAGCAGACGCAGCAGACTCCTCGAACGTCATTTCAGCGAACCTGCTGTTGGCCAGACCTCTTAAATAATGTAGCACCGCGCCTGCGGGATAACCCGATTTCATGTAAAACTCAACGTCAGCCTCGTTATCTTTTCGCTTGCTCAGCTTGCGCCGGCTCGCTCCGTCGAATTTCATTAGCGGAGCGATATGGGCATACGGTATTGGTTCGAAACCCAGTGCGTTGAATAGCTGCAGATGCACCGGCACTGAAGAGATCCACTCTTCACCTCGAAGTACCAGCGTGACTCTCATCAAAGGATCATCAACGGCGTGAGCGAAGTGGTAAGTGGGAAGTCTCGGAGATTGATCGCTACCCTTCAACAACACGATGTCGTTCACATTGTCCTGCTGTTCGATTCGACCGCGGATCAGATCAACGAACTCGACGCGCTTAGCTGGATCGTCGGGCGAACGAAACCGGATCGTATAAGGCTTTCCGGCTTGGAGACGAGTCATGACGTCAGCTTGCGAAAGGTTTCGGCAACGCGCCCATGAGCCGTAATAGCCCGTCTGGCCCTTTTCCGCTCTTTGTTCTTCCGTCATCTGGGCCAACTCTTCCCGAGTGCAAAAACATAAATAGGCATCGCCGCTCCGCAGCAACTCGCGCGCGTAGGTGTGATAGATCCGCTCTCGCTTAGACTGTTCGTACGGTCCCCATTTTGAATTCAAGTCGTTCTCGTCTGACTCGATGTCGAAGTACTTGAATGCGCGTGCAAACTGTTCTCGCGAACCGGGGACTTCTCGCGCCTGGTCGGTATCTTCGATTCTAATAAAGTACGAACCACCGGAATGGTGTGCGAGGTTCTTGCCGAGAGTGGCGACGTAGATCCCGCCCGTATGCAAAAAACCTGTTGGACTTGGGCCAAAGCGCGTTACGATCGCACCCGGCGGAAGATCGCGCGGAGGATAATGAGACTCCCAATGCGAGGGTTCTGGCAGTTCAGCGTCAAATAACGTATTAATCAACTCAGCAGTAAGCATAGATCCCATTAAAGGCGGCCACGAATGCTAACACTCCGACCTATTTAATACCAGTAGTTGCAAATCGCCGGCTCTGACTTTCACTCGAGGACATTGAGCAGGTAACTGAACGTACCGCACCGAGTTAGATTCTGAGCTCGACGTAACGGGAAAATCTTGACTTCCAGCCAATCGCTAATAAAGTAACTCCATTTGACAGATCTCTAATCCTGGATGAGGTTCTCTCGAGATACCTGGCTTGGGCGGTACCAAATTCTCTCGCCACTTGGCGCTGGCGGAATGGGAGAGGTTTATCTCGCGCGCGATCCTAAAATCAACCGCGATGTCGCCATCAAAGTCCTGCCTGCCGCCTTCTCGGCAGATTCAGAACGTTTGCGTCGTTTCGAGCAGGAAGCGCAAGCTGCCGGTGCGATCAATCACCCAAACATCCT
>JAMQPI010000557.1 GCA_023717565.1 Pyrinomonadaceae bacterium | reverse complement strand
ATAACCCGGCGACCTTTACTTTCTGACCCTGCGGTTTTGTTTTCTTCACTAGCCATTTTGTTTAGACTTCCACAGCGCGGCTACTCTCGCCGGCGCTAGTTGATAATTCTGCCGCTAGCTTAATCGCAGCAAGCATACTTGAATGTTCAGCCAGACCCTTGCCGGCTATGTCGAAGGCAGTCCCATGATCGACGGAGGTGCGAATAAATGGCAAGCCCATAGTGACGTTCACGGCCTCTCCGAAAGAGAGACACTTGACCGGAATCATGGCTTGATCGTGATAACAGGCGATAACCGCGTCGAATTCACCTCTGGAAGCGCGTAAAAATACCGTGTCCGCCGGGAACGGTCCTCGCACATTAACGTCATCAACTCCGTGACAAGCCTCGATCGCGGGGACCATCTCCGCGGCCTCCTCCATGCCAAACAGGCCTCCTTCTGCGCCGTGCGGGTTCAATGCTGCTACCGCCAGGCGCGGGCGTTCAATGCCCCAGCGTCGGAGTTCACGATTTGCAAGGTTGATGGTTCGAACAATGCGGTCACGCTCTACCAGTCTGATAGCCTCCGCCAACGGCACATGCGTGGATAACAATACGATTCGCAGGTTCGCAGCCACGAAGGCCATCGCCGAATCTTCGCTCCCTGTGAGATGGGCCAGAAATTCAGTGTGCCCAGGAAAGCTATATCCTCCCAGAAACAACGCTCTCTTATTAATAGGAGCGGTCGCGATAGCATCAACACTACCTGCTGCGCAAAGCTCAACGGCGGCTTCTATGTAACCGGCTGCAGCCTTTCCCGCCGCTCCCGATTCAATGCCCGGCTCAATGAATCCACCGATGTTATCGAGATGAAAAATGACCGGCTCCCCGAGGTTTTCGGGAAGTGGCTCTCCCTGACGGATGATGTCGTAGCCGCACTGCAAGTCGAGGGTGCGGGCGGTATGAGCCAGGAGTTGGGCGTCACCAATAATTACCGGGGCACAAATGCGGCTAATCTCTTCCTCGGCAACAGCCTTCAGCACCACCTCTGGACCGATCCCAGCAGGATCACCCATGGTGATGCCGATGCGTGGCAATGATCGTCTCGGTCGATAGCCGAGGTGGGACGAGCTATTGGCAAACTGTCTCATTCCGTTGAGACGACGCGCGCAGAGGCGGGGGCGAAAGATGAGTCGGGGTCAAACCGGTAAGTTCAACTTACTTAATCCGCCGCTGGGTCTTCGCGTTCGTCGGCCTTGTACATGTATTTTATGTTCCGCTTCAGGACCAGAAGGTTGGGCGCCGACTGGCGGTTAACCTTTAACGCTCCTCGGTCATACCACTCGATCGTGCCTTCAATCTCTTCACCGTCGAGTAGGACGATGACCATCAGCGTATGCGCGTCGATTTGCTTCTTGTAATAGAAGATTTCCGCGTTGGTCTCGAGCGGAGGGGGTATCCGCTTGCGCACTTGAACTGCAGCCTGCTGGGCGGCCCGCTGCGAGGCTTCCCTTCCACCTTCGCCACTCGGACCGCGGTGGGGGCTACCATTCGTCCGTTCTCGAGGCGGCGGGGTCTCGCGTGCTTTTCCTTTTACCTCCGCGAGTGTGGTTCTAATAAGTTTACGATTCACCTGATTCTCCTCCAACGATCTAAGACGGGGTTTAAACCGATCGCGCCAGGCACATTAGTGGAAGGGATGAGCTGACTCGGATCGACAATCAATACTCTCGCAGGCTGCGGCCACTCAAGGAGAGGGAAAACTTACCCGTAATGGAAAATCCTGCAAGGAATGTCGTCATGCTACACAACCGCAAACGAAAAAGCAAAGCAGAAAACCCAAAACTTTTGCGAAGAAAGCCGAACAAAGTGAAAGGAAGGCCACCTGCCAGCCTTCCTTTCGTCGAAATATTGTCCAGCGCCCTTAACTAGTCGGCTTTTTTCCGGATGAAGGTCGGGACGTCAAGATCGTCGGCGCGCGCGTGACTCATCATCGGACGAGGCAAATCATCGGTTGGTCGTTGAGTGTAGCGAGGCACATTGCTCGGCAGCGCTACTGTGGATCCAACTGAGGCAACTGCAATTGATTCTCTTTCAAAGCCGGTCGCAATCACCGTGATCTTCATCTCACCACACATGTTCTCATCGATCACGGCGCCGAAAATAATGTTGGCGTCTTCATCCGCCGACTCTCTAATAATGGTAGAGGCCGCGTTAACCTCGTAGAGCGTAAGATCCGGCCCCCCGGTGATATTAATGAGCACGCCCTTCGCACCCTGAATCGATGCTTCCTCAAGCAGCGGCGACGAGATGGCTTGCTGGGTCGCTTCAATGGCGCGGTTTTCGCCCGTGGCCCGGCCAGCACCCATCAAAGCCATGCCCATCCCTGACATGATCGATTTTACGTCGGCAAAATCGAGGTTGATTAATCCGGGAACCGTAATCAAATCGCTGATTCCCTGGACGGCCTGGCGCAAAACATCGTCAGCAATTCTGAACGCATCCGGCAACGAGGATCCTTTCTCGACCGTGTGCAGCAACCGCTCATTGGGAATGGTGATGACCGTGTCAACGCATTCGCGCAACTCGCGCAGGCCGTGTTCAGCCTGCTGCATTCTGCGGCGACCTTCAAAATGAAACGGCTTGGTTACGACGGCAACGGTGAGACAATTCAATTCGGTTGCCAGGGAGGCAATGATCGGAGCGCCCCCAGTACCGGTGCCGCCACCGAGACCGGTCGTAACGAAAACCATGTCGGCGCCTTCCAGGACCTCAATGATCTTGTCGGTATCTTCCAGCGCAGCTTCACGTCCGACGCCAGGGTCAGCCCCTGCACCCAGGCCCTTGGTAAGGCGGCTGCCTAGTTGGATTTTGATCGGAGCGCGCGAGCGCTTGAGCGCTTGCAAGTCGGTATTGGCAACTAGAAACTCGATTCCTTCGATGCCCGCTTCGATCATCCGGTTAACAGCATTACCGCCGCCGCCACCGATTCCGATTACTTTTATCCGCGCACCAGTGATTGGAGGATCATCATCGATGAAAATATTTATGCCTGTTGCAGGACTACGAACATCCGGTGCCATAGTTATTTCCTCTCTCCCAAAGCGGGAAGGCTTCCAAGGGCCTCTTCTTCTATATTGGGTAGCTCGCGCCATGGGCATCCATATGTTGCGGACAACATCTTGTGCACTCGGGCCGTGAGCATACAACAACTTGTCAAAAAATACTACTGAAACGATTTCTGAATCTCGAAACGAAGTGCGTCAGCTTGCCTGTCGAACCTCGGCGACTGACGCCCGCGCGCATCTCAGTAGCCTGTGCGCGGAACGCTACCAACGACAATCCAGCAGCAGCTGCCCACGACGGATTCTGCACGTCTTCAACCAAACCGCCGAAGCGATCTCTTTCGGGGAAACCCAAACGTACCGGAGCATCAAACACCTGTTCTGCAATCTCGGTCATGCCACTCAGCAACGCTCCGCCACCGGTCAATACCACGCCACTCGAGAGCTGACGTTCCCAACCAGAGTCCTTAATCTCATCGGCGACATGCATCAGAACTTCTTCGGCGCGGGGTTGGAGAATGTCGCAGAGTATTTGCCGGGACAACTGGCGCGGAGCGCGTCCACCGACTGAAGGAACCTCGACAAGTTCGCTCCGCTCCATCTCACTCAACGACGTGCTGCAAGCACATCCCACAGTTCGTTTGATCTTTTCTGCCTCGGGAATGGGAGTACGCAGTCCGAAAGCGATATCGTTAGTGAAATGGGAACCGCCCAGCGGGAACACTGCTGTGTGCTGGACTGCCCCGCGCTGATAGATCACTAACCCGGTCGTTTCCGCACCAACATCCACCAGGGCCGCTCCAAACTCCTTGTCGTCCTCGGTCAGAGAGGCCTCGGCGGCGGCGAGCTGTTCCAGCACCATATCAGCGACCACCAGACCTGCTCGATTAACGGCATTGATGGCGTTTTGCCTCGCTGTCACCGGACTGGTCACAATATGGACCTTGACTGCCAGCCTGGCCCCGATCATTCCCACGGGGTCGTTAATGCCATCCTGATCGTCAACGATGAACTCCTGGGGCAAGCGATCGACTATCTCGCGTCCGGCCGGAAGTTGAATTGCACACGCAGAGTCGATCGCGCGGCGCACGTCTTCGTGCGTGATTTCTCGATCGCGACCGGACACAGCCACAATCGCCTGACCGTTGAACCCGAGAATGTGTGAGCCGGCGAGATTAATGGTGACCTCTTCGGCTTCAATACCACTCATTCTTTCAGCTTCCTCGACAGCCTTCTTGATCGCGTCCACCGCGGCATCAGGATTCACAATCACACCCTTGCGAAGTCCGCGCGCCTCGGCCTCGCCGATGCCTACGATATCCAGTAACCCGCCCTCACCAGGTTCACCGGCGATACACGTGACCCTACTTGTTCCGATGTCCAGGCCAATCGTGTGTTGGGTACGCTTAGCCATCTACCTTTGCTCCTTAAATGAAACCGGTTCAGCGATCATTGAGTAGGTCGCGCTCGCCTTGGTCGCTCTCCGCCATTCGTTTCATCGCGACTCGGCTTAGCGTCGCGTTTCTTTTCCGCGTTGTTTTGACGGGCCGCATCAGCCGCGGCCCTCTGGTTGTTCCGTTCAGAGCTGGCAGGCGTATCAACCGCTCCGCGCTCACCGTTGCTGGCCAAGTCAGGGCTATCGCTGGTAGCCCGGGCGCCAGACATAAACCCAACTATCGCTCGCCGGCCTTGAGTCACATCCAGGTAACTTATGAACTGGCCTCGAGGTGTTTGGCGATGTTCGTCCAAAACACCGAGCGCATCTTTCAACCGTTGGCCAAAGTCCTGGGAACCAAGTCGCACCTCAATTTGCGAGTCGTCACCTGCAAGTTGTGCTCTCACGTCGCGAATGTCGACGACGTTCACCTCACTGACTCGCTCAGAGAGTCCTGCGGCACTCCATTCACGTTGCATCTCGAGAAATTTGCTGACTCGGTCCATGTTCTCTTTGCGGCTGGTTTCTCCCGGATCTTCGTCCCAACCCCGCAGGAAAAACGCCGGCATCTGATCCGTTGGCAGCATCTCACCCAGCAGCACTGCATCGTCATCAACCCATACAAACCTGCCCGCTCCTGTCCGCACAACGGCGCGGGGTTGGCGCTCTTCGATACGAACTCGAATGCCATCCGGTAACACCCGGGAAACCACTGCGACGCGAATCCAGGGAAGACGCCCGAGGCGGGAACTCATTTCCTCGAGGTCCGCCCGCCACACTCCTGTTTTGGCAACGTCACGCGTTACGAGCGTTCGAATATCTGCTGCCGACGCACGGGAATCACCCTGAATCTCTACTTTACGAATCTGAAAGAAACTGGCTGCGGAGGCGGCGCGATACCCGGCAAAGATGAGTCCGCCGATGCCTATCGCGAGGGTCACCTTTAGCAACAACGGAACGTAACCAAGAATTCCGCGCATGCGTTGGCCCAGGGATTGGCCGGATCCGTCGCGGTCTCGTCGCTGCGGTCGCTGCGCCGCTCCGCCCGCGCGCCGCTTCGCCGTCATTCCGCTCCGATTGCCAACCTTCTGAGGGATCACTTGTTCTCTCACAATTGCTCCTTACTCCGTGGCGTCGGGGTCTTGTTTGTGCGGTCTATTTGCGGCCCACAGTTCCACTTCATACTCCAGCTCAATTCCCTGTTCGCGCTTGACCCGTTCGCGGATTTCTTCCGCCAGCGCCATCGCATCTGCGGCCAGCGCATTCTCGCCCTCGGTGACAATGAAATTTGCATGAATCGGTGACACCACAGCCGTTCCGCGTCGCGCCCCCTTCATTCCCATGTCATCGATCATCTTGCCGGTACCCACCATGCTCTCCGGCGGGTTCTTGAAGAAGCAACCAGCCGATCGGCCACCATGCGGTTGGGTTGCCATTCGCCGGCTTTTGACTTCATCCATGCGGGTCATAATTTCTTCCGGATCGCCGTGCCGCAGACGCAGAGTTGCACCCAACAACAGTTCTCCTTCGGCAAACGAAGTGTGACGATAGTTCCATTGGATCGTGCTGCCTGGAATTTCAACTACCTCGCCACCCCGAGCCACTCTCACAGTCTCTGTTACTTTTCCGATCTCGTGTTCGTAGGCTCCAGCATTCATCCAAAGAGCGCCGCCGACGGTTCCGGGAATTCCTCCCAGCCCCTCGATTCCTGAAAGGCCTTGCCGGGCAACGTCAATGCATAGACGTGGCAAGGAATAGCCGGCGCTCACCTGGACCAACTCACCAGCAAACGTCACGTCGCCCTTCAAGTCTTTCAAACTCAAAACTACGTAATGATGCTCGCCGTCGTCGGCAAGTACGTTGCTGCCCGATCCCAGCGCCCGCCAGCCGATGCCGGCTCCGTCCAGGACATGAACCACCGCTGCTGCTTGTGCTTCAGTTTGTGGAGAGATGACCCAGTCGATCGATCCTCCCACCCTCAAGCTGGTCAATTCAGCGAAGCGGCGCCCTCGTTCGGCACGCACTCCAAGACGCGCGGACATCTCTTCGAGAGCCACATCCCGCCGCTGGAGCTGTAATTCGTCCTTTGGTGCTGACATCAAATTCACACCGCCCTGGCGTCACCTCGTTCGCGCAGGAGTTCCAGAAGTTGATCGCTGACGCGGCTTACGTTGCCCGCACCGAGCGTCAGAACGAGATCGCCCGGCTGAACGTGATCTCGCAAGGTCATCGGCGCATTCTCAAGGGCTCCGATATGATGAGCATCCTTGTGGCCGAAACGCGTGATCGCTTCCGTCAGAGTCTCCGCCGTAACCCCTTCGATAGGTTCCTCGCTGGCCGCATAGATGTCGGTGATGAATAGGGAATCAGCGTTATTGAACGAACGCGCAAACTCTTCCATCAGATCGTGAGTACGGCTGTAGCGATGTGGCTGAAAAAGTACGACGATGCGCCGTCCGCCGGATCCAATCTTCGCGGCGGCCAGGGTTGCTTTGATTTCGGTGGGGTGATGTCCGTAGTCATCAATCACCAGCACTCCTCCCACCTCACCTTTAGACTGAAACCGCCTTCCCGCTCCGGTGAAGCTGCCCAGCGCCTCGGCGATCTGCTCGACAGGAACATCCAGCTCAAAGCCGACCGCAATGGCTGCCAACGAGTTGTAAACGTTGTGCAGACCTGGCACCCGCAGGTTGATTTCGCCGACTGGGTTGCCGCTCCGCCAAACAGTAAAACTCGACCCAAAACTATGATCGTAACGAATGTCATGGGCTGAGATATCGGCCTGAGCGCTCAAGCCGTACGTCATCCGGCGTCGTTCGATGTGAGGAATGATCGCCTGAACGTTGGGATCGTCGAGGCATAGCACTGAAGCTCCATAGAACGGGACTTTATTCACGAAACTGGTAAAGCAGGTGCGCACGTCGTCCATGTCGTGGTAGTAGTCCATGTGTTCGCGGTCTATATTTGTGACCACGGCGATCGTGGGTGTAAGCATAAGAAACGAGCGGTCGCTTTCATCAGCTTCAACAACCATCAGATCACTCTTGCCGAGGTGCGCATTCGATCCAAACGCGCCGACGACCCCGCCCACAACGATTGTCGGATCGAGTCCCGCATGTCCGAGCACCGTCGCGACCATAGAAGTGGTTGTCGTTTTCCCATGCGATCCAGCCACGGCCACCGAGTGCGGTTTCAACCGCATCAATTCGGCGAGCATCTCGGCCCGCGGAATCACAGGTATAGAGCGGCGGTGCGCCTCTATGATTTCGGGATTGTCGTCCCGGACAGCTGTGGAGCGCACCACTACTTGCGCGTCACCTATGTTCTCCTCACTGTGGCCCTCGGCAAAGTCCACTCCCAGGTGTTGTAGGCGATCGGTCACGCTCGATCGTTTCTGATCGGATCCAGACACGCGAAAGCCGAGATTAACCAGCACCTCCGCAATCCCGGACATACCTATGCCGCCGATGCCCACAAAATGTACGTGCTGAATTTGTCTAAACATGGGGTTGGTCAGTGGTCAGTTGTCAGTGGTCCGTTGTCAGTGGTCAGTGGCTTTGTTTCCTTCTTTATTCTTTGTTCTTTGTTCTTGGTTCCTTGATTGTGGTTTTGGCTTTTGGATCTGAGATCTCAAATTTCAGATCTGAGATCTCAGAACCAGAAAAACCAAAGGCCAAAGGCCAAAAACCACTGACCACTGACCACGGACAACTGACTACTGACTCCTTTTGCTTTCAATCAACTCCTCAATCAAATCAACCGCGGCTGCCGCCGCGTCGCCGCGAGCCAGTTTGCGACTGGCTTCTTCCATCCTCCCGATCTCGACGGGAGAATGAACGAGTCTTTCTATCTCCTGGGCGAGTCTCGCACCGCCTAAGTCCTGCTGCAGAATCATCCTGGCGGCTCCCTCCGCTTCGAGTGCCTCAGCGTTTTTCCGTTGGTGGTCGTCTGCCGCCAAAGGAAAAGGAATCATGATTGCCGCTTTTCCAGCCGCGATGAGTTCTGCCGTGGTGGTCGCGCCAGCCCTACAGATCACCAGATCGGCGTCGCCAAACGACACCACCATGTCGTCGATATAGCGCCTCACATCCGCTTGTTCGGACCAACCGGCGTTCGCATACGCCGTGCGGACCGTTTCAAAATCTGCTTCGCCGGTTTGATGAGTGATTCGCAAGCCACTGCGCAAACTCTCCAGTTGCGGCAGAGCAGCAACCATCGCTTCGTTGATTGCATGCGCTCCCTGCGATCCACCAAAGACCAACACCGAGAAACGGCCTGCGTCTCGCTGTCTTGCCGGTATCTCAAAGAACTCGCGCCTCACCGGGTTGCCGGTCACCACTCCCTTGCCGCGAAAAAAACTGAGCGACTTTTCAAACGAAACCGCTGCCTTGTCAACAAACCGCGCCAGCGTCCGATTGGTCCAGCCCGGT
This sequence comes from Pyrinomonadaceae bacterium, assembly GCA_023717565.1. Classification (GTDB taxonomy): domain Bacteria; phylum Acidobacteriota; class Blastocatellia; order Pyrinomonadales; family Pyrinomonadaceae; genus PSRF01. Next base: position 4,841 of record JAMQPI010000557.1, on the reverse strand, counting down.
AACGCGTTTGACTCCATGACCAGCGTGGGCAGGTTCAGGATTGCCGCGGTCAACACCACCGGTCCCGAAACATATCCGCCAGCGCCTATCACAATGTCGGGCCGAAAGTCCCTGATGATCCGTCTGGCCGCGATAAAACTGCGCGGAAGTATGGCCGCACCCCGCAGACGCGCTACCGTGCCCACACTCTTCAAGCCAGCACTTTCAATGATCGAAAGTTCAAAACCCGCTTTCGGCACTAGTTTCGTTTCGAGTCCACGCGCCGTACCTACAAATCTGATTTCCGCCTGCGGGTCGCGACGAAGAATCTCATTCGCCACGGCGATACCCGGATAAATATGGCCGCCGGTTCCCGCCGCGGCGATCAATGCGCGCATCCTGTTTTACCCGGCGCGCGACGAAGCGATTCGCCTGCCCGTGGCAACCCGTGGTTGTTTTGCTTCTCGGTCCCCACGGATCATGAACGATCTCAGCAGTCCGCTCTCGAACGACCCGGAAGCCTGCTGGGAAATATTTAGCAATACGCCCACGGCCGCGAGCGTAGGCACAAGAGATGAACCCCCGTACGAAATGAAGGGCAGGGGAATTCCTTTCGTCGGTACCAGCGACAGGACCACGCTGATATTGAAGAGCGCTTGCGTGACAATTCCGGCCACCAAACCCAAGGCCAACAACATCCCGAATCGATCCGGCGCCAGCAGCGATGTGCGCAGCCCCCGCCAGAGAAAGAGAGCAAAGACCGCAATCACAGCTAATGCTCCTACCAGTCCCAATTCCTCACCCACCACCGCGTAGATAAAATCAGAGTGCGCAAAAGGCAAGAACAGCATCTTCTGCTTGCCCTGAGCGAATCCCAAACCATTTGGCCCGCCGGAGCCCACGGCAATAAGCGATTGCACTACTTGGAATCCGCTCCCTTGCGGATCCGCCCACGGATCGAGGAAGGTGATCAAACGCCGAATTCGAAACGGAACCAGGATCAGTAACCCCGCGACAACTATCAACGCCGGTGCCGCAACCATTGCCAGGTGCTTCAACCGCGCCCCGGCAGTGTAAATAACCACAAAGAAAATTACGCCGAGCATCATTGCCGTACCAAGGTCTGGTTCGATCACGATCAGAGCTGCCAACGCGCCGGTGACAATCGCACACGGCATAAAGGTGGTCCACAACTGACCCTCGTCACCAGCTCGTCGCTCCAGAAAGTAAGCCAGGAAGATGACCAGTGCTGGCTTGGAGAGCTCTGACGGTTGAATCGAGAGACCGGGAAGCTTGATCCAGCGATGCGCGCCGTTGGTGGCGGGGAAAGCGAAGACGGCCAGCAACATCACCGTGGTCACCACCAACAAACCGTAAACAACCCGACGATTTCTCAAATAGTTGTAGTCAACCTGCATAACCGCCAACATCACCACGAAGCCGATAATCGTCCAGATTCCCTGCTTAACGACGTAATGGTATTGATTACCGTTGTCACGCTGGGCCATCACCGCCGAAGCGCTGTAGACCATCACTACGCCGAACAGCGCGAGGCCAACGGTGGCAGCGAACAACCATTTGTCTGGATATAACTTTCGGGCCATAAACTAATTTTCGATTGCCGATTGCCGATTGCCGATTTGGCCTGCGGTTTTGACGGACAGATCGAGCACACATTCCTTAAATACTCTTCCCCGGTGTTCGAAGCTTTCAAACATATCGAAGCTTGCGCACGCCGGCGCGAGTAAGACGATGTCCCCCGGTTGCGCTGACCGAAACGAGAGTTTGACGGCTTCCTGCATGTCGGCTGCTCGTTGGCTGGGTGCGTACTCCCCGAGTTCCCTGGCGATCGTTTCTGCGTCTTCACCAATCAATACAAGCTGTCGCACGTTCTCGCGAATGAGCTCAGCGAGCGGTGTGTAAGGCGCCTGCTTGCCCCGGCCACCAAGAATCAGTACCACCTTGCCGGCATCATCCTGGAAAGCTTCAAGCGCTTTCACCGTTGCATCAACGCTGGTGGCCTTTGAGTCGTTGTAAAACTTCACCTGCTCAATCTCGGCCACAAGCTCCAGACGATGTTCCACCGGCTCAAAGCGACTCACCGTGGCGCGCATTGATTCCGGCCCGGCTCCGCAGGCCAAACCAGCTGATAACGCCGCCAGCACGTTTTCAACATTGTGAAGCCCACGGAGTTTCATCTCGTCACGCTTCATGAGCGTTCGTTCGCCATCCCGCGTCCGAGAAACCAGGTCATGGCCGCGTAGAAAGAGCCCTTCCGAGAGCTCGCGTCGCACGCTGAAGGTCACGACGTGAGCGCGCAAACCGCTCGCCCAGGACGAAACCACTTTGTCATCGCCATTGAGTACAGCCACGTCGCCGGGCACCTGGTTCATAAAAATCCGGTGCTTGGCCGCAGCGTAGTCGGTAAATGCTTCGTAGCGATCCATATGATTTGGCGTAACGTTCAACACCACTGCCACCGACGGATGGAATTCCTTGATTGTCTCCAACTGGTAGCTCGACAGTTCAACCACGGTCCAGTCGTCGTCGGTTGAGCTCTCTACCAGCGTTATCAAAGGCGTGCCGATATTTCCTCCCACCTGGACCGGCAATCCTGCATCTTTCAACAACTCGCCAATCAACGCCGTCGTCGTGGTCTTGCCGTTCGTGCCCGTGATGGCAACTATGCGGCCCTTCAAAAACCTTGACGCCAGCTCCACCTCACCGATGACTTCAACGCCTGCTCGATCCGCGTACCTGACCGGAATGCTTTTCACCGGCACACCGGGGCTGATGACCACCAGGTCGAGATTGTCGAGCAGCCAACTCGGCGCCTCGCCGGGAAGGCAACGTACTCCGTCTGCTTTGACGGCGATTGCTTCCGGGCCCCACTTTTCAATCGGCTTCTCATCATTGAGGGCCACCGTCGCGCCGCGCTGGACCAGGAACTTCGCGCAGGCAATTCCGCTGCGCGCTGCGCCTATCACCAGAACTTTCTTTCCCGCCAGCTTCAACTGATTGCCAATTGCCGATTGCCGATTGCCAATTGCCGGTTAACTGATTGGCGACCGCATTGATTCCTCGAGATGGCAAGCGACTGTTGAAGATCGCAAATCGGAAATTGGCAATCGGCAATCGGCAATGTCTTCATCTCAGCTTCAACGTCGAGAGACTCAGGAGGGCAAAAAGTATTGCCAGGATCAGAAATCGAAAGACGATCTTGGATTCCTTCCAGTCCTTCATCTCGAAATGATGGTGCAGTGGGGTCATCTTAAAGAGTCGCCTGCCGGTGCCAGTGGTTCTTTTGGTCATTTTGAAAACACCTACCTGGAGCATCACCGACAAGGCTTCAATAACAAAAACACCACCCACCATGACCAGCATGAATTCCTGTTTCGTCAGGATGCTGACGGTCCCAATCGCTCCGCCGATAGCCAGACTCCCCACATCTCCCATAAAGACTTCCGCCGGAGGCGCGTTATACCAAAGGAACCCGAGGCTGGCGCCGGCCATCGCGCCGCAGAACACAGTCAACTCCGCCGCTTCCGGCCGGTGAGTTAATTCCAGGTATCTAGCCCAGCGCAAATCGCTGCTCAAATAAGTGAAGCCGGTCATGGCGACCATAGCGATGAAGGTCACGCTGATTGCGAGTCCGTCCAGACCATCAGTCAGGTTCACTGCGTTTGACCAACCCAGTAGGACGATCACAATCAATATCAGGTAGAAGCCAGGGGCGATCTTGGTGATCCCGTACGGCAGCGCCGTGTCCTTCAGGAACGGAATGCTGACATTCCATGGATAGTTGGTGGAAACCAAAAGGACGAGAAAGACGCCCAAGGCAATCAGTAATTGGGCCAGCAACTTCTGTTTGCCAGTAAGCCCAAGGCTCTCCTGTTTGGCCATCTTCTTGTAGTCATCAAGAAAGCCAATCGTGGCAAACAAAAGAGTCGCGATGATGATCGTCCAAATGTAGATGTTTGTTAGACGTGCCCAGAGCAAAGTTGAAACAAGCACTGAGCCGACGATCAGGACGCCTCCCATGGTGGGGGTGCCGCGCTTGGCCATGTGGCCTTGCGGACCTTCTTCGCGAATCTGTTGACCGACGTTCCATCTTTTTAAGGCCTCTATGAACTTGCCGCCGAACATGAGGGAAAGCAGCAGGGCCGTTATCGTGGCGTAGGCGGTGCGGAAGGTAACGTACTGAAAAACATTAAGCGCCTTGATCAGAAACCAATCCTTATCCTTGAATTGTTCGAAGATCAGTTCGTATAAGAAGTAGTAGATCATCTTCGGCGTTCTATCCGCGGATCAGGAATCGATTAGGCATGGGCCAAGCTTAGTGTTTCAGACGCTTTTACCGGCGTCTTTCAGCTCAAACCTTCCACGAAGCGCGCTTATTATTTTCTCAATAGCTACTCCGCGTGAACCTTTGACTAAGATCAAATCCCCTTCCTTCACTTCGTCCAACAGAGCGGCCGCAGCCTCCTGGGAGTTATCAAAAAACCGGGTTGCGGTTAAGCCCGCGGCTCGGGCCCCGGCGATTAGTTCGGTGGCCAGACCGCGAATGCCCCAGAGGAGATCTATGCCGGCGCGAGCAATCTCGTCTCCAACTTCTCGATGCAAGCGGGCCTCGTCAGGTCCCAGCTCCAACATCTCACCAGCTATCACGATCCGTCGCTTCCGCGCCTGACCCGCTTCGGCGATGGTCCGAACCATGCTTATCAATGAACGTGGATTCGAGTTGTAGGAATCATCAACAACGGTGAATCCAGCGGCGAAGTTAAGCGTTTCGCCACGCATGCCCGGCGGCTTCACGTCTCGCAAACCGCCCGCAATTCGGTCAGGCGGAATCTGGAGACACG